>JAKOVY010000175.1 GCA_029781825.1 Bacillota bacterium | reverse complement strand
ACCTACAGGACCGGGAGCAGTTAAGGGAGTCGATGAAACGATATCGAGAGCGCGCATAAAGCCTGTCTCATTTCACCGCAGCAAACGCCGGGGAAATGAGAGGTTTTCGTGAGGATAAAAGCGGAACGGCGATGTGTATAGTCCAAATGACCCTCCGGGTACACACAAAAGGCTATCAGGATTTGGGAGGATACCGGCCCGCGATCAGTACTGCTGCAAATCCCCCGACGAGCGCAGTAAACAGCTGGGGCAGGCCAAATGCGGCCACCAATGCAGGAGGCAGAGTTATTCCCAGGAGGACCAGCACATAGTGAAGTGCTATATAAAAGGTTAAGAATTTGGCTGCCGCTGCAACCACAGCCGCCAAATACTTGTTATAGTATTTGCCGACCCCGTAAAAAACCAACACCAAAACCGCGTTGGCTGCCATGATTACCGGAATCAGCGGCGCCAGAGGAGGCGCCAGGATGCCCACCATAAAGGCCACCAGCGGTGTAAACAAGCCTATTATGATTCCTCCGCTTACACCAACATAGATGGCCGCCAACAACAGAATCGCGTTTACCAACGGTCCGGTCACCGGCTGCGGCAGTCTCATAAATTGAACCGCGAGGGCGATGGCCAGCAAAACACCGGTGCGGGTAATATATTGAACTGCAGGACTCAAGACTCTAACCTCCCGGTTTTTAAATGATCAATGCGTCACCTGGAAAGTGGTTCCACACCCTGTATGTATAATACTACAGAACATGTGACAGGGCATCTTCGAGCCGCTCATTCTCATACAAATTATTCCCCGCCCGGAAATCGGGATTTCATGGAACATAAAACTTGGGGCCGGACTTATCCGGCCCCGGGTCCAGGTGCCATCAGTTGACGCTCTATTATTTTGGAGAGCGAGGACTGCAATTATCCTCGTTCTCAACTCCGGTTAACTGAAGCTCAATACATCTTGTTTTCAAATTATGCGCTTACCCCGCTGTCCTTTTTCGCGGCTGCGATTTTTGCCGGCCTTAAGTACGCAAGGTAATAGAGGCCGGCTACGAAGAATCCGCCTCCGACTATGTTACCCAGGGTAACGGGGATAAGGTTGTTCATGATAAAGTTCCCGTAGGTGAATAATGTCGGATCGAAACCGGCAGCGATTGCTAGCTCCGGAGCCTTGCTCACGATGGTAATGCCCATCGGAATGAAGTACATGTTGGCTACACTGTGCTCAAATCCGCTGGTTACGAAAGCCATGATGGGGAAGAAGATCGCAAATATCTTGCCAATGGTGTCCTTGGCGGTCAAGGCCAGCCACACGGCCATACATACCAACCAGTTACAGCAGATTGCACGGCAGAAGGCGGAAGACCAGGTCAAGGTCAGTTTCCCCTGAGCAATAGAGACCGCCTTCACGCCGATGGCAGATAATGCCAGGCTTCCCTCGGCGTTGGTCCCAATCCAGAACATGCCGCTGAAGATTATGAAAACCAGCAGCAGTGAACCTGCGAAATTGGCGAAGTAAACAACAACCCAGTTATAAAGGAGTTTCCCCCAGGTGGTCTGCCCATTCAGGGCACAGATGGTCAGGAACATGTTGTTCCCGGTAAACAATTCTGCTCCCCCAATAACAACCATCA
>JAKOVY010000005.1 GCA_029781825.1 Bacillota bacterium | reverse complement strand
TCCCAACCTGCGTTGGATGCTGATGAGGGGGGTGGACCGGGAGCGTTTTATCACCCGTTATCTGCGAGAACATCCCGACCAACCCGGTATCATATATGCCGCAACCCGCAAAGAGGTGGACAGCATATTTGCGGAATTACGTGCCCGCAGCTTCAAGGTCGGGAAATACCACGCAGGGATGACCAAAGAAGAGAGGATACGCAATCAGGAATCGTTTATCCATGACGAGATTCAGGTGATCGTAGCTACCAACGCTTTTGGACTGGGCATAGACAAGTCGAATGTCCGTTTCGTTATCCATCACAACATGCCCCGTCACCTGGAGGCCTATTACCAGGAGGCCGGTCGAGCCGGGCGTGATGGTCAGGCGGCGGACTGCATCCTGCTCTATCATCCCGGGGATATACAAATTCAGAAGTATTTGATTGAAAACGGCAGCCTGCCCCGGGAACGGAAAGTTTTAGAGCACGTCAAGCTGAAGGAAATGATCGATTACTGCCACAACCCCGGTTGCCTGCGGGCCTATATCCTCGGCTATTTCGGGGAGAGGGATTTCAAATCTGAATGCGGTAACTGCAGCAATTGCAACGACTATATAGTAAGGGACATTACGATTGAAGCTCAGAAAATACTATCCTGCATCTACCGCATGCGCCAGCAGTACGGCAGCTCGATGGTGGCTTCAGTTCTAAAAGGTTCCCGGCAGGAAAGGATTTATCAGTTGGGATTTCATGAGCTTTCAACCTATGGGATTATGAGTGACCTGGCAACAGAGGAAATCCTTGAGATGATAAGTCTGCTCGCGGCCGAGGAATACCTCACGATAACCTCGGGCAGATACCCGATTGTAAAGCTTACGCCCAAAGCGGCTCCGGTTATGCGGGGCGAGAAAAGGGTTATCATTAAATTCCCTCAACCCTCGAAAGCGCCCTCCAAAGAAAGTCCGCTCTTTCAGGCATTGTGTTCCCTTCGCCGGGCTATAGCTCGGCATGATGGCATTCCCCCTTATGCGGTGTTTTCCGACAGTACCCTGCGGGAGATGTGTGAACGGCTGCCGCTGAGCCGGGAAGATATGCTGTGCATCACCGGAGTGGGGGAGATCAAGTTCGAGAGGTACGGACATCAGTTCGTGGAGCTGATACGAAAATATGTAGCCGACCCGGAGTCAATCGAGAAGGAGAGGGGTCTGGCAGGCAAACTCTTTAAAAAAGACGTCACGAACAAAAAGAAGGGGATTATTTCCGGCCGTAAATCCAGCTATCTTATAACCTGGATGCAGTTTCAAGAAGGGATGTCATTGCAGGAGATCTCCCAGGAGAGGGAACTGCAGCTGTCAACCGTTCAGGAGCATTTACTGCAGGCGGTAAGAGAAGGATATGAGGTCGACTGGGACCGACTGATAAACAGTAACCACGAAGAGCAGGTCTTGAGAACCGCCCGGGAACTGGGTACCAACAGATTGAAACCGATCAAGAGAGCTCTGCCCGCAGAAATCGATTATTTCACGATAAGGATGGTCATGGAGAAAAATGGCATACCTTCTGCCTAGGGGTTGCCGTGCAGCATAAATGCAAGGGTTCTTCCGCTCATCAGCTCGGGATTAGAACCTTATTATATTAGAAGTATTCACCTCTTGTGAACTTTTTTCATACTATGGGTTTGCGGGGGTGAAACCATTTGTATGGACGAAGATCGCGATTCAAGTGGTTCCTTATAATTATTATTCCTTTGCTGGTTGCATTATATCTTATTGCTGATCATAATCTTGAACGGACCCTAAATGAGATTGCCAAATCAAAAGCGCAATTGGCGGGGCAGGAGATAATTACACGAGCAGTTAATGAAAAGGTAGCGTCGAAAACAGAGTACCAGGATCTCGTTGTGGTGCATAAGGATGGAGAAGGAAGGATAGTTCTGATCCAGCCCAACACGGTTAAAATAAACCGGATGATGGCGGAGACTCTTTTGGAGGTTGAGAACGGTTTTGCCGAACTGGAGAAGCAGAATTATTCCATACCCTTGGGTCAGGCATTGGGGAGCAGAATTTTTGCCGGTTATGGCCCGGAGATAAAGGTGAGGATGGTTCCGGCAGGACAGGTAACTGCAGATTATATTGACAGCTTTGAAGAGGCGGGAATAAACCAGACCCGGCATTTAATCAGCCTGAGAGTGTCAGGAAAGATTAAGGTTGTTGTTCCCTTCAACGATGAAGAAATCGACGTTAAAATGACGGTGCCGGTGGCAGAGACGATCGTGGTCGGACAGGTGCCGCAGACTTATATGATGCTCAAGAATCAAGGCAAGATCCTGGGCCTGAGCGCAGAATGACAGTCTTTAATAAACTTGTATGACCAGGACGAAAGGCTGATAAAATATAGACAGAAAAAGAGACAAAAGGGCCTTGACTGTGTGATGGGG
>JAKOVY010000168.1 GCA_029781825.1 Bacillota bacterium | reverse complement strand
TACTCCGGTATCTTGGCCACCGGATCCAGAGAATCCGCGTTGGTCAGCCAGTTTACTGCCGCCTCGTGGAAATGGAAGGTCGTAAAGACCACGTTCTCTGCCAGGATGTCGGTAATTTTGGCCTTAATCTCCACGCTTCCACGGCGGGTGGACAGTCTGACCTTTTCTCCGTCCTGAATACCCATCTTTGCCGCCAATTGCGGATTGATTTCCAGCTCGGCCTCAGGTACATGCTTGTCCAGGGCCACCGAACGACGGGTCATGGTACCGGTATGGTAATGGTACAGGTTCCGCCCCGTAGTCAGTATAAGGGGGTACTCCTCATCCGGAAGCTCCCGGGGCTCCTTGAATTCAATGGCGCTAAAAAGTCCCTTGCCCCGAGTGAATTTTCCGTCCTTGTGCAGGAACTGGGTCCCCGGGTGATCCGCGGAAGGACAGGGCCACTGCAGCCCCCTGCCTTCGAGACGAGCATAGCTCATTCCGGCATAGGAGGGGGTAAGGGCTTTCATTTCCTCGAATATCTCTTCCGGTGAATTGTAGTGCATGGGATAACCCATCCTGGCAGCCAGTTCACATATGATCTGCCAATCCGGTTTGGCACCGCCTATTGGCTCTATTGCCTTGCGAACCCGCTGCACTCTGCGTTCCGTATTGGTGAAAGTTCCATCCTTTTCTGCAAAGGAAACTCCCGGCAGAACTACATCTGCATACCTGGCAGTTTCGGTCAGGAAAATGTCCTGGACGACCAAAAAGTCCAGCTTCTCCAAGGCCTCTTCCACATGATGCAGGTCAGGATCGCTCATCATTGGGTTCTCGCCAATGACTACCAGTGCCTTGATCTGCCCTTCATGGGCCTTGTTTATGGTTTCCGTCAGGGTTAGACCGTTGTTGGGCGGCAGCGGTACCCCCCATGCGGCCTCAAATTTGGCCCGAACGGCCTCGCTGGTCACCGCCTGGTAACCGGGATAGGTAACCGGCAGACCTCCCATGTCGCAGGCACCCTGCACGTTGTTCTGACCTCTCAGAGGATCAACCCCGGTTCCCGGACGACCGATGTTACCGGTAAGCATGGCCAGGTTGCATATGGATTTCACATTGTCGGTGCCGGTACTGTGCTGGGTAACTCCCATCGCATAACAGATAACAGCCGCCTCAGATTGAGCATATATCCGGGCAGCCTTTCTGATGTCGTCCGCCGGTACCGTAGTGATCTTCTCCACATACTCCGGGGTGTACTTGGCTACCACCTCGGCCATAGCCTCATAACCTTCGGTACAGTTGGCGATAAACTCCTTATCAACCAATCCCTCATTAATGATGACGTTCATCATTCCGTTAATCAGAGCTACGTCAGTACCCGGCAGGTGTGCCATATAAACGTCCGCCATTTCCGCCAGATCGATGCGGCGCGGATCGGCGACAATCAGTTTGGCACCTCGGTAAAGGACGTTCTTCTTAATCTTCATCCCGATAACCGGGTGATTCTCCGTGGTATTTGAACCGATTACGAAGATGCACTTCGCATCTTTTTCTAATTCCTCGATGGAATTGGTCATTGCTCCACTCCCAAATGCTGCCCCCAGACCGGCGACAGTAACGGAGTGTCAGAGACGGGCGCAGTGGTCCACATTGTTGGTCCCCAGCACCGCCCGGGCAAACTTTTGCGCCAGGTAATTCTCCTCATTGGTGACGCGAGCCGAGGTGAAGACGGCCATGGAATCGGGTCCACTGCTCTCCTTAATGGCCTGCAGGCGGGCGGCAATAAGGTCCAGGGCTTCATCCCAGGACGCCTCCCGGAATTCCCCGTTTTCCTTGATGAGGGGGGTGGTTAACCGATCCGGCGAATTGATGAAGTCCCAACCGAAGCGCCCCTTGACGCAGAGAGCTCCTTTGTTTACCGGGCTGTATTCCTCCGAACGGTTGGAGGTAACCCCTACTACCCGGTTGTCCTTGACGTTGAGTTCCAGGGTGCATCCGGTACCACAGTAGGTACAGGTAGTCAGGACCCTGTCAACTTCATAGGCGCGTCCTTTGCCCGCACTAACCTTGCTGGTCAGAGCCCCCACCGGGCAGACCATGATGCACTGACCGCAGAACACACAGGGTGAATCGGCCAGGTTCCCGTCGAATGCCGTGGCGATCTTGGCATTATGGCCGCGGTCCTTGACATTGATGGCGCGGGCCACGGTGATCTCTTCACAGGCACGCACACAACGAGTGCACATAATACACTTATTGTAATCCCTCTCGATAAAGGGGTTGGGGTCATTAATCGGGTAAACATGACGTCCCCCGTCGGTAAAACGTGAATCCTTAACCCCGTACTGGTAGCAATAGTCCTGGAATTTGCAGTCGCCGTTTTTCTCACAGGTCTGGCAGCTGAAATCGTGGCGCGCAGCCAATAGCTCCAATACTACCCGGCGTGCTTCAACGATATCCGGGCTCTCGGTCTCTATGACCATACCGTCTTCAGCAGGAGCTACACAGGAGGCCAGAAACAGCGGACGGCCCTTGGCTTCCACCAAACACATGCGGCATGAGCCGGCCAGTCTGAGATCGGGATCATAGCACAGGGTCGGTATCTCGATCCCATTTAAGCGACAGGCTTCCAGGATGGTGCTGCCCCTCGGGGCCTTTATCTGTTTACCGTTAACGGTAAGCGTAACCATTCACTATTCCTCCCTTCCTTTAAGCTAAGAGCTTGCGCTCATATTCATGACGAAAGTGCTGCAGGGTAGTAATTATCGGTCCTGGAGCTGCCTGTCCCAAACCACACAAACAGGCTTTTTGCATAACCTTGCAGAGCAGGGTCATGTTCTCAATGTCTTGCGCTGTAGCCATTCCCCGGTTGATCTTCGTCATGATCTTAAAGTTACGGAAGGTACCTTCCCGACAGGGATTGCATTTACCACAAGATTCATGCTCAAAAAACTTGGCAATTCGAGCCACTACATCCACTATATCTCTCGTCTCGTCCATCACAAAAACTGCTCCAGTCCCCAGTGTTGCCCCAATATTTCTCATCGAATCAAAATCAATAGGGGTATCAAGCAACGACTCCGGAATGAATGCGCCTGAAGTCCCCCCGATCTGTACCGCCTTAAACTTTTTGCCGTCCCTGATTCCGCCCCCAAAATCGTATATGACCTCGCGAATGGTTGTATTGGTAGGCACCTCGATGGCTACACGGTTAACCACGTCTCCGGTTAGGGTCAAAACTTTGGTCCCCGGATAGCTGGGGGCACCTATCGACGCAAACCACTCATATCCCCGATTTATTATCTCCGGCAGGTTGGCGAACGTTTCCACGTTGTTAACCACCGTTGGCCGGTTCCATAATCCGGCCACACCCGGAAACGGGGGCTTAAATCTTGGTTCGCCCCGGTGTCCTTCAATGGACTCTATCAGTGCGGTTTCCTCTCCGCAAACATAGGCTCCTCCGCCCATCCGCACCTCTATATCAAAGTCTCCCAGAACACCCTTGTTGCGCGCCTGCTCAATGGCGCGGTTCAAGTGTTCCACCACATACGGGTACTCTCCGCGGCAGTAGATGAAACCCTTTTTGGAGTTAATGGCGTGGGCACAGATGGCCATACCTTCCAAGAGGGTATGCGGGTCTTTTTGCACAATGGTCCGGTCCTTATAGGTTCCGGGCTCACCTTCGTCCAGGTTGCAAACCACATACGTGACTTCGGCAGGCGGAACGAAGCTCCACTTCATCCCTGCGTTAAAACCTGCTCCTCCGCGGCCTCTCAGGTTTGCCTTCTTGACCTCTTCAATCAAGGCCTTTCGTTCCATGCCCCGTGCCTTTTCCAGAGCTCGATACCCGCCAGCTTTAATATAATCGTCTATGCTGTTGGGATCGATCTTATCGGCATTACGCAGTACAATTCTCATCTCTTTTCCCATTCTCTTCCCTCCCTTCCCGATTATCTGCATTTGTCCAAAACTGCAGGCACATCCTCGGGATTAATTCCAACATAGGGGACGCTGTTAATGGTAATTACCGGTATCTCCTGGCATTGACCGACACATTCGGTGAGTTCAAGCGTGAACTTGCCGTCAGGAGTGGTCTCTCCGACCTTGATGCCGAGGTGCTTTTCGAAAGCCTTAATCACCTGATCAGCACCCGCTATGTGACAAGGAGCACTTTCACAAATACGTATTATATACTTACCTCGTGGCTCAGTCGCCAGATACGAATAAAAGGTTGCCACCCCATAAGCCTGGGCCTCCGAAATCCCGAAAACCTTGGCCGCTTCTGTGACTGCCTCTTTGGGAATGTAATTATATTCCCTCTGCAGAGCATGGTAAGCTTCAATAATACCTCCGGGTTTGTCCTTAAATGCTCCGATGATGTCGAGGAAATTGGCCATCCTTATCACCTCCTTTGTAAAAGAATTATCTCGCGATAAGACGGCCATGGGTCTGGCCGTCTTATTCAAATTTATTCTGTCCTTTACGGGATTCGACGGTTTTAATCAGTTTCCTGCTGATTATGTGATTTCTTTCACCTCGCCATTTTTTAGAAAGGTTAATAGAGGTGTGATGTCGAATAATGGAACGTAAAAAGTTATTGGAGGTATCGCCATTGAGCCACCATACTGGACGTCCATCTATCTCCGCAGCTCAGGCCCTCAACAACCTGGTTGAAGGAAACCGCCGGTTTGTAACCGGAAACCCGTGCCCTAAAGACCTGGGGAAGACTAAGAGAGAGGACCTGCTGGTTAACGGCCAGCATCCGTTCGCAGTAATAGTTACCTGTTCCGATTCACGGGTCCCCCCTGAATTGGTGTTTGACCAGGCTCTGGGAGATCTGTTCGTAGTTCGTGTTGCCGGTAATGTCCTGGACTCAGTATCTCTGGGCAGTGTGGAGTACGCAGTAGATCACCTCCACACCCCTCTGGTTGTGGTTATGGGACACGAAAACTGCGGTGCGGTTCAGGCCACCGTTGAAGGCGGGGAGCCGCCTGGAAGCATCGGGAGTATTACCGCTCTGATACGTCCCGCAGTGGACAAGGTGCGCGCGATGGGCATCGACGGTCGCGAGCTGTGCGAAAAGGCGGCCGCTGAGAATGTCAAAGCCACCCTGGAAGTCTTAAGAAAAAGTCCGGTGGTAAAACACCGGATTGACGAAGGCCGTTTAACCCTGATGGGTGCCAAGTACCATCTCGGCTCGGGTGAGGTGGTCTTTTTCGATTAGCTGGTAACGGGGGAGGCGGCAGACGCCTCGGCTGTCACCCCTGTTCGCTCCATTTTTTATGCAGCTTCAGGATCAGGCCCTCCAACAGGTCGCTGTCACTGACCACGGCCTCGTCTCGTTCCAGCAGTTCCATCAGGCATTTGATTATCAGCACGCCCTTGACAATGATATCGGCCCTCTCCGGCTGCAATCCCGGCAGAGTTTTCCTCTCCTCAAGGGTAAGCTGATCAAGCCAGTCGTGGTATGCGCTTATTTCCTGCAATGACAATCTTTCGCCTTGCACCTTTTCAGGATCGTACTCGGTCATACCTTTTTTTATAGCCACGAGTGAGGTAGCCGTCCCTCCGACCAGGACCAGGGGGTTTGATTTTGTTTTCATGCCCTTTGGGATTCCCGCCGCCAGCCTGGCTTTTATCTCATCTTCGCTCCAATCCGCTTCCCAGGCTCTAACCGCCCCCACGTTAATGCTCGAGGACTTTATTCCGCGGCGTCGAAAAATGATCTCGGTACTGCCCCCGCCCACATCAGCCAGCAGGGGATTGGTCCTGAGACCCAGCCCCGCCATGGCTCCCTGATAACTTAGTTCCCCTTCCTGCTTGCCGTCAAGCACTTCGATGGGCATGCCGATCCTCTCCTCGGCGAGAACCAAAAAATCATTGCGGTTAATGGCGTCGCGTACGGCACTGGTAGCCACGAACACCCTCTCCGTTACCTGGTTGCGACGCATTATATCTATAAACGAGTCCAGGCAGTTCAGGGTACGGTTAATGGCCCTGGGCTGTAACCAGCCGCGTCCGTGCATACCCTCTCCAATGCGGGTGGTAACAACTTCCTTTATGATTGTTCTTATCCTCCCGTCTTCCTCAACCTCAGCCACCAGCAGTCGGCAGGAATTGGTTCCTACATCACAGGCTGCGTATCTCATCATCCCACCCCCAAATATGTAGAACGCTGCGGATTATATACATTGAGGCAGAGGTTGCATTTCCCCTGCCTCAGTCGAACAACTTTCTATGTTTTATAATGACATAAAGACACTCCTCATGGAGTGTCTGAAAAGCTCCTATTCCGCCTCTTGGGCTCCCTGTTAATTTTAAGCGACTGCAGTCGTTCATCGCTTTCCTTGAAAAAACGACTGAGCTTTTCTTCCAGATCACCTTTATCTTTTTTGGGACGCTCCGGTTCACGAGCCTGCTTGATGGAGAGCCCTACTTTGCCATCCCGAATGTTCAGAACCTTGACCCGTACGCGGTCTCCCTCTTGCAAGTAGTCCTTAACGTCACGAACATAAGTGTCGGCTATTTCGGATATGTGCACCAACCCAACGATCCCGTTCTCCAACTGAATAAAAGCACCGAACTTCGTGGTCCCTTGAACAACGCCTTCCGTAATCAGCCCTGGAATGATATCTTTTTGTTCGGTTGGCATGAGAAAAAAAGGCCCCCCAAATTTGTACATACAATAGAATTCCTATATTATTGTATAGAACAAAATCCAAGGATGTCAATTATTTTGATTGTTTTCCCGGGGGAGTACTTCTACCAGTACCTTTTCACCGGGTTTAATCATTCCCAGTTCTTCTCGGGCTAATTTTTCGAGCATCTCGTCGGATTGCACCTCCTGCAACTGAGACTGATACTGCCTGTTCTTCTCAATTAACTGCTCTTTTTTTAGAGTCAGAGACTTGATCTCCTGCTTCATCTTCCATATGGTCACTGCCTGGGAGCCAAAAGAAATCGAACATAAAACCAGAAAAACCGCCAGCCACCTTAAATTAAACAGTCCGGCTTTTTGCTTCCTTGGTTTAGTCCGCTTGGTCCTCATCATCCACCTCGTAAATCCCAAGAGCCTGTCCGGGTATGACAATCACTACCTCATAACCCTTTCCCCGAGCCCGGTTAAGCAGGGTTGCCACCGTACTGCTGCTTATGTTGAGGATACGGGCTATCTCTTCATTTTTCCGGCCCATCTCCTTCAGCGCTACTACCTGTCTTTCCCTGAAGCTCAGCTTTTCCAGACCCCGAATCTCAATCTGCATCCTTGCTCTCCAGGATTATCCACAATATGTCCACAATATGTGTATAAATATATTACATTTTCAATGAAGCCCTGTCAAAAACTTTCTTCTCTATTATTCTTTGATCAGGAGGCGGTATCAGGTCCAAGGCCCGATATTTCAGGGGAGCTATTCACCATCTCCCGGGGGTGGACTGGATTTGAAGAAACGCCACGGAATTGCGAGCACTGACAGCACAGCCCGAATGGTCTTCACGGTATATAATGAAGCCAATTCCACCGGACGATTCAGCCGCGGCCTCAGGTAAGTCATATACAGAACCCCGCCCAAAACCAGGGCCAGAAAGGTGTGAAAACGCACCTCACCCTGATTAATCAGGAGGAGACCGGCGAAAACCAGCGGTATAACAAGCAGCCAAACACACAGATCAAACACGAATAACCAGATACCCTGGATAGGAAATTGTTTGACATTGCATTGATGGAAATGAAAGATGCAGGCTACAACGATTCCGATGACGGCGGTAAGCAAAAAATCCCAGGCCTGAATCCACATCTTTTCTATCAGGCCTCCTGTATCACTTCAAGATCCTCTCAGCCAGACTTTTCCCTCTCCCTTTAATGCTCTTGCCCGGTGATTTATATTCGATCACCGTCAGTTTCCCTTGAACCACCACTCTGCCCTCTTCCAGACTTAGCTGACTGATATGCAGTTCCTCTCCGCGCAAACACAAAGAGCCATGGGTAGTGTCCAGAATAACCTCGCGGTCATCAAAACTGTTAACAAATACTACCCCGGTTACCTCCAGGACCTCACGATTGCTTAGCGTAAGACAGTGGGCCTGCACTGTGATTCCTCCTCTCCGCCAAGAAGTCAAGACCCAAGTCGCCGCAACCACCCATTGGTTGATTGCCCGAATCCATCACGGACAGTTTCCAAGGCTTGGTTCTGGCTACTAAGAAAATATATGTCGACCGGAGCTCCATTATGAGATGGGAGATAAGGGGATTGACTGAGAAGCCAAATCGAAAGGAGGAGAAATAAAACAAAACCACCTCAAACACGAGGTGGTTCTTCGTTAACAATCCGGTATAGAGACTGTGCATCGCCGGCTTTTACGTTGTCTTTCAACTCCAGTATCTCGACGGTAATCTGACGTCCGCCCATTTGAATTGTCAGTATATCGCCCACGTTGACTTTCGTGGACGGTTTAGCTACCCGACCGTTAACTGTTATCCTCTCATTTTCCGCAAACTCTTTAGCTACCGTGCGCCGCTTTATGAGTCGAGAAACTTTGAGGTACTTATCCAGACGCACTATACAACTGCGTCTTTAAGATTCTTGCCGGCCTTAAACGCTGGAACCCTGCTGGCCGGTATCTTGATTTCTTCTCCGGTTTGGGGATTGCGCCCGGTGCGAGGTTTACGATCCCGAACTTCGAAAGTACCAAACCCGACCAACTGTACTTTTTCCTGTCTTTTTAAGGCTTCTTCAATCGATGAGAAAAGAGCGCTTACCACCTTTTCAACGTCTTTTTTGGTCATACTGGCTCTGCTTGCCACATCACTGATTAACTCGGATTTGTTCATCCATTACCCTCCTTTTGACGAAAATTGGGGTTTGCTTTAGAGGCTATTCTCTATTAATTAATTATTTCCTGCTTTTCCAGACAAAAATAGTTCCTTAGTCCCAGATCGCCCCGGGACACAGGAACCCGATTGGGCAGGTCTGCTTGCTATAAACCCCGCTTTTTCGCCTCATTCCACAGGTTGTCCATCCGTTCCAGACCCGCATCTTCCAGGGAACATCCCTCTTTGCGCAAACTCGCTTCAATAAACTGAAACCTGCGGGTAAACTTGTCGTTGCATCTCTGCAAAGCCTGTTCCGGCTCCACCCCCGACATCCGCGCAATGTTTACCACTGCAAACAGGATATCGCCCATCTCATCCTCTTTCCGGGCAGAATCATTGTTTCGGCAGGCGTCGACATACTCGTTTATCTCCTCCTGCAGCTTTTCCAGAGCCCCGTCAATCTGCGGCCAGTCGAAGCCGACCCTTTGTGCTTTTTCCTGGAGCTTGTACGCCCGCAGAAGAGCTGGAAGTATGCTCGGTATGCCCTCCAGTATTGAAGTTTTCCCTTCTTCGCGTTTAAAACCTTCCCAGTTCTGCATAACCTCATCGCTGGTGTTGATCTCCATCCTGCCGAAAACATGGGGATGCCGGTTTATCATCTTTTGGTTCACGGTATCAGCTACGTCATCCAGATCGAATAGACCGGAACGTTCGGCCAGGGCGGCGTGGAACACCACCTGCAGCAATAAGTCTCCCAGCTCTTCCCGGAGTTTATCCATATCACCCTCACGGATAGCATCAATTACTTCGTAGGTCTCCTCCAATAAATATCTGGTCAGTGAATCATGGGTCTGCTCCCGGTCCCACGGACACCCCTCCGGTGACAATAAGGTTCTCATAGTATGTACCAGTTCTTCAACAGCCTTGCCTTTCATATCCTCAACCACCTCTGCCAAACCTCAATAGCCGCCGTATAAGCGCCAGGTCCAACTCCCTTGTAGCCAAAAGGGCGATTCCGTAAACGCCCACCCCTATCGCTATCGCCATCAGGGTGGCAAAGTGCGAATGGATCCCTCGTAAAATCAGCGTGTCATAGGACAGAGTAACTACCATACCCATGACCGCAGTTACCAGAGCCAGTTTAATAAAACGCTTCCATTCAAAGCGAACCCCGGTGCGGCGGGCCAGTTGAACCATATTAAGCGCGGACCCCGCCAGAAACGCCAGGCTGGTGCCTATAGCCGGGCCTTTTATATTCAGATAGACTATACCGGTTAGATAAAAGTTGAAAAATATCTTGAGAGCCCCCGTAATCATCAGGTGCCGCAGAGGTATTTCGGGGTGCCCCATACCCTGCAGCGAGGCACTGGTTACCTGGAAAAGAGCCAGGACAATTATCGAAAACGACAGATAGGCCAGGGGTATCCCGGCTTCGGGTGCGGCAAAGAGGAGATCGGTTATGGGATAAGCCAGGACGCAGAGACCGACAGCCGAAGGCAGGGCTAAGAGCATCGCCACCCTGAGGCCTTCATTGATCCGCTGTCTCACCGCGGGCGTGTCCCTCATCGCTACCGCCTCTGCAACGGCCGGCACCAGGCTGGTGGCAATGGCTATGGTAAAGATGGTGGGAAGATTGATGAGCACCGAAGCCATGCCGGAAAGCTGCCCGTATAATTCAGTAGCTCGCGACACGGAGAAACCGGACGATATCAATCGCGTGGGCACAATAACCGCATCCAGCATCTGCACCAGGGGTACCACCATGGCCCCCAGTGATACCGGCACGGCCAGTTTAATCAGTTGTCCCGCCAGTTGGCGTGAGGATTCACGTGAGTACCTCAGGCTCTCGCCCGATACCTGACGTCTGCGAAACTTTAAATAGAATATGATTAGGATAATAAGGCCGGCGGCTGCTCCAATTACCGCACCGAAGGTGGCTCCGGCCGCGGCCATGTCCAGTCCCCGCGGGAAAAGCCAAAAGGCCAGAATCAGCACGAAAGCGACCCGGAAAATCTGTTCTACAACCTGGGATACAGCAGTAGGTACCATCCACTGATGGCCCTGAAAATAGCCGCGAAAAACACACAGCATCCCGGCAAAGAATATAGCCGGGGCCACGGCGGCAATGGGCAGATAGGCCTTAGGCTGGCGCAGCACTTCTCTGGCCAAAAAATCGGCCGACAAAAAGACGGCTGTGGACAGGACCACACCGATTATAAACAGCAGTATAAATGAAACCCGGAAGATTCTGCGGCTGTCCCCGCTTAAACCGCTGGATTCTTTGCGGGCTACCATAATCGAAATGGCCACCGGCACCCCGGCCGTAGCCAGTGCCAGTATAGTCGTATAAATAGGATAGGCCATCTGGTAAAGGCCCATCCCTTCACCGCCCAGCAGTCGGGCCAAAGGTATGCGGTACACAGCCCCCAGGAGCTTGCTGACCACGCCTGCTATTCCCAGGATGAAGGCACCTTTGAGAAAGCTTTTCCTGTTCAATATCTCCTCTCCGATTCCCGCTTGGTACAGGTCCGCTACACCACCAACTTATAAGAAGCCCGACAGACCCTGAGTGTATTGTATCATTATCGGCAGGGGAAAACGCAAAAATTCCTGAATAGGATCAATCCCCCGATGATAAGTGAAATCGTTACCGGCCGTTCCTCAAAAGAAGGCCGGCCGACTGATCACAGACCGACCGGTTTTTACTTGGAGATACTGCCTCAGTTGATAGTGTTTGCATCCTCACCGAACATTGAAAGTCAAAAAAACGGCCTTTTGCAAGGCCGTTAATTGCTGTTGGGCTATTGTTCCATCTGTTTTGCAAGAAACCCGGCTGCGGTTTCGGCCAGTTTGACCTCCAATTCTCCCATTTTGACACCCGCATCCTTTGACATGATAATGACTGCCCCAATAGGGTCTCCCTGGGAAATTATGGGGGCGATCACCTCAGCGGTCACCTTGCAACCACCTTCAGCTTCATTTACCGGGCAATGTTTGCAATGGGGATGCTCTTTAAGATCGTTTATAACTGCCACTTTGCGTTCTTCCAAAGTTTTTTCGACGCCGGGACCGATGGCCTTGTTCAGGAACTCTTTCTTGGGGGCTCCGGCTACGGCAATAATGTTGTCCCGGTCTGCAATCAGGGCAATGTGTCCGATGGCCTCATGCAAAGAGTCCGCATATTCCTTGGCAAAGTCTCCAAGTTCCCCGATAGGTGAATATTTCTTGAGAATTACTTCTCCCTCGCGGTCGACAAAAATCTCAAGGGGGTCCCCTTCTCTTATGCGCAAGGTTCTCCTAATCTCTTTGGGGATTACCACACGCCCCAGGTCATCAATCCGCCGTACGATGCCTGTTGCCTTCACTAGGTCTATCCCTCCTTTTTTTTCATTGATATGGTTCTCTTACTCACTGATAGTATATAACCCATAATCCCCATTTATTCACTTTTGGCTGTTCAGTTCGCGAGATATGTTGCTGCCTCTGTTTGGGGGAAAATGCATAAAAAGGCAGTTAACCGCAGATTTTAGATCTTGACACTTACAGCAGGGAATTGCAGGTACATACCCGCGTTGCCGGGTCTGCAACAGGCCCTTCTGCAAATGTGTCTCTACTATAATTATTCGGGATGGACCCGCGATAAACAGCGGTACCGTTTAAAAAAAATGAACTGCCCGGCCGGAGAAAATAACTGGTGCCATGAATACGGAGTGCAGCCAAATGAGACGTCGATTCAGGATTTCCCGCAACAGCAAACAGCCCGGTACCCCGGGGGAACACTCGGATCATCGCTCCCCGGAACCGGCTGTTTTTGCCTCCGGAGACCTCAGCACCAGCATATCCGACAACGAAAAAAGGATTCGCGAAGCCTTCGGTTACAGCTCCGACCTCATTGTGCGCCGCATAAAATTCGGGGCCTATTCGGACGTTGAAATACTGGTGGTACATCTGGACGGTATGGTCAATGACGAAATGATCACCCACGGGATACTCAGGCCGATTGGTGTCCTTTCAGATTGGCCTGCTCTGGATGAACCTTCTCCAGCCAGTATCTACAGCGAGCTAAAGACCCGCCTAATAGCGAAGGATGAACTGTCCGAAGTGGGACGGATGGAAGATCTCCTGAGAGAGGTCTGCTTCGGCAACTCGGCTATTATGGTAGACGGTCATAACCGAGCCCTGATAGCCGATGTCAAGGGCTGGAGACAAAGGAGCATTGAATCTTCCACAACTGAACCGGCTATACGAGGCTCCAAAGAAGCTTTTGTGGAAACCCTGCGGACCAACACCAGTATCATCCGCAGGCGCATACACGATCCCCGTTTGCGTGTAGAGGAACGAACAATCGGGGCCATTGGCCGAACCTCCATCGCCGTTGTCTATATTGAGGGGGTAGCCAAAGACCAGGTGGTGCAGGAGGTGCGAGACCGGATTGACCGCATCTCGATCGACAGTATTCAGGGATCGGGAGTACTGGAAGAATTCATCGATGATAACCCTTTTTCTCCCTTCCCCACCATCCTGCGCACAGAAAGGGTCGACCGGGTGATAGGCGCTCTTTTGGAAGGACGGGTAGCGATTCTTACGGACGGGACTCCTTTCACCCTTATCGTGCCGTGCAATATGTACATGTTCCTGTCAGTCCCCGATGACTACTTTGAACGGTTTATGATCGGGAGTCTCCTGCGGCTGCTGCGTCTGACCCTTTTCTTTACCGCACTATTGCTGCCGACCCTTTTTGTCGCCGCTGTAACCTATCACCAGGAGATGATCCCCACAAACCTGGCAGTCTCCATCGCCGCTCAGCGGGAGGGAGTTCCTTTTCCGGCCCTGTTTGAAGCCCTCATATTGGATGTAGCTTATGAAATTCTGCGAGAAGCTACAGTTCGTGTCCCCGTGGTATTTGGTCCCGCCGTCAGCATCCTGGGGGTTTTGTTTCTAGGTCAGGTAGCGGTTCAGGCCGGTTTAGTCTCCCCGTTTATGGTGATCACGGTCTCAATAACTGCCATTGCGTCTTTGTCCAGCCCCATATTCAGCATGGGGATTAGCATCCGAATGCTGCGTTTCGTCTTTTTAATTCTGGGGGGTACCCTGGGATTATATGGGGCCTTATGGGGTTTTGCCGCATTACTGATTCACCTGGCATCACTGCGCTCCTACGGCGTACCCTATGCCGAACCACTCTTGCCGTTAATCCCCGCCGGTCTTGGTGACAGCGTGGTAAGATTACCCTGGTGGAGCAGGCTTAGCCGTCCCGAACTAATAGCCGGTACCAACAAAACCAGGCTTGCAGCCGGACAGAAACCGGAACCGCCCATCCCGGAGGATTCCGGCTCCAAAGGGGGAGGCGCCCAGTGAATCTCCTGGAAAAAGGAAGAATCTCAGGATACCAGTTCTTCGCTCTCCTGATTATAACCCGTTTGGTCCCGGTCATCCTGATATGTCCTACGGTCACTTTGGTGAATAATCCGGCCACTGCCTGGCTGAACGATATCATCGGTTCCTTGCTGGCTGTGCCCCTGGTATGGCTGATAGTCAACCTCGGACATAAATACCCGGACCACACAATTATTGGCTATACGAAGAAACTCCTGGGCCCAATTGGCGGCATACTGGCGGGTTCTTTTATCCTTTGGTATTTTTTTATGATCGCGGTCTCCGTCCTCCGCACACTGGGTGAAACCGTGGTCACAGGCCTGCTGGTGGAAACCCCGATCCTGGTGCCTTTAGTCTCGGCCGCCTTCCTGATCGCCAACTCGGCTCGAAGCGGATTAGAGATCAATTCCCGGATCGCAGGCATCATGATGCCCTTGATAGTTTTTCTCCTTTTTTTCGTCGTGGCCTCAACTTACAACCTTTGGGATCCCGGCTATCTTCGCCCTTTTTTCTTTGCCCATGGCCTCGGGGAACTGATCTGGCCATCGGCAAGCGTTCTCTCCTTCTATACGGAATTTCTGATCATAGGCATGCTGCTTCCTTACCTTAATAACCCCCGATCAGCTTTGCCTTTATCGATAGGGACTATATTAATGATCAATCTGATCCTTATCATGCAATGCTTCGGCATGGCCGCAGTTTTCGGCCCCCTGCTTAATTCCGCTACATTTCCAGCTTTTGCTCTGGCACGGATGGTAAGTCTGGGCGATTTCTTCGAACGGATTGAATCGCTGATTGCAGTGGTATGGATTTTGGGTGCCGGAATGAAAGCTTGCCTGTTTCTCTGGGCAACAGCGGTAGGCTTGGCTCAGATCCTGGACCTGAAAGACTACCGTCCGCTGGTCTATCCCCTCGGCGCCTTAATGGTCGCGGTCAGCGTTTTATCTTATGAGAGCTTGATCGCCCTGATAAATTTTCAAACCGGAGCGATGATAGTATTCACCATAACCTTCCTAATACTGCTCCTGTTTATCTTATACATTGTGCTGGTTATTAAAAAATCCTTCGGGGATGAGACTTCAAATGCGGGTCAGGGTTAAGGTTTTGCTGATATGCCTCTTCCTGGGATGCTTCTTCTGTTCCGGGTGTTGGGACCGCAGAGAGATCGAGGATTTGGGATTGGTTACGTTGGCCGGCTTTGACCTGGCTGAAGACGGACTTATAAAGGTAACCGTTCATATTGCCAAACCATTTGCCATGGCCGGCTCCGGTCAGGAGATAATTGATGAAAAGCCTTTCTGGCCGGTCTCCACCACTGGACACACTGTTTTTCAGGCAGTACGCAACCTCACCAGTGAGTCTCCCCGTCAGGTATTCTGGGGCCACTGCCGGGTGTTGCTGATCGGTGAGAAATTGGCTCGGGAAGAAAATGGGATGGCCCAGGTTCTGGATTTTTTTATGCGAGACCTGGAGCCGCGCAATAGCGCGCACCTCTTGGTGGTGAAAGGTTCCGCCATCGACGAGATCATGTCAGCCAGGTTTGAGCTGGAACGCCAGCCAGGCCGTGGTTTTGAGGGAATCAGCAAGGTGGTTGAGGCCAGGAAATCATCTTCCCGAATTCCTACTGTATTGGAATTTTGCCGAGAGCTGGAAACCGAGGGACTGGAACCGGTGCTGGGTGCGGCGGAAATCGTTCAGCGCCCCACAGAACAGCCCGAGCAGGGTATGCTTCGCGAGATAGTAATATCCCACAGCGCCCGGATATCCGGCCTGGGTGCCTTTAAAGGAGACCGGCTGGTGGGTTGGCTGAACGATCGCCAGAGCCGTGGCGTTTTATGGGTCAGAGGAAAAGTCAAGAGCGGGATAGTAGTGATCCGCAATCCGCTGGAGGAAAAGCATCTGATCAGCGTTGAAATCGGGCAAACCAGCAGTAAAATCATGCCGCAGATAATTGACGGCCGGCCGGTTATCAAGGTCAGGATTGAAGTGGTGGGCATCTTTGCCGAAACCCAAGAACAAGTCCCGTTGTTGGGCAATGAGGAAATATGGGCCAGCATGGAACGCCGCATGGCAACCGCGGTCCGCAACGAGGTTCTGTCCGCTTTGAAGGTCGCCCAGGAAGAACTGGAATCCGATATTTTCGGTTTCGGTCGGGCCGTTTACACCAATTATCCCCGGGAGTGGCAGGTCATGAAAGATAATTGGGACGAGATATTCCCCACCCTGGATGTACAGGTGGAAGTCATCGGCACGATAAAGAGAAGCTCGTTGGCCTTAAGAATGGTTAAAACTCGGTAAAGGAGCCTCTTTAACATGAATCTCTTCCTGATAACGATTGCTTTTGCCTGTATCGGAGTCTATGAAGCTCTCCCTTTGGTACGGGAAGAAGCGTGGCGGGAGCTTATAGCTGCCGGTTGCATATGGTTCCTTGGTTTTGGCCTGAGTGTGTTAATGGCTTTTGAGGCCCCCGTGCCCAGCCCGGTGGCGATTATGGAATTTGTCTCCGATGTTGTTTTGGGAGTGCTGCGCCTGGTCTTATAAATCTTTCTAAATGACCTCCAGCAGGTCCTCCAGGGCATCCAGTGACAGCAGTCCGTTTGATTTTAAAACCAGGGTGTTCTGGTTGGTTACACTGATCTTAAAGCCGTACTTCCTCTGCAATCTGGCCAAGCCTTCCGCCCTGGCCCCCAGCGGGCTGTCCAGGGTCAGCTCAATCTGTCGTTTGTCGGTGTTGATGTGTTTGATGCTTTTGTCCCGCGCCGTCAACCGCAGGCGGGAGATCCGCAGCAGATTCTGAACCGGCAGCGGAGGCTGCCCGAATCGGTCCCGCAGGCCCTTTTCTATTTCAGCAATCTCCGACATCGTGGTGGCCATCATGGCCTGGCGGTAGACCTGGATCTTCAAGCCCGGGTCTTCGATATAGGTGTCCGGGATATAGCTGTCGACTTTGATATCCAGCTGCGGTAGCTCGGGCCGGATAGGAGTTTCACCCCTCGTTTTGGCGGTCTCTTCCTCCAAAAGCCGGCAGTAGAGGTCAAATCCTACCGCCTCAATGTAGCCGTGCTGCTCCGGTCCCAGGATATTGCCGGCTCCCCGGATCTCCAGATCCCGGAGGGCAATGCGCATACCCGAACCCAGTTCGGTAAACTCCCGGATGGCATTCAGCCGTTTCTGCGCGGCCTCGGTTATCGCGCGATCGGGGCGATAGGTCAGGTAGGCATAAGCCACCCGGTTGGAACGGCCGATACGACCCCTGATCTGATAGAGCTGGGCGAGACCCAGTTTATCAGCCTCGTCAACGATCAGGGTGTTCACGTTTGGCATGTCCAATCCGGATTCGATTATGGTGGTGCACAGGAGGATATTGGTTTTCCCGTCCATAAAACGGTCCATTACGGCTGCCAGTTCCTTTTCCTCCATGCGCCCGTGAGCCATGTCGATGGATAGGTCCGGAAGCAGCTTTTCCAGTTCATGCTTTACTCGATCCATGTTGTTGATGCGGTTGTGGAGATAGAAGACCTGGCCTCCTCTTTCCACCTCCGCAAGTATTGCTTCCCTCACCAGTTCCGGGTTGTACTCCATGACATAGGTGTTGATGGGGTACCTGTCCGGGGGCGGGGTTTCGATGACCGAGAGGTCACGCAGTCCCGTCAGAGCCATGTGCAGGGTCCGGGGAATGGGTGTAGCCGTCAGGC
>JAKOVY010000144.1 GCA_029781825.1 Bacillota bacterium | reverse complement strand
AGTGAGTTAAGCCTATTAAAACCAGATGATCCCAGTTATCCCGCCCTTGATCAGGAGTACCAAACGCTTCTGCGTATCAAAAGGGATCTATTGTAAGCATTGTAAGCAAAAAAAGTGTCAGAAGTACCATCCCCCTGACACCACTGACACCAAAAAAGGCTCACGAGAGCCGCCCCCTTGACACCTTTACATGGTGATTAGCTTCTCATAACAGGCTTTGATTACCAGGGCATCATATAATGCATTATGCTTGTTTTCAACCCCTGCAAACCCTGCGAGTTCCTCACGGTTGGTTTTCATGGGTTCAAAGCCTTTCACCTTGAGCAGGGTACAGAGGTCATAGCCGATGAAGGACAGGTTGGGTGGGAATTGAAAAATTCCCCCCAGGAGATCACAAAGCAGCACCCAGTCAAAAGGAATAATGTCCGCCCACAGCTCAACCCAGTCCCACTGGGAGAGCCACTGCCGCAGGGCCTGACGGATCTGCTCAGTGTCGCCCAGGCAGGTTACCAGTTTACCCTCCCCGATATATGAGGGCGGTTCCTGTTCAGGGTTTGACAGCCACAGGTTGTTGATTACATTTTCCTGAAGCCAGTCGAAAACCTGACTCCGGTCATAGTCGGTAAACTCGGCGTAAAACATGTTGCCATCCTCGGCTACCAACCCAATGCTTATCAGGGTAGTATCCCTGCGGATTCCGGTAAACTCACTATCGAAAAAAACCCTCATGATCATCCCCCCCACCTTGTTGATAATTGATTTCTCACCCCTGGCGGTGCCGCCAGATCCATGGAAAATCCAGCAGGGTTAGAATGCCATACCTTAAACCGCCAATTCTGATTAACCTGATTAAATTGTAACATATCGCTTGCTTTCTCCTTCAGTCAATCATGGTGAATGGATTAATCTCCAAGTGAAACCAGCAAAGTAGTGTCGATATCAGTCGGTTTATGTATAATAGGAAGAAGATAACAATATATGAAAGGATGGGACATCGTGAGACTCCGGCTGTCGATTAAGCTGAAGATCATACTAATGTTTGCATTTGTCATCGTTGCCGGGAACCTGGTTATGGTTTTCTACCTATCGGAGGCGATGAAAGACAAGGTGATTGAAACTGCCCAGGAGAAACTCAAGTCCGACCTGGCTATGGCGGCGGCGTTAATTGACAAAATGTACCCGGGACCATGGCACCTGTCGGGTGATCAGCTTTTCAAGGGCGGAGTTTTGCTCAACGATAACTATGCTGTTGTCGATCTAATCGGTTCCAAAACCGGGGGAACGGTAACCGTCTTTCGGGGAGACACCCGGGTGGCAACGAACGTGAAACTGGCCGACGGCACGAGAGCTGTAGGGACGAAAGTCTCAGATGAGGTTGCCCGGGTTACATTAATGGAGGGACGTACATTTATCGGGGAGGCTGAAGTGGCCGGGGTTATAAACCAAACCATATATGAACCCATCAAAGACGCCAGTGGAAAGGTAATCGGTATGCTCTATGTTGGTGTACCCAATACCCCCTATGAAATAACCGCCGGCGAATTCAAACAAAAAACCCTGGGTTTTGGAGTACTGCAGATGTTGATAGCTCTGGGAATCGCATGGTTTTTCTCCAGTCGCTTGGCCAACAATATTATTAACCTTAAAAAGAGCGCGGAGATCATCGCGGAGGGCGATCTCTCCATAAGTCCCATTATCGACAGACAAGATGAAATAGGCAGCTTAAGCCGAGCCTTAAATCGAATGGTTCATAATCTGCATGAGATGGTGGTTGCTATAAACAATACCGCCAGCCGGCTATCTGCTTCCAGCAAGGAATTGTTATCTGCTTCCGAAGAGAGTTCTGCGTTATCTCAACAAATGGCCGAAGCAATGACATCCATTGCCCGGGGAGCGTCCGATCAATCTCAGGAAATCGCCGGCGCTTCAGCCGTTTTTCAGCAATTGTCTCAGGCAACGCAACAGCTTACCAATGCCGCCCGGGCCATGGCAGCAACGGCCGACGATACGGAAAGAGTAACCAAAGAAGGCGCTCTGGCCCTCGAAAAATCGGTGGAACAGATGAAGAACATCAGCCGGAGTACCGAGTACGTCAGCGAAACCATCAACAAACTGACCATAAGCTCCAAAAAGATCAATGATATATCAGGAGTAATTTCGGGAATTGCCAAACAAACCAATCTACTGGCCCTGAATGCGGCCATTGAAGCCGCGAGGGCCGGGGATGCCGGCAGAGGTTTTGCTGTGGTTGCCGAAGAAGTGAAAAAGCTTGCAGAACAATCTCGGCAGGCAACCAAACAGATTGCCGCACTTGTCAACGACAATCATGCTCACATTGAAAAGGCCAATCAGGCCATTAAAGATGGCGAAAAGGATGTTCAGGTGGGGATAGACGTAGCGAATGCGGCTAATAGCGCCTTTGCCGAAGTTGAAAGGCTGACCACCCAGCTTATTCAACAGATACAGGAGGTATCGGCAGCTATTAGCCAGATTGCATCCGGCAGCGAGGATCTTGTCTCGGCGGTAGAAAAGATCAATGCCATCAGCCAGCAGACCGCCTCGCAAACGCAAACAGTTTCGGCAGGAGCCGAGGAACAATTGGCCAGTATCCAGGAAATCTCCGCTGCTGCCGGCGTGCTGGCTTCTATGGGTCAAAACCTGCAGTCTCATGTGGGAAGATTCCGTTTGTAATCCCAACCGCACAAACCATACCGGTTGCCCATGGACCCGGGCCTATAAATTCCGGCAAAATGCCGGGAGTCTTCTTGGAGGTTTCCGGCATTTTGCGTTTTACTTGCTGTCTTGCAGATCACTCGTTTACGCGGTCGCCTCCTCGAAAACGGACCCAGAAGGTGGTACCCTGGGGGCCGGTATCCACTTTAATATGGGCATTGTGGCGGGAAGCAATTCCGTAGCATACCGCCAAACCCAAACCGGTACCATCCTCCTTGGTAGTAAGGAAGGGGGTCCCCAACCGGTCCAGCAACTCCTGGTCAATTCCCGGCCCTTCATCCTTGACAAACAGCACCGCATCGCCGTCCTCGGCGCGCGTTCCGATAACCAGGACACCCCCGGGGGGCATGGCTTCCAGCCCGTTACGACTCATATTGAGAATAAGCTGGCGAATCTCCTTTTCATCGATATATACCATGGGGATCTCATTTAATTCGATCTTTACCTGCTTGTCTTTGTAACGAGCATCTGCCTGTATCATAGGATAGAGAGACTCAATTATATCGTTTAGATTCCCCAGAACCAATTCCAGGGGTTTATTCTTGGCCATGTTCAGGTAATTGGAAATGATGATGTTCGCCCGGTCAAGTTCCTCAATCATCAGGTCATAATACTCATGATAGGCACGGCAGTCTTCTTTGGTTTTCAGCATCTGCAGAAAACCCCGTACCGAAGTCAAGGGATTTCTTATCTCGTGGCCGATGGAAGCCGCCAGTTTACCTACTATGTGCAGCCGGTCGAGACGGGCCAGTTCCTGTTCATAGTGCTCGGCCTCTTTGCGGCGGGTGATGTCTCTCATGGTACCCTCAAAATAAAGAATTTTGCCCCGGTCGTCACAAACCGCTCGTACATTTTCGGAAACCCAAATCGTAGTACCGTCACGGCGGGATATTTGGCGTTCTATACCGGTCCGGACCGGTTGCCCGGCCAGCAACTCCTGATAATCAACCCCCGCAGCAGTCGAGATCAGTTCCTCCGGTTCGTTATACCCAAGCATCCTCGCCAGGGCCGGGTTGACCAGTTTGTAACGACCATCAGCGGTGATGAGAAAAATCCCTTCGGTAGCATTCTCAAAAACACAACGGTATTTCTGCTCGGATTTTTGTATTTTACCACAGAGGGTGACATTCTCCAGGGCAACGGCAACCATACCGGCCAAGATCTTCAAGACCTTGACCTTTCCCAAAGGAAAGGGAGAGCCAACCTTTAAGGTCACATTAATCATCCCCACCGACCTGCCGCCGGCCATAAGCGGTACGGCAATGGAGGATCTTTCATCCAGATACGGATCGCCCATCTTTATCAGAGCCTCAACCGGCCCCTCCCCGGCTGTTGACTCCTGCTTGAACCCGGCATCATTAATTGGATGTGAACTCGTTTTTCCTGTGCGATCGGAAAACCGAGAGCTCCGCACCAGCGCAGTACGAAATTCACCACTATCTTCGTCACGCAGGAGGATGGTAACCACATCCGCCCCACACTGATCAATAATCGCATCCGCAGCCTTATTGAGAATGGTGTTCTTGTCAAAAGAAAAATTAACTGCCAGCAAAAGATCGTCCAGGGCTTTAGATTCCTGCAGTTGAAGTTTCTCGCTATGCAATCGCTTCATCTCCACAGCCCGAGACAATACCGGCAGTAACGTCCCAATATCAAAAGGTTTCCGGATAATATCAAATGCGCCCGCTCTCAACGCTTTAATTGCGGCTTCTATTGAGCCGTGATCGGTCATAACAATACAATGAATGCTTGAATCCACTTCCAGAGCCCGGTTTAGGATTTTCAATCCATCAACATCGGGAATTCCCAGGTCCAGCAGCAAGACATCACATCTTTGTTTTTCTAGCGCTTCCAAAGCTTCCGCACCTGAGTTAAAACCGAAAACCACATATCCCTGCTCATCCATTGACTCCCACAGGGCGCGTAAACGTTCTTCTTCACCGTCCACCACCAGGACGCGAGTACGATCAGCCATGCCTTTTTAGACCTCCAATACAGCAGCCCTCCGATTTAAACCCTTTTTGTGTTCACGCAACCTACCCTATGGCGGAAAACTGCTTATAATGCTAACGGTGGTGTTTTCATCAAACCATACCTTCATTTATCCCTTACGAGCAACTCCAATAAATGCAAAATGCATGAAGCGGGATACTTGCTGCCAAACCTTTTGTTGATTGCCGGGAAGTTGCGATCACGATCAGGTTTGATTAATAACACCTGCACCCATAGCTTGGCGGTATAGTATAGAAGATCCGGTATGCTGGAAAAGACAGTTACTTGCGCCCCATAGTATGCCTCCGCCTTGCAGCCTGCAAGTCTTGATGGCTCACAAACAATATGCCCACACTTTTATTCTATACAATAATTCTCCAAATGTTTCTATTAACCCTTGTTATTTTATTTCCAATAGTATATTTGAGGATCGGAAATTTAAATTGATTAAATTGTCTAATTCCATGGTTATTTGTCCGCTGCCAATTAATCCTGACATCAACTATTAAATAAGAGAGGGGTAT
>JAKOVY010000174.1 GCA_029781825.1 Bacillota bacterium | reverse complement strand
GGCTCGGCAGGAAGGTAAACCGGAACAGGCTTGAAATAAGAAAACTTATAACTCAGCGGCGTCCCGAAACCGGGGGACACGGTGGGAAATAACCGAGCGTTTTCAAAATTCACCGGTAACACGACGGCGTCCCCGCATCAGGGGACGCCGGACTGTGTTTCACCTTCAGTCCCTCAGGGGGCGTAGGGTAGGAAAAAGGATCACGTCTCTTATCGAAGGAGAGTCCGTGAGGAGCATGACCAGCCGATCAATGCCGATACCCAGTCCTCCTGCGGACGGCATGCCGTAAGACAGGGCATTCAGGTAATCCTCATCCATCATGTGGGCTTCGGAATCCCCCCGGCTGCGTTTGGCCATCTGCATCTCAAAACGTTTCCGCTGGTCAATCGGGTCGTTCAACTCCGAAAAGGCATTACCCAGCTCGCGGTTCATGGCGAAGATCTCAAACCGGTCTGTAAGCTGGGGGTTGTCCCGGTTGCGCTTGGCCAGAGGCGAGATCTCCACCGGATACCCGTAGATAAAGGTGGGCTGGATCAGGTGAGGCTCAACCTTCTCCTCAAATATGGCGTTGATAATCTCACCCCGGGTCGCGTTACCATCCATCTCCAGCCCCAGTTCCCGGGCCAGGCTGCGAGCTTCCTGGTCATCGGCCACCGTTGCCAGGTCGATTCCCGAGTATTCTTTGATGGCATCCAGCATTGTGATCCTTTCCCATGGGGGGGTGAAATCCAGTTTCACCCCCTGGTACTCCACCACCGGTGTTCCCAGAACCTCCATAACCACATGGTAAATCAGATTCTCGCTCAGCTCCATCATAACCTCATAATCGGCGTAGGCCTGGTAGATCTCCACCATGGTAAATTCGGGATTATGTTTGGTCGATATGCCCTCGTTACGGAAGTTGCGGTTTATCTCGTAAACCTTCTCCAAACCCCCGACCAAGAGCCGCTTCAGGTAGAGTTCCGGGGCAATCCGGAGATAAAGGTCCATGTTCAAGGCGTTATGGTGGGTGATGAAGGGCCGAGCCGTGGCTCCGCCGGGTATGGGCTGCATCATGGGGGTTTCGACCTCCAGGAATCCATGGTCATCCAGGTACCGGCGCATGCTCCTTATTATCTTGCTACGTTTGATAAAGACCTCGCGAACATGGGGATTCACGATCAGATCCAGGTACCGCTGGCGGTAGCGCAGTTCCACGTCCTTCAGCCCGTGCCACTTCTCCGGCAGCGGGTTCAGCGACTTGGCCAGGTAGACCATGCGGTCCACCGCCACCGAGATCTCACCCCTCTTGGTACGAAAGACGCGGCCCTCGATGCCGACGATGTCTCCAATGTCGCATTTCTCGTAAAGCTCGTACTGTTCTCCCAGATCGTCGGACTTAAAGTAAAGCTGTATGTTGCCTGACGGGTCCTGAAGGTTGGCGAACCCCGCTTTCCCATGGCCCCTCTTGGCCATAAGGCGGCCGGCTACCCGAACCTCCTTGCCTTCCAGGCTCTCAAACTCGTCTTTTATTTCCCGGGCGAATTTCGTGCGGTCAAATCTGCCGCCATAAGGCTCGATCCCTTTGCTTCTTAATTCATTGACCTTCTGCAATCTTACCTGCGTAAGTTCATGCAATTCCTGGTCCGACAAAAAAAAACCTCCCCTAGCTTACTTCTCTATGCTCACAATCCGGTACCTGGCTATTCCCGCCGGCACCTGAACCTCAACCTCTGAATTAATAGGCTTGCCTATGATTGCGCGGCCAACCGGGGATTCATCCGAGATTTTCCGTTCTTTGGGGTTGGTTTCCGCCGACGATACAATGGTGAACGTTATCTCCTTATTGGTTTCCACATCTCGCAGTACCACCCGCGAGCCCAGGGAAACACGGTCCGTGGTAATATCATCGTCTTCAATCAATCGGGCCTGGCGCAACGTCTTCTCCAGGGCCAATATCCTTCCTTCGATAAACGCCTGCTCGTTCTTGGCATCTTCATATTCCGAACTGTCGGTTATATCCCCGAATTCAATGGCCTGTCTGATTCGTTCCGCAACCTCCTTACGCTTGACGGACTTAAGCAGTTCAAGTTCGTCCTCCAGTCTCTGCAAACCCTCTCGAGTAAGGAAAATCTCTTTTTCCGACATGAAATCTCTCCTTAAAAATATATAATAAATCAATAAATAAAAAATCGAAGCAGCGTTTGCTTCCCGAGGACCACTTATCTCAATATTTCTCGCTCAAATCCTTTTATGGTATTATAATGACCGTCCCTAACCTTGTCAAGGAAGTAGTCCCATACCCGGCCCCCTCCCGCTTCCAGGTGATTTATAATCTGCAGTCCGGTATCTTCCCCATCCAGCAAATAGGCCTCCATAAGCGGAGCCAGGTGATGCAGCGCCGGATTAAGACCCTGCTCCTTAAGCCTTTTCTCCAGTTCCGGGGCATGCCCGCGGCTGCTGTCGGTCAGATCAACCGGCGGCAAAGGCGGCAGCAGAACCGTCTCCCCGACCCCGGCTTGCCGGATGAGGTCCCGGTATTTTTCATCGAGTATGAAGACGATATCATCGTCCTTCCATCCTGCCGGATTGAGGAGGGCCAGTGACAGGGCCAGGCCGTACCGCTGCAGCATCCTGAGGACGGTGGGCTCATGTTGACGCGGGTTGGCAGTCTGCAGGAATACAGGCAGCTTCAACCTTTCGCTGATCTCGACCGCCAGCGTATATGCCAGTTCCTGATCCGAGACCAGTATCACCCGCCGGGCTCTGACAAACTCCAGCATCTCCTCTAGTCGTAACAAGGCCAGAGCAATGATGAAGCAGTCACCCCTTCTCCCCTCCACGGCCAACGAACCCATTATCCCCGGCCTGAGGACGCGGCTTACCCCCAGGGATTTAATCCCCAGCTTCCGGCACAATGCCGCCAGTTTCTGCCGGCATTGTTCTTTATGCTGTGGGTCAAGGTGATACAGGCTTTCATTTTCCAGCGGGATGTGAAGTTCCCATACCTCCAATTCCACTTCCTTCATCCTGATGATACCGGATATGCGGGGGCCAAAAAAAATAGAGGCAACCCTGTTCAATACCGCCGGTTTAAACAGGGGTCCTCTTTGCGGTCTATAGGGAATGGTTAGCAAGCCGATCCGCTTCATCCTACAACCTACCTGACGTAATTCAGGCGTCAGCCGGCTCTCTGCCGCCAAACGGCCACAACCGGGACCGGCACAGCTAATCGTTGAGGTAAACCACTCCGGGGCGAAAGTCCAGTTCCCGCAGCAGGTTGCGATAGTCATCTTCGGTTATCCGGTCTACCGGTTTGCCGATTATGCTTACCAGGAGAGCTTCCATCACATTGGTGCCAAAGGACCGGCCTTCCATCTCCGGCGTGGTAGTTACCAGGAGCTTGACTCCCCGCTCCCGCAGCAGTTCAACATCCTCCCGGGTGGTGGTATTGGTGATTACCATCTTGCCATCCAGCCGCTCCGGCAGGTAACGCCTGATATACAAGAAGTCTCCGGCGATTATATCCGCTTCATAATAGTATTTGGCGAACTTGGGAATTATGACTTCTTGTTTGCTGCCGGTGGGATACAATGAATCAAATGGCAGATTAACCACAATCGGGGCCATAACCCGGGCCAGCCTCTCCAAGCCCTTCAGTGAGCGAATCCTTATCGGTATACCCAAGCCGTAAATCAGGTCTCCAAAGACTACTTGGTCGCTGAGTTCGCTCAGTGCCTGGGACATGCCCAACCGGTCCACTCCGCAGACCATGAGAACGCGACGGCCTTTGAAGTCCACAATGCCTTCCCGGGCCACCCGCTCAATGCTCTGTCTCTCCAAGATATTCTTTATACCTCCACCGTCGACTATGGGGGTTTTCTTGGCCTCGAGCAGCAGTTTTTTGGCGTCTCTCATGATATACCTGCGGTTGCCTGCGTAAATATAAAGGGTTATGCCTCCCATGCCAAACGCATCAACCTTTCCGTCGAGGCGGCGGATCAGGTTGATGGCCTCATCCCAGTTACCGTCGGTACCGATCCTCTCGATCCGGAATTTCTCGCCCAGGAACTCAGTTTCCACCGCATGGTTTCTCTTTGATGAGCCCAGACTCACGCTGACTACATGTTTCAATCCCATTTACCCCCTATCGTTCCGTAGTTTTAAGTTTACGCGCATTCTTGACCGCCCGCAGAACCCGCAGGAATTCCTGGGGATCCACCCATTTGTCTTCCGTAAGAGGTGACTCTCCGATCTCAATGGTAAGAACCTCATTGTCCAGCAAACCTTTCATCAGTCGCAACCGGTAATCGGAGGCCAGGAGAATAACTGCATCATACTTCTTCACGCGGGCAATCAAGTCCATGAGCTCGTTCAGCAATTCGCTCCCGGTTTTGCTGGACACCCAGTTATTGCGTTCCTCTTCTGTGAACAGGAGGGTAAAATCAACTCCCTCATTATCTGCCAGTTTCTGGATCTCGTCTTTATTCAAAATGGGAAAACCGATAACCGCAATGGATTGTCCTTTGCGCACTTCGCCCAGGGTCTCAAGACGGGATATGAAGGTCCGGTCTACGTTCAGTCGGTCGGCCGTCTCCTGCTG
>JAKOVY010000128.1 GCA_029781825.1 Bacillota bacterium | reverse complement strand
CGGATACATGCGGGCAAAATAGTAGCCGCGGCCGCCGTAGGCGGGGAAGTGGGAGGCAATGATCAGGTAGTCGGCGGTGACCTTGTGCCCCTTCCCGGTGATCACGGTGCAGGTGCTGCCGGGATGAAAATCCACCGCTCTGGTCTGCTCGAAGATGTAGCTCCCCTGGCCCGGTATTTTCTTGGCCAGGGCCAGGAGATATTTGCGGGGATGAAACTGGGCCTGGTGATCAAAACGCTCCGCCGCCTTCACGGTAAAGGGGAGGGGTAACTGCTCCAGGTAGGTGGCCTTGATCCCCAGGCTGGAAGCAGCCTGCACCTCGTCGGAAATCTGCTGGATATACTGTTCCGATTGCGTGTAGACAAAGGCCGGCTGCCGGGAAAAATCGCACTGGATCTTTAGCCGGTCGATTAGATCGGCGATAAAATTTATGGCGTACTCATTGGCCTCGGCATATTGTTGGGCTTTCTCCCGGCCCAGGTGTTTAATCAGCTTGGCATAGATAAGGTCATGCTGGGAAGTTATCTTGGCCGTGGTATGTCCCGTGGTTCCCTGCACAATGCGGTCGGCTTCAATAACGGCAACCTTAAGGTTTTCCTGTTTTAGCAGGTAGGCGGCGGTAATACCCGTGATTCCACCCCCGACAATGGCCACATCTACCTTTATATCTCCATCCAGGGCGGAGTAAGCGGTGGAATCCGTGGAAGCAATCCAGTACGGTTGCGGCGGTTTTCTAAATAGATCTGCCCGTTGGTTCATGAAGTCCCCTCCTAAGGTTGTTTTACTAGTCTTCTGTGCCGGGCCAAAAATTATGCACCTATACCCCGGGAAGAGGCCGCCGCTATACCGGAAAACAGTATAAAATGTTTCAATTAGAAAACCTTCATGGCTCCCCGGCCAGGGGAGGGGAACTCTGAATCCGTAAACGGGGATTGCCCCCTGGGATCTCCGGCCAAGGAAGGGATACAGGTCTTACGCATACGGAGGACCGATACCCGGCAGCTCCGATTTTAGCTTCGAGGGGAGGCGGGCAAGTTACCGGGAGAGCCGGGGGGGAGGCACTGCTGCCCCCGGGCTCCTTATCCCCAGCACCCGGGCCAAGTGGAGAGCCATCTTTTTTAACCTGGAATCGGCATATCGGTAGAATATTTTATAAGACTCGCAAAAATGATTCATTCCGCGATCCCGGGGGTCACGAAGCCTGTCCTTGGGACAGCCTCCTTTACAATGGCGCAGCCAGGGACACCGCAAACATTTGCGGTGCATCTCCGCCTTGGCGCGGCCAAATTGCTTCTGCTGCTCTGAATTGAGCAGCTCCTCCAGCCCTTCCCGGTAAACATTGCCCAGCTTCAAAGCGGGTTCCACAAAAAAGTCGCAGGGGTAGACATCCCCGTTATGCTCTACCACCAGGTAGACTCCGCATTCATCATTAAAGGTACACTCTTCGGGAGGTAAATCCAGGTAAGAGAGCAAGACCGAATCGAAAAAGCGGATGGAAACCTCGGGAATCCCATCCCGGAAATCACCGACCCAAAGGTCAAATAGTTTGCAGAGAAATTCTCCGTAAGCCCGGGCCGAAACGGAAAAAGGAGCCGCCCGGGAGGGGTCGGAGGGATCCGCCTCCACGCAGGGAATAAACTGCATGTACCTGATTCCCAGTTCCTTGTGAAAATTGTAGATCTCCTCGGGAAAACGCACCGAGTAGTCGTTGACCACGGTCATGGTATTTACCGCCACTCCCTGATCCAGCAACATCTTCAGGTTGTCGGTAACCCTTTGCCAGGTGCCCCGCCCGTCCCTGGTCAGGCGGTACCGGTCGTGAACATGAGCCGGCCCGTCCAGAGAAAGCCCCACCAGAAAACGGTTTTTATGGAAAAAGCGGGCCCAGGCCCGGTCCAGGTGGTAACCGTTGGTCTGAAAAGAGTTGCCGACCTGGACTCCCGGGGCGTACTTGCGCTCCAGGTCCACGGCCTTTTCGAAGAAGGAGATACCCATCAGGCCAGGCTCGCCGCCCTGCCAGCCCACGGTGACCGGCCGGTGGGCGGAAGCCAGGAAGCTGGAGAGGGTCTTCTCCAGGGTTTCCTCCCTCATCCGGTGGCGTCCGGTGGAAAAGAGGGCTGTCTTATCATAGTAAAAACAGTAAGTGCAGGCCATATTGCAATCGGGGCCCGCCGGTTTAATTAGAATAAAGTTAAGGGGTTTGCGCGCCGTATTCAGCTCCGTCACTGTATAAACTCTCCCGGCTAAAATTAAGAACCCTTCAAGAGAATCAACTTATTTCGGATAGGATTTGTAAAGTTGAGAAATTAAATATCCAAACAGGTTGAACTTCCTCAGGGGCCACACCTTCGATTCAATCCGGGCTTCCTCCAGGTATTCCTCAATTTGGGCCACAATATCGGGATGTTCAGCAGCTACATTCTTCTCCTCGGCCAGGTCCTCCTCCAGATTATACAACTCCAGGGCCGCTCCGGGCTTGCGGCGGATAGCCTTCCAGGGCCCCATGCGCACCGCCTGGCTGGAAGCCCAGATCTCATGGTGGAATTCCCAGTACATAAAGTCGTGGCTCTCTTGCTGTTCCGAATGTCCCAGCAACTCGGAAACAAAGGAGATTCCGTCGATCTCCTCCGGAGGTTCTACCCCGGCCAGCTCAGCAAAGGTGGGCATGATATCCCAGAAAGCCCACGCATGGTCGCTAACCCGGCCCGGCTGGATCACACCGGGCCACCAGGCAATGGCCGGTACCCGGATACCCCCCTCGTTAAGGGAACGCTTCATACCCGTTAACGGGCCGCTGCTGTTAAAGAAATCGGGATCGGCTCCCCCTTCTTTGTGGGGACCGTTGTCGCTGCTGAAGAGCACCAGCGTATTCTCGGCGATATCCAGCTCCTCCAGTTTCTCCATCAACCGGCCCACATCGCGGTCCAGGCGCGTAATCATGGCTGCATGGCCCTTTTGGGGGTTGGGCCACTCTTCATCGGCATAGATGCCGTAATCAGGAACCTCCATGCCGTCCCGGGCTTCGGAGTTGGCGTGGGGGATGGTATAGGCAAGATAAAGGAAGAAGGGCCCCTCCTTGTTCTCCTCTACAAATTGCAGGGCCTCCTCGGTAAAGTAATCATGGGCATAATCTTTCTTGACCCGGGAGGCGCCCAGCCCCCACCATGCTTTCTTGTTTTCGAAATTGACTTTCTCCGTGTTGCGCCACATGAACTCCGGGTAATAGTTATGGGCGTGCATCTGGTTGAGGTAACCGTAAAAATAATCGAACCCTTGCCGGTTGGGGAGGCCCGAGGAGCCTTCCTCACCCAGGCCCCATTTTCCAATCAGTCCGGTGGTATAGCCGGCCTCCTGGAGAACTTCAGCCACGGTAACATCTTCAGGTTCCAGGGGGATTTTGGCATTGCCCCGGATCCGCGTATGCCCGGTATGCAGTCCCGTCATTAAGGCGCAGCGGGAGGGGGCACAAACCGGCGCTCCGGCATAAGCGGAGGTAAAGAGCAGCCCTTCCTCCGCCATCCGGTCAAGGCAGGGCGTCTGGATCTGTTCCTGCCCATAACAACCCAGATCGCCGTACCCGAGATCGTCGGCCAGGATAAAGATGAGGTTGGGCTTGGTTCCGTTATGGAGCAGCTCTTCAGAAAACCGTATGCCCGTTAGTTCAGCTACCGCCTCCCTGCCGGTGGCGGCGTAGAACTCCTTATGGAAATAGTAGCGTTCGGTAAAACTGTTGGGTTCACCGGAGGCGGGAGAGGAAACCAAAAACGACAAGGCGCCGGCCAGGCAAAGGGAAGCGGCACCTTTCAACTTTCCGGAAAAACTTCTGCCGGTACCGGCAGGAAAATACTTATTCCTCCTGGATACAGTTCTCATTTTTCTCCTCCCTTTCAGAGTTCATCCAGAATATTAATTTTATTCGGGGATCCCGCCTTCAACTCCTGCCGGCATTGGGTAAAGTGCCTTCTGCCGCCTGGACCGCCTCCCCATGGCCGCCCCAGTCAAGGGATACGGGTATAGCTTTTTTTGCCAGGGGCGGTTTCCGGATTATATTAATTGGATCGACTCTAAGACCATTCCCGGGGCCATGAAGGGAAAATTAAACCATGAGTAGAATTTTTTAGTATGGCTGTCCATCACCTGGAACAGATAAGTAAAATTTTTGATCCCGGTCATTGGCATCCACGAGTTTTTTTACCCCTTGATGCAGGGCTACGACTCCGTGGCGGTGAGAGCGGACATTGAATTCGGGGCCACGGAGCAGAAATTCAACCTGCTCATGGGGCGGCATCTTCAAAAAGAATTTGGGCAGGAGCCCCAGGTGGCCCTGACCATGCCCATCCTGGTGGGAACCGACGGTGTGCAGAAGATGA
>JAKOVY010000173.1 GCA_029781825.1 Bacillota bacterium | reverse complement strand
CGGCCTTTTCGTTGAGCGAGGCGGCACGTTCCGGCGGGCCATCGAGTGGCACTGCCGGTTGACCGAGGGTTACACGTTGGATAGCGATCCTATATTTACCGGGATTGAGGTTCCTGCGGAGATCGAAGGTGGAAAATGTGGTAAATTTTACCGGTTACGTGAAAGCGGCGACAGAGGAAGAGGCATTGTTAAAAGCTGGTAAATTAGTGTAGAAGGTGGAAAATTAGTGTGAGTTTCTGGCCTAAATGTGAGTTACGAATTCCCTAACTCACACAGAAACTCACACGGGGAAAAGCCTTATATACCAGGGGTTTCCGGCAACGGGGTGCAACTTGTGAGTTTCTTGTAAGCACCTGGGCAACAAAGTAAAAAAGGGGATAAAAAAATTTAATAGGAGCCTTGATAGGCGCGAAACTCACACAAACTCACACAAGACGGCGGAAACCCTTGTGGCGCAAGGGTTACAGGGTGTGTGAGTTTCAAAACACAAACTCACACAGGTGGATAGGTGAATTACCAGTTAAAAGTTTCCAGTTTCCGGCGGTTTACTTTACGCAACGACGTTGTGGGTGAACACGAATGAACACTGCGCCAAAAAAACTGAACAGATTCCATGACGACCTGAAATTCGCTGACAGCTTGTCTGCGGAGCTGGACGCGTATTACCTTGAACGGTTCCCTGGTGCAGTTCGTGTCGAGCGTATCACCGATCTGGGTATGCAGCGCCGGGGTGTAGATAAGATCGTCCACCTGCGCGACGGCCGGACTGTGAAAATTGAAGAAAAGATCCGCCGGAAAAGCTGGCCAGACTTCCTTCTGGAGATACGGTCTCGCGGAACTAAGCTGGGCTGGCTGTTTACATGCAATGCAGACTATATCTGCTACGTCTATTTGGAAAGCCGGGAGGCCTACTTGTTGCCGGTTGTGCTGTTACAAATGGCGTGGATGGAGAATGGCGCTGATTGGGAGCGCCGATACGGGATCAAAGAGGCGCAAAATGTTACCCTGGGTGGTTATACAAGCAAAAACATACCCGTTCCCAGGGAGCGCTTAATGCAGGACATTTTTAAGGCTATGACAGGCCATGTGCCTGCTTCGAATAGCAAAAACATAATACAAAAGGAGTGAACGCGAAATGAAAGCGGCATTGTGGAGTTTAGTGGTGACTGAGGCGTTGGCGGTAATGTTTTTCTTCACCCTCTTAGTGGGGGAAATCAGGAACGTGAGGCGCGGTTGGGAACTTGAGCCGCAGGCTGTCTCCATACTGATCCTGGCGGTGATACCTGTTGTTATCTCTATGGGGGCAGTCTGGTGGGCGTGTGGTCCGGTTTATGTCCTGGTGGGGCTTGCAATTGCAGCCGCCTGGGGCGGGCTGATCTGGGGCGTTGACGCTACAGTTCGGGCCGTTTTCAACCGGCGCAACAAGAAGAAGGTAAAAGGTTAACTTTGGGGCCGCCGGCTGGGCACCGGCCTGGCCGGCGGTCAAATGAAAAAGGAGCGGATAAAAATGACTGGACTTCTAGAGGGTTACAAGAGCTTGGCCGCGGCCATTCTGGCGCAGGCCGTTAAGGATTTTGGAAGTGAAAAACACCGGGGCGACGTGGCTGACTTCCTGGCTGGCAGGAATCGAAATAACGGGCCGCCGGAAATCTTTTACTTGCTTTGTCTGTTTCTCGGCCTGGATCCCGCAGCGGTAAAGGAAAGACTTTATGCGAAAGGGGCGGCTTAAATGAGCAGTCTGTGTATAGATGAGCTTCGCTCGGCATGCTCGGAATTCGTGTGCGAGGCGAAGAAGCTACGGCAAGCGCTTCGCAATGTCCAGGCCATATTTACACGTGGCGTATACCTGGCTGGTGCGATCAGCGGCGTTACGCCGGAGTTTGCTGCCGGCTGGCGGCAAAAAGCCGGGGACATTCTTCGCCGGGCGGGTTACACGGTCTACGATCCCACCGCGGGAAAAGACCTGGAGCACCCGGCCGCCAATACGACCTTGTATAACCCGGCCGAAATCGTCGAACATGACCTGGGCGATATTGAAAAAAGCAGAATTATACTTGTGGAGGCAAGCCGGGACGACGTTCCCTATTGGGGGACGGCCATGGAAGTACGATATGCCTATGAGTTGGGCAAGACAATCATTGTCTGGGGGCCAACGGCGCCTTCCTACTGGCTACAGTATCACGCCACAGAAATATTCGAGACGCTGGACGAAGCGCTGGCTTTTATATTAAACACCTTTGGACCATTCGGAAAAAGCGCACTAGATTAATACTCAAGAGGGTGAAAATTAAAAATCACCCTTTTAGGCGTGATAAAGAGGGGGTTGGCTGGCAGGGTTTTCCCTGGGCTTAACAGCAAAGTTGACAGCGAAAAAGCGACGGGAGGCCCTGCCAGTTGGGGCTTTTGGCGGTTTAGCCGTGAGATTCTTGACGGCGAACTTGACAGCTGCAAGGGTGCGTATTTGAGACACACCCTTTAAGGGGTGTCGGTAATGCCAACACCCTTTATTATTAACTTCAGGGAGTGAGTATGCGAATGACGGTATTGCCTGATTCTGGCCAGCGTGAACAGTTCTCCACCGGGGCTGTCCGGGAAGTTCAAACCGGTAAAGGGCGCTATGACTTAATTACGCCGTATGGCTTGCAGCGCCTGGCCTTGCATTATGAACGCGGGGCGGCAAAGTATGCAGACCGCAATTGGGAGAAGGGTATTCCCGTTTCCCGCTGTTTTTCTTCCGCTGTCCGGCACCTATTTCAATACCTGGCTGGCGACCGGTCTGAGGACCACCTGGCCGCTGCGGCATGGAATATCATGGCGATAATGCACTTTGAGGCCGTCTTACCGGAAATGGTGGACCTGCCGGCGCGGAACAATGCAGGGACAATGTTAAAGCAAGGGGACTGTGGGCCGTGATTCCATGCCTGAATTGTCGAGATAGGACGGGCGGCTGTGCGCATACCTGCCGGGCACTTCACCTGTGGGAAGCCGGCCAGGAGTATTTAGAGTTGAAGAGGGAAAGGAGGCGGCGGCATAATGGAAGAGCAGAAGAACGAAAAGAAGGCAATATTCGGAGGCAAGCGGCCGGCCGGAGAACGCAGGCTGACCAAAAAGCAGCAACGGTTCGCACAGGAATACCTTGTTGACCTGAACGCCACCCAGGCTGCGATTAGAGCCGGGTATTCGGCAAAAAGTGCCAGGGTGAAGGGCTGCGATCTGCTGAAGGATCCGCGGATCAAGGAAATCATTGATAAGCGCCTGGAAGAACTGGCTGAACGGACCAGAATGACGCAGGAGCAGGTATTCCAGGAACTTGTGAAGGTTGCCAAGGCTGATATGACGACGTTCGCTACCTGGGGGCCTGAAGGGGTTACCTTTAGGCCGTCAAGCGAACTGCGGCCGGAAGATACCGCTGCCGTGGCCGAAGTTTCGCAGACCGTTACGGAACACGGCGGAACCCGGCGGATCAGGTTGCATGACAAATTAAAAGCGCTTGAAATGTTATCACGCTACTTCGGCATGTTTACCGACGCCACTAAAGAAGATTTAACGATCAATGTCAATATTGAAGGACTGGGGGAGGTTACTAAAAAACATGAAGGGTAGAGGCATTTACCAGATCCTAAACAAGATCAATGGTAAAAGGTATATCGGGAGCGCGGCTAATCTGCGGAAGCGGGAATTGAATCACTTATCAGAACTGCGGCGGAACATACACAAAAACAGCTATTTGCAGCGAGCATGGCGCAAGTACGGCGAGAAGTCTTTTACCTTTGAAGTCTTGGAATATGTAGACGATCCTGCCATGTTAACGGAGCGGGAGGATTACTATATTGCGCTATACAAGACTACTAACCGGCGATATGGCTATAATCTTTCCCCTGTGGCGGGAAGCAGATTGGGGGCCGTGTTATCCGAAGCAACAAAAAGGAAAATAAGCATGGCAAATAAGGGTAACAAAAACAGGCTGGGCCACAAGCACACCGAGGAAGCCAAACGGAAGAATAGTATTGCAATTCAAGCTAAGTGGAAAGACCCTGAATATAGGGAAAGGGTAATTAACAGTATGCGGGGTAATAAAAATTGTTTGGGGCGAAAACTTACTGAAGAAACAAGGCAAAAAATGCGTGAAGCAGCGACGGGCCGAAAACACACCGAAGCGGCCAGGGAGAAAATGAGCAGAAAAAGGCGGGGAGAGGATAACCCTGCGGCGAAGTTGACTAGACCGGAGGTAAAAGAAATTTTATCCCTATTAGGGGAAGGACGGCTGACACAACGGGAGATTGCCGCTATTTATGGAGTATCACAAGGGCAGATAAGCAGTATTAAACGGGGTCTGTCTTGGAGTGATAACAATGCCGACAATCAATCTTAATATTCCGGCAGGGGCCTTTAACCCGGCCTTCCTTCCCTTCCTGGACACCATGGGCCGGTATGAGATATTCTATGGCGGCGCCGGGTCCGGTAAGAGCCGGTTTGCTGCGCAGAAAAACATTATTAAAGCCTGCCGGCAGAGGCGGAAAATCCTTGTTGTGCGCAAGGTTGGCCGAACGCTGCGGGATTCCGTGTTTGCCGAAATACGGGAAGTATTGACGGCCTGGGGCCTGGCGGAGTATTGCAATGTCAATAAAACAGACATGACAATCGAGTTGCCAAACGGGAGCCTTTTTCTCTTCAAGGGGGCCGACGACCCGGAGAAGATAAAATCAATTCAGGGTCTGACCGATATCTGGATTGAAGAGGCCACCGAACTGACGAAGGCCGATTTTACACAGCTGGACCTGCGCCTGCGGGCCGTTAAGGACCCGCAGCTGATATTGACTTTCAACCCGGTAAACGTGACGCATTGGATAAAGAAGCACTTTTTCGACCAGGACCGGGGCGCGACTATTTTAAAGACAACCTATCAGGACAACCGGTTTTTGGACCCTGGCTACCGGGAACTGCTGGAAAACCTGAAAGAAGAGGACTTTTACTTTTACCAGGTTTATGCGCTGGGTGAATGGGGCACCCTGGGCGAACTGATTCTGACGAACTACGTTATCGAGGAATACGACACGAACCCGGAGTATTACAAGAACGTTCACTCCGGCCTGGACTTCGGCTTTACCATGCCGGCGGCGCTATGCCAGATCGGGGAGAGAGACGGCGATCTTTATGTCTTGGACGAGTTATACAGGGCGAAGCTAACGAATCAGGAGCTTATTGACGCCGTGGAGGCGTTGGACCATGTTAAGGACTATCCGATTGTGGCCGATTCGGCGGAACCGGATCGTATAAAGGAATTCCAGCAACGGGGCTTCAAGGTTACCGGGGCCAAGAAAGGGAAGGGGTATAAAAAATATGCTATTGACACCCTGCGCCGGAGAAAGATTCACATTCACCCGCGGTTTGTGAACTTCAAAAATGAAATCGGCGCCTGGCAGTATAAAAAGACGGCCGACGGGACGGTTCTTGAGGAGCCGGTTGAGTTTAACGACCACCTTATGGACGCTTTAATTTATGCTACCGAACACCTGCGGGCCGGGCCGCGAAAGGTAAAGGTGGGGAGGTTTCCCGGATACTGGTAAGCACACTTTATCGTATATCAAGTGGTTAAAAACGAAGGGGGAATTAACATGCTGACGGAAGAGATTGTTGAGGCCGTAAAGAAAAACAGTAATGTGAGCCGGATTATCCAGGACACCCTGGCCGACCATGAAAAGCGGGCCAGGGAAATGAAAAGGTTGTTCCTGGCGTATAAGGGTGACGTTCCAATTAAGAAAAGGATTATGCCGGACCCGTCCAAAATCAACGAGACCCTGGCGAACGACTTCCGGGGCCTGATCGTTGACGAGGCTGTGGGGTATCTTTTCGGCAAGCCGATCACCTACACCCTGGACCACCAGGCGTATAAGGACGAGCGGACGTATAAAGAAAATCACGAACTGCTTCGTCACTTCTGCATACGAAACAATATTGAGGACCTGGACGCCGACACCGGTAAATATGCCGCGATCTGCGGTTATGCCGGCCGGCTGCTTTACGTGGACCGGAATGGCGAGGAGCGGGCCTGCCTGGTGCCACCGTGGGAATGTCTATGGATTCAAAACGAGACAACCGGAAGCGTTCAGCTGGCCTTCCGTTACTTTGATATTCTCATTCAGGAAGGCGATCAGAAGGTGAGCCGGACCAAGGTGGAAGTTTACGACCGGGAGAATGTGACAGTATACCTGCAAGACGGCAAGGGCAATTATGACCTGATAGAGGGGCCGGTTCCGCACTTATTTGAACGGGTTCCCCTGATCAGGTTTGAAAACAATTCCGAACTTTTGGGGGATTTTGAGAAGGTGGAAGCCCTGATTGACGCCTACGACAAAACCGTGTCTGACGCACAGAACGAGATTGAGGAATTCCGCCTGGCCTACCTGCTGCTGACTGGGGCTGAAATAGACGAGGATACCCTGATTAAGGCGCGGGCTACCGGGGTAATTGAACTGCCGGCTGAAGGAGACGCGAAATATCTTACAAAGGTATTGCAGACTGAGTTTATCGAAAATCAGAAGAACACCCTGGAACGGAACATTTTCCGGTTTGCGCGGGCCGTTGATATGGCGGACGAAGCTTTTTGGGGCGGGGCCATGTCGGGGGAGAGCCGGAAATGGAAGCTGTTATCCCTGGAGAACAAGGCTGTTACCAAGGAGCGCAAGTTTACTAAGGCGCTGCGCGAACAGTTTCGCACTCTGGCCACCGCCTGGAATAAGAAGGGCTACAGTATTGACCCTGAGGATATTGAGTTCCAGTTCCACCGGGCCCTGCCTGTTGACCTGCTTTACCAGACACAGATTGTAAGCGGCCTGGCCGGCCATGTGAGCAAACGGACTATCCTGGAGCAGGTGGACTTTATTACGGACGTGGAGCAGGAGCTGCGCCGGATTGAAGAAGAGAACGCGGCATATATTGACCTTGACAGGGTGGAAGAGTAATGGACGGGCTGGAAAGAGCTATCAATAAAATGGAAAAGGGGCTGGAGCGGGACCTGGCCAGGGAGTATGCCATTGCCTTGAAAGGGATTCGACAGGAGATTTCCAGTATTTATGAGCGTTATGCTGCTGCCGACGGCACTTTAAGCTACGCCGACATGACCCGGTATAACCGGCTGCGAACGCTTGAGAAGGATATTGCCGCCGAATTGAAGGCGCTGACAGGCAAGACTGCGAAGCTGACCCAGACCGGCCTGGAAGCTATTTATGAAGAGAGCTTCTATAGGACCGCCTTTAGCCTTGAGAAGGGTGTTCAGGCGAAGCTGGCTTTTGGGAAACTGAACCCAAAGGCGGTCCAGGCCGCGGTCCAGAATCCTATCTCTGGTTTAACCCTTAACGAGCGCCTGGCGCACAACCGGGCGGCAATTGTAATCAGCTGCAAGCAGACGATTACACAGGGGATCATTCGCGGCGCCGGTTATCCTGAAATGGCCAGGGAGTTGAAGCACACCCTGGAGGGTGACCTGGTAAAGGCGCGGCGTATTGTGCAGACAGAAGCGCACAGGGTAAAGGAGCAGGCGCGGGCCGAGGCTATAAAGCACGCCGAAGAACAGGGGGTTAAGTTGAAAAGGATATGGGAGGCTACCCTTGACGGCAGCACCAGGGACGATCACGCTGACCTGGACGGCCAGGAAGCGGACGCCAACGGCCTGTTCTGGATTGGCGGCCTGTCGGCTGAATACCCTGGTGGTTTTGGGGATCCGGCGCAGGATATTAATTGCCGCTGCACGGTCCGCACGGAGATAATGGGCTTTGAACCGAAGGTAAGGCGGGTCCGGGGCGAAGGCGTTATACCGTATAAGAATTACAACGAATGGAAAGAGAACAGGATCGGATAGCACCCTTGACGGTGTGTCAAGAGGTCTTGACACGAAAATTTAATGTGTTATAATAGATAATGGAGTTCGTAACCCTGTAACGTAACAGGCGAACCGGGTTCCTGAAATATTTTCAGGGGCCTTTTTTTATGCGCAAGAAGGGGGTTTGTCCCATGTCACGGGCCGAATACATGAGGGCCTACCGGGCCAGGAAGAAGGCCGAAAGGGAGGCGGCGGAAGCAGCAAAGGTAACGCCGGGAAAGGCTGACCCGGTTATTGAATTCCTGGCGGCCTTTGGGGCTGGAATGTCCGGGCTGTTTCGGCAGCGGGGCCTGGACAGGGAAGCAGACGAACTAATGGCTGCTGTGCGAAGATTGGGGGCCGGGGAATAGTTTCGACGGGGCGCAGGGCCAAAGTGAAGCGCACCGGACCAGGGTGCGATCCCCTGCCGGTCCACCAGGGTATCATTTATCCGTTTATTTCCGACCATTCCCGGCAAGGACGGGAAAGGGTCACAACAAAAATACACACTTCCGGGCGCGGACCGGAAGGGTAAGGAGTGAGTTGATTTATGCTGGAAGAAATTAAAAGGCTGTTGGCTGAAGAGGGCAAAGAGGAACAGGAACTGCTTGATACTCTGCGGGGAAAATTCGTCAACGCGGAGGCGGTTGAGGCGTTCCTGGAGACTGACGAGGGGCGGCGGCTGTTGCAACCGCGGCTTGATAAGTATTTCGCCAAGGGGTTAAAGACTTGGCAAGATAATAACCTTGAAAAAGAAGTTCAGGCACGTGTTGAAGCAAAAATCAAGGAGCTGTATCCGGACGAGACACCTGAGGGGAAAAAGTTGCGGGAGCTGGAGAAAAAGATTGAGGAAGCCGAACGCCGGCGGATTCAATCTGAACTAAAGAGCCTGGTGACCACAGAGGCGCACGCGAAGGGGCTACCGGTTGACCTGGCGCAGTTTGCTGTTGCCGGCGACGAAGAGACCACCAGGGAAAACCTGGCGAAGATTGAGGCCGTATTCAAAGCCGCTGTTCAAGAGGCCGTTAAGGGTAAGTTTAAGGACCTTGGCCGGGACGTTGAGCCTGGCGAAAAAGAACCTTCCGATTTCTCCAAAATGAGCATGGCTGAATACGTGGCCAGGCGGGAGAAGGAGGGTATTAAAAAATAAGTAAACGGAGGTAATCACTATGAGTAACACCTTTTTAACCGTTGAGGAAATTGCCAAGGAATCACTGTTGCGGCTGCGTAACAATCTTGTTATGCGGCAGTTGGTTTATACCGACCATTCCCAGGAATTCGCGCAGAAGGGTGACACTGTGAATGTTCGCATACCGGCCACCTTTGCCGCGAAGGAGTTCGGCGACACGATTGACGCGCAGGGGGTAAAGGAAGGCGCCGTTGCCGTGAAGCTGGACAAGATCGCCGACGTGTCGGTTGAAATTACTTCAAAGGAACTGACCTTGAACATTCAGGACTTCGGCTTCCAGGTTGCTGAGGGGGCTATGCAGGCGCTGGCGCAAAAGATTGATTCCGACTTACTGGCGCTGTATAAGGACATTCCTTACGTTGCCGGCGGACCAACACCGGGGAACTTACCGAACTCACTGGCCGATATTGCCGCGGCACGGCGGGTATTGAACGAGGCCGGGGCGCCGTTTAGCAACCGTTCGGCTGTCTGGAGCCCGGCGACCGAAGCAAACCTGATTGTTTTGGACGCTATTGTTGGCGCTGACAAGAGCGGCAGCACCGCTGCGCTGCGTGAGGCGGCTATGGGGCGGGTGCTGGGCTTTGAAAACTACATGGGGCAGAACGTTCACACACACATCAAGGGAACCCTGGCCGTACAGGACGGTAAGACCGAGATTCTGCCTGACGGGGCGCACGCTGCCGGGGCCACCACGCTGAAACTGAAGCAGGTGGAGAACGGCGGAAAAGCCGTCAAGGGCGACCTTATTGACATTGCCGGCGTGGGCCGGTTCGTGGTAACGGCGGATTCTGAAGCCGCGGCCAGCAATAAGGTTGAACTTTCCGTTTATCCTGCGCTACCTGCGCTGGCTGGCACCGAGGCTGTAACCCTTGTTGATAGCCACGTGGCAAATCTGGCCTTCCACCGGAACGCCTTTGCCTTCGTAAACCGGCCTATGGCGCTGCCGCTGGGCGGGGCTGCCGGGGCTGTTGAGACCTTCGAGGGCATTTCGCTGCGCGTGACCATGGGATACGCCATGTCGAGCAAGAAGAACACTATCTCCTTCGACGTTCTCTACGGTTGCAAGACCCTACAACCGGAGCTTGCTTGCCGTGTCTGGCGTCAATAAGAAGAACGGGGGCCGGGGCAACCCGGCCTTTACCTGTTTTTAAAAAAGGGGGGCGGCGACTGTGGCCATTGTGACCCTTGAGCAAGTAAAAGCCCTGCTGGGTATTACTGACAATTCGAAAGACGCGCAGATCAGTGCCTTGATCGAACCTGTCGAAGAACATTACCTGCGGATCAGGAATAAGCCTTTCGAAACAGACGAAGAAGGTAAAACCGTTTACCCGGAAGGCGCGGCGCTGACCGCGGCGAAAATGATTCAGTTCCACCTGAACACGGACAAGCGGACCGGGATTGCCGGGCAGAGCCTGGGCGATCATTCCGTCACATTCAAGGATACAATTCAGGGATATCCCAGGGAGATTGTGGGCGGGATCCGCCGGTTCGTGAAGTTTGTTTAAAGTGAACACTTGATTGACTGTTAAGGGGGCAGAACGTATGCCGGTTGAGCTTTACTTTGAGCAGACCTTCAAGCGGGAGCGCCTGGAGACCACCGTAAACGAGATCGGGGGGACGGAGAGCGCCTGGAATGACAAGTTAGAATTTACCGGGCGGCTGCGGCCGCTGACGGGGGATAAACAGCTATCCGCTGACCGGCAGACAATCGTTGCCACACACCGCCTTTACTGTCCAGTCCTGGACATTATACCGAAAGACCGGATTGTCGATAGCGCCGGCAATATCTACCGGGTAGTGGGAATTGTTGACACTATGAGCGCCGGCGAGTTCTTGACCTGTGACCTGCTTTATTCCGAGCACGATCAGGACGCCGAACCTGAACCGGAAGAAGAGGCTGACGAAGAGAATGGTGGAATATAAGAGTTATGTTCGCGAAGTAAAAGCGGAGTTGGGTAAACGCCGGGACCAGGCGCTGGCAGCACTGGCGCAGTTCGGCCTGTCTGAAATTACGGTCCGGGCGCCGGTTCTCACCGGGGCACTGCGGGACAGTTATGGTTACGTGATAGAGACGGACGCTGTTACATGGGGATCACCTTTGAATTACGCACCCTGGGTTGAGCTGGGGACCTCCAGGGCCAAAGCACAACCGCACCTGTTACCGGCAATCGAAGAGAACCTGGGCCGTATGGAGCGGTTGCTTCAGGAGGTATATTCACATGGCGACTAATTCTGCGATCGTGGAGTTGTCAGAGGCAATCTTTAACCGGATAAAAGAGGCGCATAAGCGGGTTTACCTTGACATGGCGCCGGAGAAGGACCCGGCCACCGGTAAGGCGGTCCGGTTCCCTTATGTATGCTACAGGTTGCCTTCTTCAACACAGAGGGAGCTGCCGGAAGAATTCTTCCTTGAAGTGGACTGTTGGGACAATAGGGCAGACGCGATTCGCCTGGAAAACCTGGCGGCCGCCGTTGACTGTAAGCTGCACGGCTGGAATTATATCTCCGACCAGTTCGGCTTAAGGGTGTTTCGGGTAAACCGGCTGAATGTCCGGGACCCTGATCCGAAGATTCGCCGGCGGCTGCTTAGGTACCTGGTGAGGGTTTATTTTATCACTTAGAGAGGAGTTGTTGGGTTATGAGCATTACCAAAGAGACGGTTAAAAATCTCCTTTGTGACGCGGGGGTTGTATACCTTAACTATGGTCTGGAGGGAGAAAGGGTCCTGGGCGCCACCGAAGGCGGCAACACCTTTACCATAGAAAGAGAGATTCGGGAAATACCCGTAGACGGGGCAAGGGGTAAAGTAAAAGGTCTGCGGCGTATTGTCAGCGAAAACGCAAAACTGACCGTTAACCTGAAAGAAATGTCCGCGGAGAACATTCGCCTGGCGCTGGCCGGCGCGGCCGTGTCTGATTATCCCTCTACTGGAGAAAAGACACACGACGAAATAAGAAGCACTGGGGAAATTGGCGATACCGATTATGCCAATAACGTTGCGCTGGTGGCCCGACTGTCCGGGACTAACAGACCGGTTGTCTGCGTTATTGAAAATGCGCTGGCCGACGGGAATTTTGAAATCGGCAGCAGGGACAAGGAAGAGGCTGTTGTTCCCGTGGAGTTTTCGGCGCATTTTGACCCTGAAGATATGAGCACCGTTCCCTGGGCCGTTCGCTATCCGGTCATGGATCTGAGCGACGTGACTACGATTTATTCGCATAAACCGGCCGTTGTGCTGGTGATAGACAACACGCCGGGAAGCGAATCCGTAACCGTTGCTGTCGGGACTACCTGCGCGGGCCTGCTTGCCGCTATCCGGTCAACCGACGGAAGCGCACAGACCTATGTAATCAAGAGCGAATCGGGTGCCGAGGAAAAATCTGGCACAGACGCACTTGTAACCGGGGACACGCTGATCATAACCGCTGAAAATGAAACGGATTTCGCGGTATATGCGATTACCGTTCAGGACGTGGAATAAAGCACACTTGAGGTTAAATTAAGCGGGCCGGGACCAGTTCCGGCCCTATTATCTTTAGGGGGTCTACAGCATGGAAAACAAACTGGAAATCGGCGGTAAGGAATACACCGTTCGCGGCCTGCAGGTGGCCGATATCGGGTCCTTCTCTAAAATCCTGGAGAAAATGGACTTCAGGCTGTCTGCCTTCTTGAGCGATACGGGCCTGATTCAGGCTGCGCTGAAGAGGGGTCCGCAGGACCACAAGAAAAAGGGTGAGGATAAGCAGCTGGCGCAAACTGTCGGCGTAGAAGCGGTCTTGCGCATAATTGACTACCTGATTCAGAATTACCACAAGGCTGAAGAAGAGCTTAACACCTGGCTTGCTTCACTGATCGGGGTGAAGCCTGACGCTTTTAAGAAAATGCCGATTGCGACGCCATATAAAATCCTTGAGAAGCTGGCGGGGGCGGGCGATCTGCTGGATTTTTTCGCGAAAGCGGCGCAATAAGCGAGAGCCGCTATATAACGTGGGCCGACATTGCCGATCTGATTTACTCCAGGTATTCCGGCGAAATAATGAAACTGCCGTTTCGGGAGGGCCTGGAACTTATAGTTAAGGGTTTTGAGAAGGCTGCCGAAGATCGCCTGTGGGAGCAATATTGTCACCTTTATCCGAGTATGTGCCGGAAAGAGCTGGTGTTTATGTCCTTCAAGGATTTCAAAGAACGGAATATGTTGGGCATACCAAAACACACAAAGAGGGAGAAGGGGCCGCCTACGGACGAGCTGATCGAATGGGCCGCAAAGGTTAAGGAGCGAGACCTGCGACGAATGAAGGGGGGTGCCAGCAAGAATGAAACTATTTGAGATATTTGGGCAGGTTATCCTTAAGCACGACAAGGCTGACGAAGAGCTTGAGAGGATTGATAAGAAGGGCAAGGGCCTGGCTGGCACCCTGGACAAGGCTGCAGAATCTATTGGCAAGGCCGGTGCTACGTTAACAAAATTTGTGACGGGGCCTATTGCCTTGGCGGGGAGCCTTGCGACAAAATTTGCGATTGACTTTGAATCCGCCTTCGCTGGCGTGAGAAAGACCGTTGACGCGACGGAAGAGGAGTTCGCAGCACTCTCCAAAGGCATTCGCGACATGAGTAAAGAGATCCCTGCTTCGGCAGTTGAGATTTCAAAGGTTGCCGAGGCTGCGGGCCAGTTGGGGATTGAGAAAGAGGCTATTTTAGAGTTTACCAGGACTATGATCGACCTGGGCGAATCTACGAACTTGAGCGCCGACCAGGCCGCGACCGCACTTGCGAGACTTGCCAATATCACGCAAATGCCGCAAACGGAGTTTGACCGGCTTGGTTCGACCGTCGTTGCGCTTGGCAATAATTTAGCTACGACTGAAGCCGAGATCGTCGAAATGGGCCTTCGCTTGGCCGGCGCCGGGAAACAGGTTGGTATGACCGAGGCGGAGATCCTTTCCTTGGCGGGCGCGCTATCTTCTGTTGGCGTTGAAGCAGAGGCTGGCGGTTCGGCATTTTCGCGCGTTATAGCGCAAATGCAGCTTGCCGTTGAAACGGGCAGCAAAGACCTGCAAAACTTCGCTTCTGTTGCCGGTATGAGCGGCGAAGAGTTTAGGAGGGCCTTCCAGGAGAACGCTGCTGGGGCGCTTACGGCTTTTATTACCGGGCTTGGAACGGCAGAGGAACGCGGCGTGTCGGCAATTAAAGTCCTGGACGACATGGGGATCACTGAAATTCGATTACGTGACGCACTATTACGGACCGCCGGGGCTGGGGACCTGTTGGCCGAATCTATCGCTATCGGGACGCAGGCATGGGCGGAGAACACGGCACTCACCACCGAGGCGGAGCAGAGATATGAGACAACCGCTTCACAGTTAAAGATTCTCAGAAACCGGCTGGTTGACGCGGGGATTGCGCTGGGTGATAATTTATTACCTATCCTGAAAGACAGTGTCGTTCCTGCGCTGGAGAAACTGATCGGCTTCCTTGGCCGGCTTGCAGAATGGTTTAGTAATCTTTCACCGGGAATACAGACCGCTGCATTCGTGTTGATCGGCCTGGTGGCAGCTATCGGGCCGCTGCTTATGGCTATAAAAACACTTATTGAGTTGAAGCAAGCCTGGGCCGCAGTTCAGGGGCTTTTAAATACTGTCCTGTCGGCGAACCCGATCGGTGCGGTTATTCTTGCGATTATGGCCTTGATTGCCGCAATCGTTGTCTGTATCGAGCACTGGGAAGAAATCGTTGCGTTCCTGGCCAAGGCATGGAACTGGATCAAGGAGACCGCCTTGAGTGTATGGGGGGCAATCGGAGACTTTTTCACTGGTCTGTGGGATTATATCAAGGATCTGTTTTCTGGGGCGATTGATTTTCTCATGGATCTGTTCTTTAGATTCACACCCTTGGGGTATATTATTGCGAACTTCGACAAGATTGTTGCCTACTTCCAGGGCTTTAAAGATAGGGTTGTGGGCTTCTTTATTGACACCAGGGACAAGATTCGCGACGCATGGGATAGGATAACCGACACCGTTAAGGGCGCGGCCAATAACGTTATTGGCCATATTGAAAGTATGGTTAACTGGTGCGTTAGACAGATCAACCGGTTTATTGGGAGCATAAATAGCGCCGTGGACATTATCAACAAGATTCCCGGCGTGAATATCGGCAAGATCAAGCTGCTGGGCGAAGTGACCATACCAAGGCTGGCCAAGGGCGGCAGCATTCAGCAGGCGGGCGCCGTTATGGTGGGCGAAGAAGGTCCTGAGATTCTTCACTTGCCGCGGGGCGCTGTGGTAAAGCCCTTGAGTGGCGCTCAAGGGGACACATTCAACCTTTACGGGGACATTGTTGTTGACGCAAGCAAGATTAAGGATATTCAGGACATTGTGGACCTGTTTAGGGGTATCAAGCAGGAGCGGATAGCAAGGGGGGTGGCGTAGCAATGGCTATGAGCGGAAGCCCTTCGCATAACTTTTACGGCGGTTACCATTTAATTATGGACTGGACGGCGAAGCATAATGTCATGGCCAACACTTCAACTGTCACGGTTACGCTGAAGTTAAAAGCGGACTCTGGCTGGGGCTTGCAGGTGGGTTCGCGACCAAGTACTTACGTTGAAATAGACGGCACAAAGAAAACATTTACCGCACCGGCGGTTAGTACTTCCGGCGGCACAACGCACACCCTGGGGACCGTTTCTCATACAGTTAATCACGACAGCGGCGGGTATAAGACCTTAACGCTGAAGGCATATTACTTCCTTAATGCAACAATCGGCGGGACATACATTGAGAAGGCGGAATTCTCCCGCGTAATAACCTTGGATAAAATCACGCAACCGCCTAACTTGCCCACAAACGTAACCGCAAGCCGTATTTCGGATACTTCTTGCAAGGTGGAATGGGCGCACGTTGCCACAACGCTGAGGCCGGTTGATAAATTCTATGTGCAGCGCTGGGATATAGCAACCGGGACCTGGGCTACGCGGGGAACCGTTGGCAAGACTACCAAGACCTATACAGACACAACCGCGGCAAACAGAATGTATCGATATAGGGTTAAAGCTGAAAATTCATATGGCGGTACCGAATACGTGAACTCCAATTATGTAAAAACTACGCCTGCGGCGCCAAGCAATGTTTCACTTGCACAGAATGGCAATAACATGGTGCTTAACTGGAAGAACAATCACCCGGCGCGTTCCGGCTATACCTATGTCACTGGCATTAGAATTCAAGTAAACAAGGACGGCGGGGGTTACTCTACCCTTACGACTGTGGGGCCAAACGACACCACCTATACGCATATTAACCCTGGCGGCGGTTATTACAGATACCGTATAAGGGCTGAAGCTGATTCCCTGGCCTCTGACTATGCGACCACCGCCGAGGTAAGGTTGGCCTTTGCGCCTGATCCGCCTACCGGGGCGGCCGTGAGCCGGATAAGTGACGACCGGTTAATTGTTAGTTGGACCAATAACCCGACCACAGAAAAGCCCTACGATTACATTAACATTCAACGTTGGGATAATGTCACCGGCAGCTATTACGACCTTCAAACAATAACCGGAACCGCCACCAGCTACACCGACACGACTACGCAGGGCAACCGGCAGTATAGATACCGGGTCAGGGCGGAAAACAGCGCCGGTAATTCCAGTTATACGGAGACAGGCTATCAAAACACTACACCGGCCAAGCCCACCGGGGCGGCCGCGACCAGGGTAGATACAAACGTTAAGGTTACCTGGGGCAACCCTGCGACAAATGCCACCGTTATCAGGCTGCAACGCTGCGAGAAGATAAACGGCGAATGGGGGGAGTGGGGCGACGACGTGACCCTGGCCGGCAACGCCGTGGAATACCTGGACGTCACACCCTTGCTTATCGGAAAATATAGGGTAAGGGCAGAGGCGCCGGGGTCAACGCTGGTTTCGGCCTGGACGGAGACCGGCGAGGTTGCCACCATTCAACCGCCGGCGCCACCGTCACACCTGAACCCTGACAATACACCCTTTGACGCCGGCCAGGAGAAGAAGTTCACCTGGCAGCATAATACGATTGACGGAACGGGTCAGACCAAATATTCCATTAGATACCGGGAGCAGGGGGCGAGTTGGCCTGCGACGCCACAG
>JAKOVY010000080.1 GCA_029781825.1 Bacillota bacterium | reverse complement strand
ACAACAATAGCCTTCTTACCCATGTTGCCGATTACTTCCAGGGTTCGGGTGACAATATCCTCAGAGGTGTGAAAGCCCTTTACCACTTCAACCAATTCCATTTCCGGAACCGGATAAAAGAAGTGCACACCGATAACCCGCTGCGGGTTCTTCGTAGCCGAAGCGATCTCGGAGATGGAGAGTGTCGAAGTATTGGTCCCTAGTATGGTATCTTCCCGGCAGTGATTGTCCAATTCAGCAAAAACCTGCTTCTTTACTGATACATTCTCGATAATGGCTTCAATCACCATATCGGCATCGTGAATCAGTGTCAGGTCTGTAGTTCCTGTCAATCTGCCTCTTATCTGTTCCAGTTCTTCCCAGGTTATTTCATGGGCCTTTACCTTTTCTTCGAGGGAGGTGAATATCGTATTAAGCCCTTTTTGCACCAGCGTCATCTGCAAATCGCGGATAACAACCTCATACCCCCCCTGAACTGCCGCTTGAGCAATTCCGACACCCATTACGCCTGCTCCCAGGATTGCAATCTTTTTTATCCCAATGTTATTCCCCCCGATAAACGTTAATGATATTTGCTGAAAACTATTCGGGTGAGAACTAAAAGCATGTACTTCTCACACCTAATCACCGAGGCAGATCCCTACGGACCTGGCCGCAAAAACCAGATCACCGTCGACCGGAACCCTCTTTAACTCATGAATGGCTTCAATCAGAGGAACATTCACAATATTGGGGGTCCTCAGGCTGACCATGGTCCCGAAACGCCCCTCGGCAATGCTCTTTACCGCGGCTACTCCCAACCGGGTACCCAGTATGCGGTCAAAGGGAGTTGGTGAGCCCCCGCGCTGCAAATGACCCAGTACGGTAACCCGGGACTCGATGCCGGTTATCCTCTCGATGTCAGCCCCCACCTTATAGCCAATTCCCCCCAAACGTATCGGATCATGACTTTCGGCTACCGTATATTTGACTACCATGCCCTCGCCTATGGGGTGGGCGCCCTCGGCAACTACCACGATGCTGAATTTTTTACCGGCTGCATACCTCTCATTAACCTTATCACAGACCGATTGTATGTTGTAAGGAATTTCAGGTATAAGGATGACATCGGCCCCTCCGGCCAATCCGGATTCCAATGCGATCCAACCGGCGTAGCGTCCCATAACCTCCAGCACCATAACCCGGTGGTGGCTTTCTGCAGTTGTGTGCAGTTTGTCTATGGCATCGGTAGCGGTTGCCACTGCGGTGTTAAAGCCGAAGGTATAGTCCGTCGCCGATAAATCATTATCTATCGTTTTGGGAACACCGATAACCCGTACCCCGAGTTTTGACATCTCATGAGCGATTGATAAGCTGCCATCCCCGCCGATTACCACCAGGGCATCGATTTTCAGGGCTTCAAGGTTTGCCAAAACCCGGGAGGACATATCTTTCTTAACCAGTTTCCCATCGACAGTTACCGGATAGGCGAATGGATTGTCCCGGTTGGTGGTCCCCAGAATTGTGCCTCCTTTCGGCAGGATGCCGACAACTGAAGCAAGTCCCATCTGACGAAAGGAGTTCTCCACCAGGCCCTTGAACCCGTCTTCAAATCCGATTACCTCATAATCATAGTCAATTATCGCCGATTTAACCACTGAACGGATTACCGCATTCAGTCCCGGACAATCTCCTCCACCGGTCAGAACCCCAATCCTCTTGATCCCATTTTTCATCCTGGACGGTACCTCCCTTTATCTTTTAACCGTTTAGCAGATACTGCGAGGCGAAAAAATAGGTTTACGGTGCTGCTTTCACTGCACGAGAAACAATTAAATGGTCGAGGACATACTCCTCGACCTTTAAGTAATTTTATCAATTCGATTAATGATATAATAATACCTTTTCCAGATCCGTCTTTTTGCTATGGTTTTTCTGCCAGCGTCACGTTAATGGTGAAAGTCTTTTTATCGCGCATGATCTTGAGTTCGACCTTCTGGCCTACCTTCATTTTGCCGATTTTCTCGGTGAGGTCCGTGGAGTTGTTTATGGTCATACCGTTTATCTCGAGTATTATGTCCCCGGCTTTTATTCCAGCGTTGTCCGCCGGGCTTCCCGGCATGATATCGGCTACCAGTGTGCCTTTGGTGCTTATTATGCCCAGATAATCAGCCAATTCCGAAGACAGATCCCGCAGGTAGACTCCCAGATATGGACGTACTACCTTGCCCTTGCTGATCAACTGGTTGAGCACATCCTTGGCGGTATTGATAGGGATGGCAAAGCCTATCCCCTGTGCTTGCGCATTAACGGCGGTATTGATGCCGATAACCTCTCCTTTGGTATTCAAGAGCGGACCGCCCGAATTCCCCGGGTTAATGGCGGCATCGGTCTGTATCAGGTTTTTATACTGGCGCCCCTCGATAGTTACCGGTCTCTCTTTAGCGCTGATCACTCCTGCAGTCACGGTATGATCGAGACCGTACGGGTTACCTATGGCTACCACCCAGTCCCCTACCCGGGTAGTATCGGAATTGCCTAAGGTAAGATACGGCAGCTTACGACCCGCGTTGACTTTCAGAACCGCCAGGTCCAGCTGGTCATCGTATCCGACCAGAGTCGCCGGCAATGAGTTGGTTGAGCCCACCACGGTTACGGATATTGACTCCGCGCCCTCAACCACGTGATAGTTGGTCAAGATGTATCCGGTATCGGTGATTATTGACCCGGTTCCGATCCCCGTTTGCACCTGGGTGCGCTGTCGCATGGAGTCCCCAAAAAATTCTCTGAAGAACGGGTCGTTGAAAAATGGATTGTTGGTCACGACGCGCACCCTGGTCTCAATGTTTACCACTGCAGGCCCGACCTTTTCAACCATATCGGCGATATTCGTTGGTCCAATATTTACTGAGGTTGACCCCGCAACCGTCTTAAAAGATGCTTCGTCATTGTCGGTCAGGGAGTTTTCCAGCGAGATCAGATCCCTGACCAGGGGCCAATCCTGGCCATGAGTTGCCAGACCTCCGCCGAGCATTACACCAAGCAGTAAGACCAGAATCAAGGTAATAATCGAATTCCTTTTCACGGACGCACCACTCCCTTCCCAATGCAAACTATTGGCGTTGTTATGTGAAGTCCTGTTATCTTCATTCTATCTGATTATACCCAACTAATATTAAGCAAATATGAACAAATTATAAAACATTCTTTGAAGGCTGGGGTAGTTTTACCGTAACCGTGGTGCCCTGGCCGGGTTCACTGTCAATGCTGATGGAACCGTGGTGCAGCTTTACAATGCTCTGCACCATTGCCAGCCCCAACCCGCTCTCGGCGTAGTGTTTGGAGCGAGAGGGATCAACCTTGTAGAAACTGTCAAACAAATGAGGGATATCATCCTTTTCAATCCCTATGCCGTTATCTTTAACAGTCAATACTGCCGATTTTCCTTCCCAGCAGGCCGAGATTTCCACCTGGCCGTTCTCCGTAAACTGGAGCGCGTTTTTTACAAGATTGGTCAGCAACTGTTCCATGCGCACCTCATCGGCAATGATTTGTATCTCCGGAGCAGCGACAACGGTTATCACATTGTTCTTGTTGGCGGCAAGCTGCTGCAGCTTCCGGGATACCTTGTCCATAAGCTCGGAAAGATTAACCTCGGTCAGGTTCAATTTGTAGTGTTCGCTCTCCATGCGGGACAGTTCGATAAGGTCGCTGACCATCCTTTCCATGAATAAGGTTTCATCGTGTATCAGGTCCAGCGTTTGATCAATATCCTCGGGGGGAATCACCTTGTCACGAAGGGCCTCGACATAGCCCCGAATATTGGTCAGCGGGGTTCTGACCTCATGGGATACACCTGCCAACAGGTTGCGGCGTTTGGCGGTGCTGTGAGCAATCCTCTCCGCCATCTCGTTAAAGCTTTGTGCGGCTTCTCCCAACTCGTCGTTCGTTATAACCCGGATACGACAATCCATATCCTCACGGGCAAATCGTTTCGTTCCGCGTGATATTTCCCTGATCTGGGCGGTCATCTGATATGCTACTCCCAGGCTTATTACCGCTCCCAGAATCAAGGCAATAATACTGGCTCGGACCACCTGGGACTGAACAGCTTGAGTGGCAGCTTCCACTCCCTTTACCGGTGCCACCAGTACAATGGCCCCTAAAACCTGTTCATTTTGAATAAGAGGGGTGGCAACAGTTATGACCTTTTCTTCATTGCCCGGTATATTCCAGGACCGGGTGACATTTTTCCCCGCCCGTATGTCCTTGATTATCTCCTCCGAGAGTATAAGCTGTACGTTTCTCCCATGAGAGGATGCAACAATCAGCCCGTTGATATCCGTAAGGTAAATTTCTCCGTCAAATTGTGCGCTTAACAGCCGCAGAAAAGAACGCGTAATCTGATTGAAACCCGTGAGGCCAATCAGCTGATTTATATCCTCCCCCGTGTTCAGCAACTGTTCTTGAGTATTGCGCTGCATGTAATCTTCGATAAAATACGAAGAAGCCATGCCCCATACAAGCATGGAAAGCAGAATCACGACTACATAGCTGGCAAAAAACTTCATCCACACCTTGTTAATCTTCAGTCTCTCTCACCTCAAACTTGTAGCCCACCCCCCAGACGGTCTGCAGATACGTGTATTTCTCATGGGACAGCTTTTGCCGCAGGCGTTTGATGTGTACGTCAACCGTGCGGTTATCCCCGGGATAATCATAATCCCACACCTTCATCAGCAGGGTATCTCTGGTAAAAGGTCGCTCCGCGTGATCAGCCAAAAAAAGCAGGAGATCGAACTCCTTGGGGGTTAATTTTACCGGCTCATTAACCAGCAGCACCTCGCGGCGTTCGGCATCAATAATCAGATCAGGAAACACAAGGCGTTTGCCGGTTTCAGCTTGAGAGGCGTTGGACCTTCTCCACAGAGACTTTACCCGGGCTACCAATTCTCTGGGGCTAAAGGGTTTGGTTACGTAGTCATCAGCTCCGATTTCCAGACCCAGGACCTTATCCAGCTCGTCATCCCGTGCGGTTAGAAGAATTACCGGGGTAAGATGGTTCTTGCGGATGTATTTCAACACCTCAAGACCATCCATTTCGGGCATCATAATGTCAAGAATAAGGAGGTCGGGATTGAGTTCTTCGAAGAGTCGCACCGCTTCGCGGCCGTTGGAAGCGCAGATCACACTCATTCCCTCACGCTCCAGGTACATGCGGATGAGATTGGTGATCTTGGGTTCATCTTCGGCTATCAGTACTTTAATATTCATGCCCACTCCTTGCCAGGTTGCGTTTTGTTATTTATATTAAAAAGGCAAAAATAAAAAACGGGGTACTATTAATGATTATGGTAAGCGCTTGTCTCGCTGGAATCAACTGCAAGTACAACGGGGGAAACAATTACTGTCCTTCCCTTTGCGACTTTTTGGCTTCACACCCGCATTTTCTGGTGTGCCCCGAAACCCTGGGCTTTCTGCCGATACCCCGAATGCCGGCGGAGATACATGGCGGAGACGGGTACGATGTTCTGGACGGCAGAGCCAGGGTGATAACCTCCCAGGGTGAAGATGTTACCGATGCTTTTATTCAGGGAGCCCGCGCCTGCTTGGAGCTTGCCCGTCTGAACCGGGTCAGCCTGGCAATCCTCAAATCCAAAAGCCCCTCCTGCGGGTGCGGTAGGATTTACGACGGCTCTTTTTCCCGCCGCCTTAGGCCCGGGGACGGTGTAACGTCCGCACTGCTGCGGCGCAGCGGCATCAGAGTAGTAACGGAAAAAGACTTCCGCCAACTTGGTTAAAATAGTGAATGACGTATTGAAATATAATCAGGCCGGAAGCTGTTGTTCTCCAGGTTTGCGTTGACAATCCGGTTAAAGAATTAGGAGGATAATTGTGAAAGCAGTCAGCCTTTTTTCAGGAGGTCTGGACTCCCAACTTGCGGTTTGCCTTGTGAAACGGCAAGGGATTGATGTTGTGGGAGTCAATTTCATCTCTCCGTTCTATGGGGGAGGCCGTAAACTGGCGGTTGCTGCCGACGAACTGGGGATTGAGCTAAAGACCATAGATATATCTGAAGAATACATGAATGTGGTCAAAAATCCGAAATACGGCTATGGAAAGAATATGAACCCCTGCATCGATTGTCACGCCTTCATGATCAGGAAGGCCGGTGAATACATGCAGGGGATCGGAGGCAGTTTTATCATTACCGGTGAGGTCTTGGGCCAGCGTCCGATGAGCCAGCATAAATCTGCCCTGGCGGCGGTAGAAAAGCTTTCGGGTTTCCGAGGCCTGATCCTCCGTCCGCTTTCCGCCAAGCTACTGCCGCCGACCATCCCCGAACTAAACGGATGGGTCGACCGAGAGCAACTCCTCGATATAAGCGGGCGGTCCCGGGTAAGGCAGATGCAGCTGGCGAAGGAGTTGGGAATCAGCGAATACCCTTCACCGGCCGGCGGGTGCCTCTTGACCCAGGAGACCTTCTCCAGAAGGCTTAAAAATCTCTTGCAGTTAAAACCTGATGCCGGACCTATGGACGTCGAAATCCTTAAGCATGGACGCCATTTTATGCTTGATTCGCGCGGTGTCCTGGTTATAGGGCGGAACGCGAACGAAAATGATGCTCTGCTTAAACAGGCGGCTCCCGACGACTATCTCCTCAAGGTAGCCACCCATCCGGGTCCAACCTCGCTGCTCCGGTACTTTGGAACACCCGAGCCAGGAGATATAGAATGGGCTGCATCCATAACTGCCCGCTACAGTGATGCCGTTTCCCTGCCACAAGCCCAGGTCAAGGTATGGCAGCCCCAACGCGAACTGCAGTTAATAACGGTACAACCGATGCCCCGTGAGCAAACTCCATCAACGGTTTGAACCTACGAGGGGGAACACAGCAATCCCCCTCTATACATCTAGGCCAGGTTCAGGTTGGAGGGGCGAACCCCATCGTAAAGATAGTACCTATCGTTATCGGCAAACACCTTGCCCAGCTTTATCAGCCGCTGAACATGCTGCCTGATCATGAACCACTCAAAGTATCGCCATTGCGGCAAATGGAATTTGCGGTAAATTATGTTTTCATCAACGATTTCCCAAAGGGTGTGTTTGCCGCGGTAAATGGCCTCTATGACCTCTTGCTCGCGGCGGTAGATTTCATCTCGATACCTGGTCAACCGCCCCTGAATATTTGATGTGATCGGCCCGGAAGCATGGCTGGTAATCAGCATCTCCGGTTTCAGGTTAATCACCCGGTCGATGGAATCGATAAAATCATTTACGTTGCACACGGCGTTCCCATACCACGGTCCGAAACGGTCCAAATCAATATCGGCTGAAAACACCAGTCCCAGGTCGGGAAACAGGAAACCGCAATGTCCCAAGGTATGGCCGGGGAGGTGGAGTACTTCAAACCTGGTATGGCCGAGGTCAACCATCTTGCCGTCGCTCATGGTTTCATCAGGTTCACGAAACTCATAGCCCCACTGATCCAGCGTCAGGTAGCGAGAAAGGTCCACCCCAACGTACTCGCTCCCCACGGCGCTCAGAAACGACTCCCGGGAACTCAGATACGGAGAGTCGGCTTCATGGGCCATGATTGTTGCCTGTGGAAAGTGACTGTTGTAACGATTGTGATCAACATGGTAATGGGTGCTTATAATTAGGTCGATATGTTTGCTGCGTAAGTAATGCAAAGCATCATCGGTTACCGATGTATCAATAAGGCAGCAGACGTCATCCTCAATGAGTATCGTATTACAGTACGGAAAATGATACTCGGGAGCTTCCAGCAGTGATACATGGCGGGATAGCTTCTTTAATTCTGATTTCATTTCTCCTTCCTCATTCAACTTGTAAATGTGTTTTCACAGCCGACGAATTCAACTGCTAACCGATTCGACAACCGGCAGCAGGAGCACAGAAGTCTTTATGATCGCCGAGTCTCACGTTCATCGCTACAAGCGGCGACGTTCTCTGCTCATCACATTCTTATAATAACACATATTTACCTGCCAAACCTTTATATGGGAACAAGTTAAAACATGGACGGTATTCACAATTATAAAGCAAATTATTGGCTTTCAATTGAAGATTTCCAAAGGTATCACTTCAAACATCCGGCGGTACCCTTCACGGGTGGGATGAGCTCCGTCCAACAGCAATTCCTCCAGGAGAACTCCATCGTCGTTAAAGAAAGCACTGTAGAAATCAATGGTGGGCAGGTTGTTTTCGCCGGCGAATTTAATCATCCAGTCCCTCACCCGCTTGAGGCGCCTTTCAGACTCCTCGTAATCAATAGGGGTCGGCAGACCGAAAACGACTTTGATCCCTTTTTTGGCGGCCAATTTATACATTTCATTGAGGTTCCAGGTGATGCGGTCGATAGACTCCCTCCATACAATGTCGTTGGCACCGCCCATTATGATTACATAATCCGGATCATGGGCCAGAACGTCGCGGGTAAACCTGTTCAGCATATCCCCGGTTGTGTTGCCGTTTATCCCCTTGTTGATGACCAAATGGCCGGTGGCTTCCGCCAACATGCGGGTCCAAGAGGCCTCTTCCCCGTAGGGGAAACCATAAGTAATGCTGTCTCCAATACATACGATCTTTATCATATGCCACCTCCAGGCAGTGCATTCTGGGCCAATCCCGGCCGATAAGCATCATTCAGCATCGTTGCCGGTCCATAAAACGTGAGGATCAACTTCTCAGCATATAGCGTTCTTCATCAACCATTACGACATCTTCTCTTTTGACCAACCGCTCCAGGTGTTTCTCAATCATATTCCGCTCCCAGAAGGCATTATAGACAAAATCGTAATTCTTATAGAAAATATTGCGGCCGACCAGATCATCCAGGGTTGACGGTTCTTTAAGATGCTGTTTGATACGCTCCTCCGCCTCCGCTATCTTATCCAGATAGGAAAGCAGCTTCTCCTCAATGTTTTCGCGGATGGGCTTACGGTGCGAACAGCAGTAGATCCTGGGTTTAAGGTCAATAATCCTGCGGATGGAGGCCTCGAAATCCTCCAGGTTGGAAAGGTAGTCGCCGTACCAGGGACCGAAAGGGACCAGGTCAATATCGCTCCCGAATACAATGCCCTCCCGCTCAAAGTAGAAAGCAAGGTGACCCGGGGTATGCCCGGGGGTATGTAAAACGGTGGCTCTGGTATGCCCGAAATCAATTACCTCCCCATCCTTGAGGAACCCGTCCACCTTGAACTTTCGGGGAGGTATGGCTTTGCTTTTCCTGGCCCGGGCCAGATATTCCTTGTCCCATTCCCTGTTTTGGTCAAGTCGAGATATTCCCGCATAATAGCGCCGGGCATCCTCGTCCACCAGTGGCGGGTATTCCAGAGGGTGAACCAGTACCCGGGCTTGAGGAAAGAGATCATTGCCGTTTGTGTGGTCCCGATGGTAGTGGGTGTTAATAACGATATCGACCCGGGACGGTTCTATCGGGGCGAAGGCCCGTTCCCCCGCTCCCGTATCGATAACGGCTCGTATTTCGGAATCGACCAACAGGCAATGACAAAAAGGAAAACCGGCACTTTGCGCTCTTATGAATTTTATACCAGGTGCAACTTCGATGATCATTACTGTTCTCCTTTTTCTGCTCTTTCTACGAGGCGATCAATTGTCTTCCCTACCTGTTCCATGTATTCCCCGTACGCACTCCAGTTTCCGGATTTCAGGGCGTCTTGAGCCTTATCATAATAGGACTTCGCCTGCCTGGCCAACTCAGCCAGGGAATCTTCATCCGGCGGCTCGGGAGTGGTATCGGGTTTTTCTTCTGCAGGAGGCTGAACCTCCCTCCTCTGGCCAAAGATCTGCATCAGTGCTTCCACAAGAGTCGGTTCCATAACTACGGTATCCCCGTATACGACTATGACCCTTCTCAATTCCGGAATTTCGCTCTGTTCCGCCTGCAGGTAAATCGGTTCAACATAAAGCATCGAACGTTCTATGGGGATTACAATCAGGTTGCCTCGGTAAACGGAGGAACCCTTTTGGCTCCACAGGGTCATCTGCTCGGAGATCTCGGAATTCTGGTCGATGCGCGACTCAATCTGCATCGGACCGTATATCAGCTCCTGCTTGGAAAAGTCATAGACCTTGAGCTTGCCATAGTTCTCACCATCGGAACGTGCACAGAGCCAGCCGATCATGTTCTGCTTGGTATTTGGGGTAAAGGGGAGCATCAGGATGTATTCCGGATGATCCTCGTCGGGCAGCTGCATGATGATGTAATACGGCTGTATCTGTTCCACCTTTGTCCCCACGATCTCCTGCGGGATGTTCCATTTATCCTCTTTGTTGTAGAAAACTGAAGGGTCGGTCATATGGTAGAGGCTGTACATTCTGGCCTGGATCAGGAACATATCCTCAGGATACCTGATATGAGATCTCAAACCTGCGGGCATATTGTCCAGCGGCTGCAGGAAACCTGGAAATATTGGGGCTATTGAGCGTATTATCGGGTCCTCGGTATCGGCAACGTAAAAGGAGGTTTCCCCGCTGTAGGCGTCGATAACCACTTTCACCGAATTCCGGATGTAGTTCTTTCTGCCTGCAAACGGTTCCGAATAAGGATAGTGCTCGCTGGTAGTGTAGGCATCAATCATCCAGTACAGCTTGCCGTCATCGTTCAAGACGATATAGGGGTCCTGGTCATATTCCAGGAAAGGAGCGATTTTGGCAACCCTCTCCCTGATATTGCGGTAGATAAGAAGCTGACTGTCCGGCTTAATCTGTGATGATATGAGTATCCGGTAGTCACCCAGCACCCAGGCAAACACCAGCCGCTTGGCCAGCGAACCCATCTTAATCCCGCGGTCGGCTTGATAGAAACAGCGTGCATTCTTGCTGCCCATGGGGTAATCAAACTCAGGGGTTTCGGTATTAACAATTACATATGAGCTTTCTTCTTCACCGAAATAGATCTCCGGGCGCTCCACCTTCAAGTCCACGCTCGAACGCGGAGGGATATCCTTAATAAACAGCAGGGGCAGGCCCTCCTGGGCTACCTCATTAACCGGGCTCATGGCCAATCCGTAGCCATGTGTGTACTCAAGCTTGCGGTTGATCCAGGTCTGAGGCGTGTTCTCCTGCGAAAGTTCACGCGGAGCAAGCATCACCTGACGGTAGTGGCCGTCAATCATATAACGGTCGATATCGATGTCATGGAAGCGGTAATAGGGTCTGATCTCCTGAATAGCCTGGTAGGTAGTCTTTAAAGGCTGCCAGTCCCAGAGACGGATGTTTTCAATAGTAGCCTGATTGCTCTGGAGATCCTCCCAGGTAAGGTCGTAAGTTACTTCGTATGGTTTCGATTCAACCTTATCCAGGTTATATGCAGCCCGGGTATATTTGATATTGTTTTCGATGTACGGCTTTTCACGATTGAATTCGTTGGGTTCAACCGCCAGCTTCTGGACAATGGCCGGATAGACACTGCCGAATACAATGACCACTCCCGCCCAAAGCCCCAGGCTCAAGAGGACCCAGTTCATCCGTTTTATCCTGAGGTTGAGTATTAAAACAACCGCTACGACGATCGTAATCACGGCCAGGATCTTATAAGCCAAAAGCCGGGCATGAACGTCCGTATAACCGGCACCGTAGACTACACTGCTGCTGGAGTAGAGAATTCCGTAGGAGGCCAGTTTGTATCCCCAAGATTTGAGGAGAAAGATCAGGCTCAACAGTATAATTAAGTGGGCCTTGGGCCAGTTCAACTCTCGCAGGTTGAAATCGATAAGCTTGAAGGAAGCCATCAAGAGATAAACGAGTCCAACCGCAACTGCGGCGGCTATGAAGACGGGCATCAAGATGTTGTACAGCACCTGATACAGCTGGAGATCAAAAATGTAAAATCCGATGTCCCGACCAAATATGGGATCCTTAAGTTCAAAGGCAACACGGTTCAAGTACTGCTGAACGGTTATCCACTTTTCGGCTCCGTACATGGCAAGGGGCAGAGATATAAACAAAGCCAGGAGCGCATAGGCCACATTGGTATTTGTGGACCGAAAAACTGTATCCCAGCCCGGCGGTTCATCCCACAATATTTCGCGGCCGTCATCATTGGTAAGTATCATCTGCTGGTCAAGGTATCGCCTGGTTAAAGCGAGATTGACATAAACGAATAAAAAGGCAAACAGAAATACCGCAATGCCGAGTCCCCACTTGTTCAAGAGGCTGATTTTGAAAACCTGGCTGTAATCCAGGGAGCTGAACCACAACCAGTCAACATACAGCCTGCATATCGACGAAATAAGAATAAAAACAGCCAATGCTGCAGCAATGATCACCCATTTTTTCGATTTGTTCACTTCTATGCACCTTCCCCCTGGCAATAATGCTCCAGTGCTGGTTGGCGTTTAAATTCAGCGGATAATTCCGTAAAAACAGATTAATCACTCAGATAATTATAGCAGAATTAGCCGCGTTAGCATATTTTGCTGGCTGTCTTTGTCAAAAAGAAAAGGTTTTGCGCTACACAAAACCTGTTGTTTATCCTGACCGGCCGTAATGTATCCGACACCCGGAACCCGCAAAGTCTACACAAAACCTGTTGTTTATCCTGACCTGCAAGGATTCACCTCAACAAAACCAACGAATACAATCAGACCTTCAAGTCCCAGAATTCAACCGCCAGTTTCACGATCTCCTCAACCAGATCATCGTATCCTATTCCGTAATGGGAGGCTGCGTCCGGGAAGAGGCTTAAGTCGGTCATCCCCGGTATGGTGTTTACCTCCAGGACCCAGGGCTGCTCTGATGAATCGATAATAAAGTCTATACGTGAAAAACCGCGGCAGTTAAAACTCCGATATATATGCCGGGCAATGCTCTTTACTCGATCAGTCACCTCGTCGGAAATCCGGGCCGGGATAATATGGGCACTTCCTCCCGGGGTATATTTGGCTTCATAATCATAAAAGCCCTGGGCGGGGACAATTTCTATCAACGGTAACGCCACCGGCTCATTGTTCCCCATAACTGAAGCTGTGACCTCCACCCCGTCGACGAACCTCTCGGCCACAGCCTGTTCGCTCATCGTCAGAGCCTCGACAATGGCAGCTCCGAGAGCTGCTTCTTCTCGGATTATGCTGGTGCCTATCGATGATCCCTGGGTGGCAGGCTTGATAACCACCGGCAGACCCAGGTCGTTAATAACCTGTTCATGCACCGCTTTGGAGGTTTTGAAATAGTCGTCCTTGTCAATAACCGTAAAGGGAGCGGTCGGTATTCCTTCATAGATTAACAGCTTTTTGGTCAGCACCTTATCCATGCAAATGGCGCTGCACGCAACACCCGACCCCGTATAAGGCAGACCCATTATCTCCAATAACCCCTGGATTGTACCATCCTCACCGTACCTGCCATGGAGAGCAATGAAGACCAGATCAGGGTGAATTTCTTTTAACCTGCCTGGAACGTCTTCGGCGGCATCAACGGGAATCGCCTCATAGCCTTTTCTCAGCAAGGCTGCAGTTACCGCTTTGCCGCTTTTCAGGGAAACCTCACGCTCCCTGGACTTACCACCCATCAAAACTGCTATACGCATTCTATCTCCCTTTCCTTCTCTAATCATATCTTTTTGGGCCCGTCAAAAAACGAGTTTAAATATGAAGTGCCAACCAGGGTTTCCTGCATAACCGGGAGGCCTTACTACCTGCTATACGTGATCCCATAACATTATATTACAAACAGCCTAACGCGATTTGTTCAACAAGTTTTTTCCCTGAGCAGCAAATCCAGCGTCTCCGGCGGGACCATCGTACTTCCGAGTTTGACATCCGGCGTATAATAGCCGTGGTAGTCACTTCCACCCGTTGCCACCAGCCCTTTTTCACTGGCCATTCTTTTATAATGTATTACCAGCTCCTGCCGATTAGTTCCAAAGTAATGGTAGTAAACTTCCAAGCCGATGCGGGCGGTATTAAGGATATCAACAACCATTCTGTCATCACGAATAAGACCCGGGTGAGCCAAAACCGGGACCCCGTTCGCTTTCCTGATCAATTCTACCGCCTCTCCAAGGGGATTACCGGTAAAGATGACGTAAGCCAGCCCGTTTTGCGATAGGTAACGGCGCAGAGTATCATCGGCTTGTTCTCTTGTTTTCAGATAGCCGGCTTTGAAGAGGGCCATAATGATGTGGTTTTTCCCGATTGTTCTTCCTTCAGCGGCGATCTTATAGAATTGCTCCTTGTCCAGTTTAAAGCCTAACCGGTCAAGATTGTCGACAATTTGCAGGCTGACGTCGTTCCGCTGTTGCTGTATCTCCTTGACACGGGATCGGAAATCCTGATCATCGGTATCAAAGCAGTAACCAAGAAGATGGATCTCCCTTCCTTGAAAACAGGTCAGAAACTCGATACCGGGAACAACCGTGAGCCCCTGCGCTTTTGCCAGATCGATTATAGAATCCATTCCGTCAATACTCTCGTGGTCGGTGAGGCTGATCGTGTTAAGCTCCGCCGCTATTGCTTCATCCACGAGCTCGGCGGGAGATGTAGACCCATCGGAAGCAGTGGTATGAATGTGCAGATCGATACTTTCTCGATTCAAGTTACTGGTCTCCATTCTTTGCTGAATCCTTTATTATGATAGCAGACTTTGGCCAAAGTATTCTAAAAACAGTTTGGTTCGAAAAACCTGGATTCTATCTTGTACCACCGGTTAACCCTGTAATATTCTAAGTATGGCGGCCGTTGACTCCGGGAAGGATGATTTGGTCAGTTCGCAACAAGTCAGAGGGTACTGTAAAGTTTAAGTAGGTAAAAAGGGGTCAAGAAGAGAAATGAGACCTCAACAAGGATGTTCCGAAGAACGTCCAACTCCCGCCCAAAGGAGGATGAGGTCTCGTGTTTAAGATTCAACAATTGGTATCGGTATTCCTTCAACTTGTCACAGGAATAATGAATGTATTGGCATCAGCAAAAAGTTTGGAAGAGTT
>JAKOVY010000079.1 GCA_029781825.1 Bacillota bacterium | reverse complement strand
GACGGGATTGGAGCAGAGATCGTACCCGAGGCCGTTAAGGTGCTCAAGGCCATAGGAGAAAAGTATGGCCACCGATTTGATTTTCGAGAAGGCCTGGTAGGGGGGGCTGCCATCGATGCAGTAGGCAAACCCCTGCCGGATGAGACCCTCAAACTCTGCCGGGAAAGTCAGGCCGTTCTCTTAGGGGCTATCGGGGGACCCAAATGGGAAGATCTGCCGGTGGAGCTGCGGCCCGAGGTGGGGGCCTTGCTGCCCCTGCGCAAGAACCTGGGGCTGTATGCCAACCTGCGCCCTGCTTACCTGTTTCCGGATCTGGTCGATGCTTCCACGCTTAAACCCGAGGTAATCCGGGATATTGACATTATGGTGGTCCGTGAACTGACCGGAGGTCTGTATTTCGGGGAGAAAAGCCGGAAGCAGAGTGAGGAGGGCGAAGTCGCGGTGGACGTATGCACCTACTCCACAATGGAGATAGAGAGAATCTGCCGCCTGGCCTTTGAAATCGCCCGCAAAAGGAGAAAACACCTGACTTCGGTCGACAAGGCCAATGTAATTGAGACCTCCCGCCTGTGGCGTGAGGTGGTCGGAAGGCTGGCTTCCGACTATCCGGATGTGGAATTGAATCATATGTATGTTGACAACTGCGCCATGCAGTTGATTCGCAATCCCCGGCAGTTCGATGTAATTGTTACCGAGAACCTGTTTGGGGACATACTTACCGACGAGGCCTCCATGCTGACCGGTTCCATCGGTATGCTGCCCTCCGCTTCCCTGGGCGGTGCAGTGGGGCTGTATGAGCCTTCTCACGGTTCGGCTCCGGATATTGCGGGGCAGAAAAAAGCCAACCCCTTGGCGACCATCCTGTCTGCAGCCATGATGCTGGAGTACTCTTTCAATCTGGCACAGGAAGCGCGAGAGATTGAGGATGCAGTACGCCAGGTGTTGAGCGAAGGTTACCGCACCCCCGACATTTATGAAGAGGGCAGGATTCTGGTTAACACCGAGCAGATGGGAGATTTGGTAGCAACAAAAATTAAGGAGAGGGGTAAATAGGTTTGGGGATAGGAAGCTGAACATTTATATCTATGACACCACCTTAAGAGACGGTTCACAGGGTGAAGGGATTTCGCTGTCGGTGGAAGATAAACTAAAGATTGCCCAGCGCCTGGATCAACTGGGAGTTTCATATATCGAGGGCGGTTGGCCGGGCAGCAATCCCAAGGACATTGAATTCTTCCACCGGGTATCGGAGCTCAATCTGGAATTTGCCAAGATTGCGGCTTTTGGCAGTACCCGCAAACCGGGAATACCGGTTCAGCAGGATGCCAACATCAAGGCCCTGGTGGAAAGCCAGGTCCAGGTAGCCACAATTTTCGGAAAAGCCTGGGATTTTCATGTGCTGAAAGCCCTGGAAACCACCCTGGAGGAGAATTTGGCCATGGTTCGGGATACGATAAGATACCTGAAGAATCGTGGCATGGAAGTTATCTTCGACGCCGAACACTTTTTTGACGGTTACAAAAACAATCCCGAGTACGCGCGTGAAGTATGCCTGGCCGCTCAAGAAGCGGGGGCCGACTGGGTGGTCCTGTGTGATACCAACGGCGGTTGTATGACCTGGGAGATCGAGGAAATCGTGGGCCAGATAAGGAAATGCCTGTCGGTTCCTCTGGGCATACATGTCCACAATGACGCGGGGACAGCGGTGGCCAATTCCCTGGCGGCCGTAAGACAGGGGGTTACCCAGGTACAGGGGACAATGAACGGTTACGGCGAACGCTGCGGCAATGCGGATTTGTGTGCGATTATACCCAATTTGGAGCTCAAAATGAACTATTACTGCCTTCCTCCCGGAAGGCTGAAGCGGCTGACGGAGACCTCGCGTTACATCAGTGAAGTGGCGAACATGCCCCATGCCAATAACCAGCCCTATGTGGGGCACGGTGCCTTTGCTCACAAAGGCGGTATTCATGTCAGCGCCCTCTTAAAGAACTCCCAGACCTACGAACATACCTTCCCGGAAGCGGTGGGCAATCATCGGAGGGTGCTGGTTTCGGAGCTTTCGGGGATCTCAAACCTGCTCTACAAGGCCCGGGAATTTGACCTGGATGTGAACATGTACGATGCTACCAGCCGCCAGATCATTCGTCAGATCAAAGAAATGGAGAATGAAGGTTTTCAGTTTGAAGGGGCCGAGGCCTCTCTGGAGTTGTTGCTGCACAAGGCCTTCGGACAGTACCAGGAGTACTTTCAGTTGGTCAACCTGAAGATCATTGTGGAAAAAAGAGAGGATAACGGCATGGCCGCCGAAGCCGTCATAAAAGTAAAGGTTAACGACGAGGTGGTTCACACCGCCGCCGAAGGAGACGGACCGGTCAATGCCCTGGACAATGCCCTGCGCAAAGCCCTGGTCGACTTTTACCCAATCGTCGAGCAGATGCAGCTCAGCGACTACAAGGTGCGGGTATTGGATGGGACCGCCGGAACATCGGCCACGGTACGGGTGTTGATTGAATCAACCAACGGGGTTGAGAAGTGGAGTACGGTTGGGGTTTCCGAGAATATTATCGAAGCCAGTTGGCAGGCACTGGTTGACAGCATAAATTACCTGTTGCTGAAGGAAAGCAAGAAACGGCAACCAGCCTGCTGACGGAGCGGTCGGCCGGCTTTGTATGGTCGGCCGCACTATTGACCGCCTTTGAAGGCCCACAACTGAATTTTTCACCGGTAATAACGCTGCCTGCATACTGTGAACAGCGTTATTATTTTTGAATATCTTAGATCAGGTTGTTGGAAATCTCTTGATTCTCAAAAGTAATTCAATTCGTTCTTGCTAAAAAGAGGAACGGGAAGAGATTGAAAGAATAGAATTATTAAGAATATTCAGTGGATGCTTAGGGCCGAAAGTCCGCAGAGCATGCAGGAAAGGAGGGCTTAAATGTTTAGGAGCAAGGTCAATCACCGGGCTTTGCTGGACAGCATCGGGATGCCCGTGTTATCGCTCAACAAGGACTGGCGGATCAGTTACGTCAACGAAGCTTACGCCGAAATGTTTGACTGTACCGTGGCGGAAATGGAAGGCCGAAAACTGCTGGACCTGTTCCCCGAAACTGTAGGTACCCCTTCCTACCTGGCCTACATGCAGGTATTTGAGACCAAACAGGCCAAAGCGGTTCAGATTGAATACCAGGGCCGCAAGTATCGGGAGACCGTTTATCCGGCACCCAATGGTCTGATATCCATAATCCATGAGATACCTGGAGAAAAACCGAGTCTTAACATATCCGATGCCGAATACCGCGCTATTCTCGATGAAGTCAATGATGCCCTGTTTATATACGATGTTCGCAGTGCCACCATCCGTGACGCCAACCAAAGAGCCTGTCAGATGTTTGGTTACAGTCTGGAGGAATTAAGGCAGTTGGGAATAGCTGATCTCAGTGCGGAAGAGCCCCCAATGACCAGAGATGTAATCAACCAGTGGATAAAGAAGGTGGCTTCCAACAACCCCCAGACCCAGGTGGTGGAATGGCTGGTAAGAGACCGTTCCGGGCGCACGTTCTGGGCGGAAGTCAAGTGTAAAAGCACCTATGTTCAGAACCGGGAATACCTGCTGGCCGTAATCCGGGATATCACCGACATCAAGGAAACCCGGCGCAAACTCAAGGACGCCATGGATCGCTATATTGAACTGTTTGAAAACTCCAGCGATCTTATCTACGTCCACGACCTGGAAGGCAACTATCTCCGGGTGAACAAAATGGTGGAAAAAGCCACCGGTTACTGGCAGGAAGAACTGCTGAACATGAACGTCAATCAGCTTATCGCCGAGGAATGCAGACCGCAGCACGAAAAGTACCTGGCATTCGGAAGACGTATGGCCCAGCAGAAAAAGGGCAAACATAAACCCCTGACCTACGAGACCGAGATCATTACGAAACACGGCGCCCGCGTGTATCTGGAGGTAAGTGCATGGCTCGTTTACAAGGAGCATGAGGCCGTAGCCATCCAGGGTATTGCCCGGGACATCACTCAGCGCAAGCTGGAGGAGATGGCCCTCAGGGAATCGAACCGGTTCCTGGCCGATTTTATTGAATACCTGCCGGATGCGGTGATGGCCATTGACCTGGAGGGAAAGGTTACGGTATGGAACCATGCCATGGAGGACCTTACCGGGGTCCCGGCCGAGAAAATGCTGGGCCGGGGCAATTATGAATACGCGGTGCCATTGTACGGCAAAAGAAGGCCGATTTTAATAGATCTGGTGCTTCGTCCTGAGCATATTGAGCGTAATTATGCCGAGATAAAACAGGAACACTATGTCTTGACCGACGTGGTGGATGTACCGGCCCTGAAAGGGGGAGGACGTCAACTGTGGGCAAGGGCGGTTCCCCTGTACGACCGCGAAGGCAACCTGATCGGTGCCATTGAGGCCTTGAGAGATATGACCGAACACCAGAGAATTATGGAAGCCAAAACCCGGTTGTGAAGGCAATCGCAACCGCCGACAGTGCAAGAACTTTGGGCGAAAGCGGATGTAACCGGTAATTATGTTCAAGCAACTTAAACGGTCTGATTGCCCGGTTGAGAAACGGCGGAATGGTTTTCTCCGGGAAGCTCGGCGCCGTTCCGATATTCCCGGATTATTTGTGATATGAAGGAGGAACGAACATGAAGGTTGAGCGGAGACCGGCTGCCACTTTATACCCGGTGCCCGTGGTCCTGGTCACCAGCGCCGATCAGGATGGAAAAACCAATATCATCACCATCGCCTGGACAGGAGTGGCCTGTTCCCAGCCCCCCATGGTCACCATCGCCATTCGGCCCAACCGCTATTCACACGAGTTGATCAGTCGTTCACGGGAACTGGTGGTCAATATTCCTACCGCAGATCAACTGAAGATGGTCGACTATTGCGGAATGGTCTCAGGACGCGATGTCGATAAGTTCCGGGGCACCGGATTTACACCCCTGCCGGCTTCCCGGGTCGGGCCGCCGCTGATCAAGGAATGTCCGGTTAATCTTGAATGTGTGGTTCGGCACATTCTGCCCCTGGGGAGTCACGATCTCTTTGTGGCTGAGATTGTGGCGAGCCATGCCGATGAGGAAGTGCTTGATGAGAACGGCCGTGTGGATCCCAAGCGGGCTCGGCCTTTGGCCTACAGCAGTCAGCAGAAATACTGGAGTGTGGGCATGGATATTGGAACCTACGGGATTTCCAGGAAAAACTGACTGCGCTGGAAGCGAGGCTTACAGCGATTAGGAAAGGTAAACGGGGGGACAGAGCCGGAATCTCTGTCCCCCTATCCGTTGCCGCGAAGCTTTCAAGCTTGTTTTGCAATATCTTCCTGCCTGCGGGCCGGATGCGGACATCATAACCGACTCCGGTCCTGTCATCGCCATTATGGCTTCGAATAAACGGAATTTTTGTGCTATCATGGTCGTCTCTTGTATAATATAGGGGTAAATTTCTTGGAGGAACAAGCAGTGAATCTTGAAGTGCTGGCAGCCCTGGCATCTGATCCGGTCAGGCTTCTTGTCAATCTCGGCGATATAATCATCGTATCTTATCTCTGCTACCGTCTCTTGCTGCTTATCCGGGGAACCCGGGCCGAGCAGCTCTTAAAAGGCGTTATCATACTCCTGGGTTTTTCCGCGGTCTCGCGCTGGATGGGGTTCAGTGCCGTCAACTGGCTGCTTAACAAGGTATGGACCGGAATATTTATCGCCTTGCCGGTGGTATTTCAGCCTGAACTGCGCCGGGCCCTGGAGCAGTTGGGGCGGGGGAGCTTTTTTTCCCCCCGCATGATGGACAGGACTGCCGATATCGAGCGCCACGTGGAGGAAGTCATCGCCGCGGTGGAGGAACTGTCCCGTTACCGCATTGGGGCCTTAATTGTGTGGAGGCGCGAAACAGGTATAGACGACTATTCGGAAATCGGGATTGATATTGATGCGGCTATCTCATCCGAGTTGCTGATAAGCATTTTCACCCCCAACACCCCGTTGCACGACGGGGCAGTAATAATAAGTCGGGGGCGAATTCATCGGGCCGGGGCTTTTCTGCCCCTCAGCGACAACCCCAATCTGGAAAAGAGCCTTGGAACCAGGCACCGGGCGGCCGTGGGGATATCGGAGGTAAGTGATGCCCTGGCAATTGTGGTTTCGGAAGAGACGGGAAGGGTGGGTTTGGCCAAGGATGGAGTTCTGACCAGATCGATTGACAGCGGGGCACTTAAAGGAATCCTGCTCCGGGAATTGCGGGATCAATACCCCCGTAAACAAACCATCTGGCGAAAACGCGAGGTTAGGCATGAATAAAACGAAAACCTGGCATCTAAAAGTGGTTTCGGTGATAATGGCCGTGCTCTTGTGGCTCTTTATCACCAATGAGAGTTTGATCATCAAACAGCAGGATGTAGCCGGGGTCAGCCTAAAGTGTATCAATCTAAGTCCCGGGTTGTCCGCCTCCTATCCCGAGGAGGTTACGGTCAGTATTGTCGGCACTCCGCGCACGGCCCGGGAGATCAACGCATATATCGACTTGAAGGGGAAGAAACCCGGGGTGTATACGGTTCCGGTGCAGGTGGAGCAAATGCCGGGTACGCGGGTTTCTTCGGTCACACCGGCCGAGGTCACGGTGGAGATTACCGAGAGCGGGGAATATATCTTCCCGGTATCCCAGCGGGTGAGACAGGAGCCCCCGGCCGGCTACCGGGTGGCCGGAATTGATGTAACCCCGGAAAAATGCGTGGTGCGAGGGGATCTGGAAAAGATAAACCGGGTGAATTCTCTGGTGATTTATCTGGACCTGGGTTCCCTGCAGGATACAGCGGTGATTAATGCCGAGGTAACCGCACTGGATGAGTTCGGAAAACCGGTTACCGGGGTGGATATCATGCCCGACAAGGTACAGGCCTATGTCGTCATCGAAAAGGTGAGCAACCATGTCATGGTAACGGTTAGCCCCTCTTTGATCGGGAATCCGCCGGAAGGATTTGTGGTTCGGGATGTGACCACGAGTCCCTCCGAGGTGACCGTGATCGGTTCCGAACAGGACCTGGCCGGAGTCAATTCCGTGAAAACAAAACCGGTGGATCTCTCCGGGAGAAACCGGAGTTTTAAACAGGAGGTTGAGTTGGTCGCTATACCGGGGGTCAAGATCTTTCCCGGCAAGGTGACGGTCATGGTTGATATGGCCGCGGCTGAACAGCCGCAGGAGCCTGCCCAGTAATCGTCCGGTGTAACCAAATTGAACACAGTTTATTAGAATATAATAGTTACTTCCTGCAGAAGGATACAAGCAATAATCACCTAATCACCGCATTGTCAAAGGGGAGGAAAAAAGTGGGCAATCTATTTGGAACTGACGGTGCCAGGGGAATAGCCAACCGGGAACTGACACCCGAGCTTGCTTTCAAGCTGGGGCGTGCGGGAAGCTATGTGCTCTCCCAACAGGTAACGCGTCCCCGCATCCTGGTAGGCCGTGATACTCGGATATCCGGTGATATGCTGGAATCGGCCCTGGTGGCGGGGATCTGTTCGGTGGGGGCGGATGTCCTTAAAGCCGGGGTTATACCCACTCCGGGCGTAGCCTACCTGACCCAAAAATACGAGGCCTCCTGCGGGGTGGTTATTTCCGCTTCCCATAACCCGGTGGAGTACAACGGGATTAAGTTTTTTGGCCCCGAAGGTTACAAGCTGCCGGATGAGGTGGAGGATGAGATCGAAAAGCTGGTATTTAACCCGGATGAGATCCGGGTACACCCGGAGGGCGGTGATGTTGGCCGGGTCTATGAACTGGAACGGGCGTCGCAGAACTATATCAATTTTCTAATGAGGTGTTATCGCGGTGCCAGGGACCTGAGGGGGCTAAAAGTCGTGGTTGACTGTGCCAACGGCGCCGCTTATGAAGTGGCACCGCAGATGTGGGAGGAGATGGGGGCCAGGGTGATACCGATTAACAACCAACCCAGCGGCCTCAATATCAATGAACGCTGCGGATCAACGTACCCGGGAGCCCTGAAAAAAGCGGTTTTAGAGCACCGTGCCGATCTGGGAATCGCCTACGACGGTGACGCCGACCGGGTAATTGCCGTAGACGAGCGCGGCAACATCATTGACGGCGATCATATTATGGTGATCTGCGGCCTGCACTTGCGGCGCACCTCGCAGCTTAATCCCCCCAAGGTTGTGACTACGGTTATGAGCAATATTGGGCTGGAAATTGCCTTCCGGAGGGAGAAGGTGGAGGTGTTGAGCTGTCAGGTTGGGGACCGCTACGTATTGGAGAAGATGCAGGAAAGCGGTGCCCGGCTGGGAGGGGAGCAGTCCGGACATATAATTTTTCTTGATTATGCTACTACCGGTGACGGGCTTCTGTCTTCCCTTAAATTGGCTGAGGTCATGCGGGAGACCGGTCTGCCCTTATCGGAACTGGCTCGGGAAATGGAACAGTATCCCCAGGTGTTGATAAACCTTGACATAAAGGATAAGGATTCTATTCTTAATAATATGGAAGTCCGGGAGGCCGTCCGCGAGGCCGAAGAGAGGCTGGGCGAGTGGGGCAAGGTCCTGGTAAGGCCTTCAGGGACCGAACCAAAAATCAGGATCATGGCTCAGGGTCCTGATGAGTTCCTGCTGCAGGAGGTGGTGGATAAGATAAAAGCAGCCGTGCTGAAGGTGAAGTGAAGGGAGGAGATACCGGTAGATGATTTATATGGTTCAATCTTCGGTTATCGAGAGAGAACCGCAAAGTATGCCAAGCGCCTGGACCCGCACCAGATATGCGTGTGGGTTGACGAGGTAGGGGTTAATCGAAATATTCGGCGGATGCCCCTCGGTGTACCACCATCGTTAGCCGGTCTACAAAACCCTCCAGCAATGGGGGAACAAAAAGGCCGGTCTGTGGTTTTTTGTACAAGGAGGTCGCTGGAATTTGTGCGGAATAATTGGTTATGCAGGCTACCGGGATGCTATCCCGGAGATTATAGAAGGATTGAAAAGACTGGAGTATCGCGGGTATGACTCGGCCGGAGTTGCGGTTATAACCGATGTCGGCCTCTGGATTGAAAAACGCGAGGGCCGCCTGTCACGGTTGGAGGAATGTCTCAACGGCAGGCCTCAGGCCTGCATCGGCGTGGGCCATACCCGCTGGGCCACCCACGGTGTTCCCAATGATGTAAATGCCCACCCGCATGTTGATTGCCAAGAGGAGTTCGCGGTGGTCCATAACGGAATCATAGAAAACTTTGGCCATTTGCGGCGCTGGTTGGTGCAGAAAGGACACGTATTTCGATCACAAACCGATACCGAGGTACTGTGCCATCTGATTGAGGACTGCTACCAGGGCGACCTGGTGGAAGCGGTTCGGAAGGCCATCCCTTACCTGGAAGGTTCTTACGCCATGGCGGTGATAAGCCCGAAAGAACCGGATAAGATCGTGGCCATTCGCAAGGACAGCCCGTTGATGGTGGGTCTTGGGGAGCAGGAGTTCTTCCTGGCCTCCGACATACCGGCCGTCCTGTCCCGAACCAACCGCTTCTACGTTCTGGAAGACGGAGAGATGGCGATCGTCACCCCCACCGAGGTTCGGCTGAGCAGTGTTGACGGGAACGAGGTCCACAAGGATGTATTTACCGCGAACTGGGATCCCGTCCAGGCCGAGAAAAACGGGCATCCTCATTTCATGCTCAAGGAGATCTATGAACAGCCCCGGGCCCTTCGGGACACCATGCGGGGAAGGATTGCCGATGGCAGGATTGACTTTTCCGATGTCCAATTGGATTTGTTCCTGCAGGATGTCCGCAAGATATTTATTGTGGGCTGCGGTACCGCGTACCATGCCGGAATGGTGGGCCGGCATGTGATTGAGAAGCTGGCCCGGGTACCGGTAGAGGTGGACATTGCCTCCGAATTCCGTTATCGGGAGGTGCTCTGGCCGGAGAATTCCATTTTGATTGTGATCAGTCAATCCGGGGAAACCGCCGACACCCTGGCCGTGCTGCGGGAAGCCAAAAGACGCGGAATCAAAGTCCTGGCCGTGACCAATGTGGTGGGCAGTTCGGTGGCACGGGAAGCCGACACCGTCCTCTACACCTGGGCGGGACCGGAGATTGCCGTGGCCTCGACCAAGGCCTACTCCACCCAGGTGCTGTTGATGTACATGATTGCCTTATTCATGGCCGGGCAAAGGGAGACCCTCCCGCAGGAGGTCATAACGGAGATGGTTAAGGAGCTAACCTCCCTCCCGGATAAAATCCAGCAGGTTCTGGAATGTTCGGCTGAAGTCGAAGCCATCGCCGGAAAGTACCACCGGGCTTCCAGCGCCTTCTTCCTCGGCCGAGGGCTGGATTACATGATTGTTCTGGAAGGGGCTCTTAAGCTCAAAGAGATCTCCTATATCCACGCCGAGGCCTATGCCGCCGGGGAGTTGAAACACGGTACCCTGGCCCTGATTGAGGAAGGGGTTCCCGTAATCTCACTGGTCACCCAGGATGACCTGCAGGACAAAATGGTCTCGAACATCAAAGAGGTCAAGGCCCGCAAAGGGACTATAATTGGGATAACCAAAGAGGGGATGACCAAAACCATTGAGGAATGCGACGAAGTCATCACCATTCCCGATACCGATCAGTTATTCACCCCCCTGCTTTCGGTCATACCCCTGCAGCTCCTGGCCTACCACATAGCCGTCGCCCGCGGCTGCGACGTCGACAAACCGCGCAACCTGGCCAAGTCGGTGACGGTGGAGTAGGTAA
>JAKOVY010000078.1 GCA_029781825.1 Bacillota bacterium | reverse complement strand
AACTCTTCCAAACTTTTTGCTGATGCCAATACATTCATTATTCCTGTGACAAGTTGAAGGAATACCGATACCAATTGTTGAATCTTAAACACGAGACCTCATCCTCCTTTGGGCGGGAGTTGGACGTTCTTCGGAACATCCTTGTTGAGGTCTCATTTCTCTTCTTGACCCCTTTTTACCTACTTAAACTTTACAGTACCTCCCTACCTCAAAGAGATCGTGCAATTCTTGAAGGAAAAAGTTGATGCCAATGAACTGGGCCGGAAAACTGGGAAGGGCTTTTACAGCTATCCCAATCCCGCCTATGAGCAGCCGGATTTTGTAAAAAGGGTTCTGCCCAAGTACAAGAAATAGTTACGTTTGCCAACCGAGCAGGGCGATTGCAAAAACAGCCGGTTATTCATACTTTGAATATCCGGCTGTTGTTTTTTCTGCCCGGCCCACCCAAAGAACCTGGATAGAAGGGGCGTCTGGGCTTTGAGGTAATGGGCCTCCCAACCGGTTGGAGTGCAAACCTGGTTGTCCTTCTCGCAGGCCATTAGGATCACTTGCAGCGATAAATTCCGCCAATCCGCAGCCGGCAACGCAGGCTGCCTAATTTTACTTTACTGATTAGCACTTAATCGTCGCATAATAGGCAATACTATCACCACAACCTCGTTGAAAGGGTGGACAGTATGATTGAACCTTTTGGTGGTTTAAGTGGCGTTGTGGCAGTAATCCAGTTGTTTTTCGCCATAGTCATAGGGCTGTACTTCTGGAACATGCTGCAGAACCAGCAGGGAAGCAGGAATGCCGTAGTCAAGGAGTCCTACAAGGAGAAAGACAAACTGAAGAAAATGAGAAATTTTACGCTTACCGAACCGCTGTCGAGCTTAACCCGCCCCGCGAGCTTTGATGAGGTGATCGGACAGGAGGACGGAATTGAGGCCCTGCGGGCAGCATTGTGCGGTCCCAATCCCCAGCATGTGATAATATACGGTCCTCCGGGGGTCGGGAAGACGGCTGCTGCCCGGTTGGTTCTTGAAGATGCCAAGAAAAACCCGCTTTCCCCTTTTAATGAGAGTTCCCAGTTTGTTGAGATAGATGCGACAACAGCGCGATTTGATGAACGGGGAATTGCCGACCCGTTAATTGGGTCCGTGCATGACCCTATTTATCAAGGAGCAGGTCCTATGGGCTCGGCCGGAATCCCCCAACCCAAGCCGGGAGCCGTCACCAGGGCCCACGGCGGAATACTGTTTATCGACGAGATTGGTGAGCTGCATTCGGTGCAGATGAATAAACTGCTCAAGGTCCTTGAGGACCGTAAGGTTATACTGGAGAGTGCCTATTACAACAAAGATGACCCCAACATACCGGCTCACATACACGACATGTTTCAGAACGGTCTTCCGGCCGACTTCAGGCTGGTGGGAGCAACCACCAGAATGCCCCAGGAGATCTCTCCGGCTTTGCGTTCAAGGTGCCTGGAAATATTTTTCCGGCCCCTAGAAGAACACGAGATCGTCACCATCGCAAGGAAAGCCCTGGACAAGGTCGGTTTTGAGATCGAGGAAGAGGCCCTGGCTGAGCTGTCCCGTTACGCCACCAATGGGCGGGAGGCAGTCAACATGGTGCAGCTCGCGACGGGAATGGCCCGGAGCCGCAACAGCAACCGGGTCACCCTGCCGATAGTGGAGAAGGTGGTACAGAGCGGGCAGTATTCGCCGCGCAGTGAAAGGAAGAGACTTGAGTCTCCGGGTGTGGGACTGGTTCACGGCCTGGCGGTCTATGGACCGAACCAGGGAGTGGTGATCGAGGTGGAGGCAGTCACGATTAAGGTGGAGAAAGGGCGCGGCAGGTGGAACGCCACGGGGGTTATCGATGAGGAGGAACTTGGCTCGCACAGCCGCACCATGCGCCGCAAGAGTGCAGCCCGGGGTTCGGTCGAAACAGTAATGACGGCAATCCGATGGGTATGCGGTATCGATATGCGGGAATACGATGTCCATATTAACTTTCCGGGCGGAACTCCGGTAGACGGACCGTCGGCCGGCATAGCCATGGCGGTTGCAGTTCTTTCCGCCATGGAGAATTACGCAGTGGACAACCTACTGGCCATGACCGGGGAGGTATCGGTCAGAGGACGGATTAAGCCGGTAGGCGGAGTGATAGCAAAGATTGAGGCGGCGCGCAAGAACGGCATCAAAAGGGTAATAATTCCCCGGGATAATTGGCTGAAAATATTTGAGGACATGACGAGTATTGAGGTTATCCCGGTAAGTACTTTGGAGGAAGTGCTGGACCTGGCGATGCCCGGTTGTTTCAACAAGAAATCCAACCGGTTTCCCATTATTGTTAACGACTTCGTGCCGGCCGGCGAAATCAGCACTTTTTAGGATGAGAGTTCCTGCGAACCTTTCTGGCAGATAAAGGAATAACACAGCGTTTACGAACGGAAAAAGGGCAGACTTACTATTCTGCCCTTATTTTGTCGAGTTGCGACCCCCTACCACATATAGTAGAATATACTTGCGCCTGAAACGGTGGAGGTGTTGTAACAATGTTAAGCAATCAAATAACCGAACAAGTTAGAGATATTCCTCTCCTACCGCTTAGAGGACTTCTGGTCTTTCCCTACATGGTAATTCACCTTGATGTAGGGCGGGAGAAATCGATCAATGCTATTGAAGAAGCTATGATAACCGATAAGGAATTGTTCCTGGCGACACAGAAAGAGGCTCAGACCGATGATCCCGGAGAGCAGGATATATATGAAATAGGAACTATAGCTGAAATCAAGCAGGTTTTGAAAATGCCGGGTGGGACCATGAGGGTCCTGGTGGAAGGGCTGCGCCGCGCCAAGATCGAAACGTACCTGGAAAACGATTTCCTCTTCCGGGTACGGGTAAGAGAGATATGGGAAGATCCGGTGCAGAAGAATTCAGAGATCGAGGCCCTGACCCGGACTCTGATATATCAGTTCGAACAGTATGTGCGCATGAGCAAAAAGATCCCACCCGAAACGGTGGTTTCCGTGGTTTCTATTACGGAACCGGGAAGGTTGGCAGATGTTATCGGTTCACACCTGTCACTGAGAATTCACGAAAAACAGGCCATTCTGGAAGCGATAAATGTAAAGCGGAGGCTGGAGCTCCTCTGTGAACTTCTGGGCAAGGAAATGGAAGTGCTGGAGCTGGAGAGGAAGATCAATATCCGGGTCCGCAAGGCCATGGAAAAGACCCAGAAAGAGTATTACCTGCGGGAGCAGATGAAGGCGATCCAGAAAGAACTGGGAGACAAGGACGACCGTGCAGGCGAGGTTGAGGAACTGAGGGAGAAGATCGCCCAGATCAACCTGCCGCAAGAGGTAGAAGAGAAGGCTTTAAAAGAAGTGGAGAGGCTGGAAAAGATGCCGCCGATGGTGGCGGAAGCCGTGGTTGTTCGCAACTACCTGGACTGGATCCTGTCACTTCCCTGGAGTCATGAGACCAAGGACCGCCTTGACCTTTCGGTGGCGGAAAAGATCTTGAACGAGGATCACTACGGGTTGGAAAAACCAAAAGAGCGTATCCTTGAATACCTGGCTATCAGAAAACTGGCCAAAAAGATGAAAGGGCCGATACTCTGTTTCGTGGGACCGCCTGGAGTGGGGAAAACCAGTCTGGGCAAATCGGTGGCTCGAGCCCTTAACCGCAAGTTCGTACGGATATCGCTGGGCGGCATCCGGGATGAAGCTGAAATACGCGGGCACCGGCGCACGTATGTCGGTTCTATGCCCGGCCGGATACTGCAAGGTATGAAGCAGGCGGGTTCAAAGAATCCGGTCTTTCTGCTGGATGAGATAGACAAGATGACGTCCGATTTCAGGGGTGATCCGTCGTCTGCTCTGCTGGAGGTACTGGATCCGGAACAGAACTATATGTTCAGCGATCACTATGTGGAGGTTCCTTTCGACTTGTCCAAGGTGATGTTTATTACCACCGCGAACTCAGCGCACAATATACCCAAACCACTCCTGGACAGGATGGAGGTTATCAACTTAAGCGGGTACACCGAGGAGGAGAAAGTCCATATCGCTCTTGACTTCCTCTTTCCAAAACAGCTCAAAGAGCATGGATTGAGACCTCAAAATTTATCGATATCGGAAGGCGCAGTCAGAAGAATAATCCGGGAGTACACCCGAGAAGCCGGAGTCAGAAATCTGGAGCGGGAGATCGCTACAATCTGCCGGAAAACAGCCCGTGAAGTGGTCAAGGATCGCAACAAATCCGTAAAGGTAGGAAAGAATAATCTGGCCACTTTCCTGGGGCCGCCGCGTTATCGCTACGGAACGGCGGAGAAGGAGAGCCAGGTAGGGTTGTCGACTGGATTGGCCTGGACCGAGTCCGGAGGAGATATCCTGTCGGTGGAAGTTGCTTTGATGCAGGGCAAAGGCAGGCTGATCCTGACCGGTCAGTTGGGAGACGTGATGAAGGAATCAGCCCAGGCGGGACTGTCTTACATCAGGTCACGCCAGGATTACCTGAGCATAGAACCGGATGCTCATGAAAAAATAGACATTCACCTTCACGTTCCCGAGGGAGCCATACCCAAAGACGGTCCGTCAGCCGGGATTACTATTGCCACCGCTCTGGCCTCGGCGTTCGCCAACCGACCGGTTCGCAATGACGTGGCCATGACCGGCGAGATAACTCTGCGCGGACGAGTGCTTCCGGTGGGAGGAATAAAGGAAAAGGTCCTGGCGGCTCACCGAGCGGGGATCAAGACCGTAATACTCCCGTCCGAGAACCAAAAGGATCTGGAAGAGGTGCCGCAGAACGTAAAGCGCAAGATCGAGTTTGTTCTGGTGGACCACATGGACCAGGTCCTGGAGCATGCTTTCGTAAAAGAAAACCATGCAAATCAAAACAGCGGTTCTTAAAGCATCCGTATTCAACAGCACACAGCTGCCCAAACCTGCCCTGCCGGAGATAGCCATGGTAGGCAGGTCCAATGTGGGAAAGTCTTCGCTCATCAATTGTTTGACCGGGAGAAAAGGACTGGCCCGTACCAGTTCCACTCCCGGGAAAACACAGAGCATCAATTTTTATCTCGTCAACGAAGCTTGGTACCTGGTAGATCTCCCCGGCTACGGTTACGCCCAGGTTTCCAAAAAGGAAAAAGCGTCGTGGAACAGGTTGATCGAGGGCTATCTGACCGGCAGGCCAACCCTCCGGGGCCTGGTACACCTGGTGGATATTCGCCACCCGCCCATGGAGAGCGATCTGGTGATGCAGGACTGGATCCGTTCACTGGGAATCCCGGCGCTGGTGGTGGCGACCAAGCTGGACAAGATCTCCCGGGGCAGGAGAATGCAGCACTTGAAGGCCGTAAACGCCGGGCTGGGACTAACCAACCCGGCGATACCCTTTTCTGCAGTCACCGGTGAAGGTTTAACCGAGCTGACCGATGCTCTGTCATTGTGGTTGGAATAGATAAGAAACAAGGGGACGGTTCAACAAACCGTCCCCTTGATACTTTCTAGGTCTGGCGGAGCCGGGTGAGCTTTAACCTGGCGAAGTCGAGTTCGGTCAGGAGCATGCCGCTGATAATAAGGGCACAGCCGAGCAGGGCTCGGGAGGAGAGGACCTCTCCCGCCCAGAAATGGGCGAAGGCGGCACCAAAGATCGGCTCGGTGATGAAGATGATCGCCGTACGGGTGGGGGTGGTGTATTTCTGCAGGGTGTTCTGTACCAGAAAGGCCAGTGCGGTGCCAAACACCGAAGTTATTACCAGGGCCTCGATTACCGGGGCGTTGATCACCGGAGGCCATGGCTCCTGCGCTACGGCGACCAACATGCAGAACAACCCCACCACCAAAACCTGAACTATCGCCAGGTTCACCGTATTATAACGATAGGAAAAGCGGTCGACTACAACTATATGAGAGGCAAATCCGAAGGCTGCACCAAGAACCAGTATATCCCCATATGAGATGTAAAAGGCATCGGTTACCGAGAGGAGAAAAAGGCCGGTTGTTGCCAGGACGATACCGCAGGTTGTACCCCAGGAGGGTAAACTGGAAGTATAAATGGAAATTATAATAGGAACGATTACTACTGACAATCCGGTAATGAAGGCAGTGTTGGAAGCCGATGTATACTGAAGGCCGATCGTTTGAAAAACAAATCCGACGATCAGAAAAAGGCCGAGTGCCATGCCGGCCCTGATTTCAGGCCATGAGATCCGGTACAGATGTTGATGGGAAACACAGGCCAGGAGGATGAAAGCCAGGATAAACCTGAGGGCCAGGAAGGTATAGGGACCGATGAACCCCAGAGCACCTTTAACCAGAATAAAGGTCGTGCCCCAGACGAATGCGATCAGCAGCAGGTATATTTCCGCTCTCCAGCGCATGGGCATTTTTTTCATCTTCCTGCTCCTACTGTTGGTTTATGGTCCGGAGGATATTCCGGCAACCTCGAAGGATTATTTGATTATAATAAAAGAACGGAGTTACCTGGATGTTTATGGGGACGCTGAGATTGCCGCCTTAGCTCCGCTTAAATAAACCGTTGCTTGTTTTTAGATTTCCCATTTGATATGTGATTAACGCATAACGTGGGATTAAGCGGAAAGCGTTTGTGACCTAAGGAGCCGGTGGATAGCACCGGGGATTTGAGCTTCGGCATAAACCATAAACGTTATCCTCTAGCTGAATAGTCCAATCGAGTCTGATAAAATGTTATATGTAGTCTTTCTACACCTGATGAGGAGGGTATTACTTTGGATGACCTGAACAACCTGCCCAAAACGTACAACCCCAAGACAGTGGAAAAGAGATGGTATGACTATTGGCTTGAAAAGGGTTACTTTGCCCCGGCGGAGGAACTTACCCGCGAACCCTTCTCAATCGTTATGCCACCTCCCAATGTAACCGGTTCGCTGCATCTGGGACATGCCCTGAACAATACCCTGCAGGATATTCTGATCAGGTGGCGCCGTATGCAGGGTTACAGTGTTTTGTGGCTGCCCGGTACCGACCACGCCGGTATTGCAACCCAAGCCAGGGTTGAGGAGAGCTTGGCACAACAGGGTATCTCCCGTCACGACCTGGGCCGGGAAGCCTTCCTGGAAAAGGTATGGGAATGGAAGAACCTCTATGGCAGCACCATAACCAACCAGCTCAAGATGCTGGGCGCTTCATGCGACTGGAGCCGGGAGCGGTTTACCATGGATGAGGGGTGTTCCCGGGCGGTGCGTGAGGTTTTCGTCAGGCTTTTCGAGAAAGGGCTTATTTACCGGGGAGACTATATCATCAACTGGTGCCCCCGCTGCCATACGACCATCAGCGATATTGAGGTTGAACACATTGAATCCGAGGGGAACCTTTACTACATAAAGTATCCGTTCCAGGACGGAGAGGGTTATCTTACGGTAGCAACAACCCGCCCGGAAACCATGCTGGGGGATACCGGGGTTGCGGTTAATCCTGCCGACGAACGCTATCGCGAGCATATAGGGAAAAACGTGGTCCTTCCTATCCTGGGACGGGTGATACCCGTGATCGCCGATGACTATGTGGATGTGGAGTTCGGAACCGGTGCGCTAAAAGTAACCCCGGCTCATGATCCCAACGATTTTGAGATGAGCATGCGCCATAATCTGCCACCGGTTGTAGTCATCAATCCGGACGGCACCATGAGTGACGAGGCCGGTCCTTACCGGGGCCTGGACCGCTACGAGTGCCGGCGCCGGATTGTGGAGGACCTAAGGGAGCAGGGATACCTGTTGAAGGTTGAGAACCACTCCCACGCGGTCGGACACTGTTACCGGTGTAACACGGTCATTGAACCCATGATCAGCAAACAGTGGTTTGTGAAGATGAAACCCCTGGCCGAACCGGCTATCGAGCGGGTTCTGGAAGGAGACACCGTTTTTGTACCCGGCCGGTTCACCAAGATATATATCAATTGGCTGGAGAACATCCGGGATTGGTGCATTTCCCGGCAGCTGTGGTGGGGACACCGGATTCCGGTTTGGTACTGTGAATGCGGGGAGATGCTCTGCAGCCGGGAAGACCCCGAGGTCTGTCCGCATTGCAATTCCTCGGCTCTGACTCAGGACCCGGATGTGCTTGACACCTGGTTTAGTTCGGCTTTATGGCCGTTCTCCACCATGGGCTGGCCTGAGGATACCCGCGATCTGGCGAGGTTCTACCCAACATCGGTTTTGGTTACCGGCCGTGACATCATATTCTTTTGGGTCGCACGCATGATTTTCTCCGGTTTGGAGTTCATGAAAGAGGTTCCCTTTTATGATGTGATGATTCACGGCTTGATTCTCGACGCACAGGGGCGCAAGATGAGCAAGAGCCTGGGGAACGGCATCGACCCCATTGAGGTTATTGAACAGTACGGAGCCGATACCCTGCGCTTTTCTCTGATAACCGGGACTACCCCCGGTAATGATGTGCGTTTCTATATGGACAAGGTGGAGAACACACGAAACTTTGCCAACAAGGTATGGAATGCCAGCCGGTTTGTGATCATGAATGTGGATGACTACGAGCGAATCGAGCTGCTGGACAGTGATTTCGAACTCGCCGACAGATGGATACTGCATCGTTTATGTGTCACCAACCGCGAGGTAACCAGGTTCCTGGAACAGTATGAGATCGGGGAAGCCGCACGCACCCTGTACGATTTTATCTGGGATGACTTCTGCGACTGGTACGTTGAGCTGGCCAAGTCCCGTTTGTACCGGCCCGAAAAGCCTCGGGAGCGCAAGGTTGCGCAGAACATTCTGGTTTTGGTCCTGAAGGACACACTGAAAATGCTGCACCCGTTTATGCCCTTTATAACCGAGGAGATTTTCCAGCACCTGCCGGAAGCGACGGAAAGCATAATGATAGAGCCCTGGCCGGACAATGAGAGGTTCTACCAACCGCAGGCGGAGGAAGATATGCGCCTGCTGATTCAGGTTATCCGGGCCATCAGAAATATAAGGAACGAATTCAACATACCTCCGGGAATGAAGATCCCGGTTCAGATCGTGACTGCGGACAGGGAAAAGGCAGCCAAAATAATCAAGAACCGGGGCTATGCCGAAAACATGGCCAATCTCAGGGAAATAACCGTCTCCGATTCCCAGGATACAAGACCGCTTCAAGCCCTTTCCGCCTACCTGGTGGACATTGAGATCCTGGTGCCCGTGGAAGGGGTAATCGATGTCGAGAAGGAGATAGCACGACTCAGGAAGGAACTGCAAGCCACCGAACAGGACATAAAACGGCTCGAAAGCAAGCTGAACAATCAGGGGTTCATAAGCAAAGCGCCGCCGGAAGTGGTTGAGAAGGAGAGAACGCGCCAGAAGGAAAACCTGGAGAAGAGGGAGGGCATTTTAAAACGTCTCCAAACCTTGAACGGATAGAAAACTATTTCAAGGCTTTGACTCGCTTCGGCATCAAGCCCGGTCTTCAGAGGATAGAGACCCTGCTGGCCTATCTCGGAAATCCCCACCAGCAGTATGCCACGCTCCATGTAGCCGGGACCAATGGTAAAGGATCGGTGGTTGCCATCCTCAACCAGGTCTTGAGTACGGAGGGTTACCGGGTGGGGGTTTTTACTTCTCCCCACCTGCACTCATACTGCGAACGCATCCGGATCAATCATGATTTGATCAGCGGTGAAGACCTGTGGGACCTGATCAATCAGTTAAAACCGGCGATACCGGAATGTGAGCGTCTCGGTTTTGGCACGCCCACCGAGTTTGAGATCCTGACCGCCCTGGCTTTTGCATATTTCGAACAGCAGAGGGTGGATATTGCCCTCATCGAAACGGGTATGGGGGGGATCTACGATGCAACCAATGTTGTGCAACCACTGGTCACCGCCATCACCAATGTGGGCCTCGATCATCTCCAGTACCTGGGACCGGGGATAGAGGATGTTGCTTGCAACAAAGCCGGCATAATTAAACCGGGTGTCCCCATGATTTATGGGGATAACGATCCTGTAGTGCTCAAAATCCTGGAAGCTGAATGCCGGAGCAAGGGAGCAAGCCTTCGTTTGGCCGGAAACCATGTCCGGTTTGCCCGGGTAAAAAACCGGGGCATGGCGGGATTTATCCTGGATATCAACACCCGGAGGTTCTCGGCCGGTGAGGTTTGTTTTTCCCTGCCCGGGAGCTACCAGTTGGACAACCTGGCGACCGCCCTTGCCATCCTTGATGAACTCGCCGAGCGCGGTTTCCCCGTCAATAAGGACCTGGGAGAATCGTTGTCGGCAGTCAGATGGCCGGGGAGAATGGAAAGGGTCAGGCGGCATCCGGAAATAATCCTGGATGCGGCTCACAACCAGCACGGAGCGCAGGCTCTGGCTCGGGCATTGGCGGAAATTTACCCCGACCGCAGCCGGGTCCTGGTAATAGGCATTCTCGATGACAAAGACGGCCCCGCTATATTTAAAAGTCTGGCCGCTAATACGCGTTTGTGCATCCTTACGCGGCCCGAGGGGGATCGAGCCCGCAATTGGATGCTGAGATACGAAGAAGCCGACCGTATTTTCCCGCAGGTATTCCTGGCCGAAGAGATTGAATACGGAGTCCGGAAGGCCCTGGAGGAGGTCCGGGACCAGGAATACATTCTGATTACCGGTTCTTTCATGACTCTTGACCGAGCCCGCCGTTTCTTAACCCAAACTTAGCATGAGTTAACACTAACTTAACACAAATGGGGGAAGAGCTGTGCTACAATGTCCTGGGACCCGGTTTGGTGTTTGGGGGGGTCTCGGGGTAAAGCTTTTTGAGTATTTTAATCAGGCTTTAAACGTAGTATGTGACAGAGATTTCTATCAGGATAACCCTGGCAGGGGTTATCCTGGATGCCGTCAAGAGTGGACCGGTACCGACAGATGTATTGAAGGTAATTGGACCGCAGATGCCCGTCACCGAAGAGGGCGCCGCTCAATAAAAAAGGGTACCGGATGATGAGGTATTATCGAAGATGCTATACTGCCTAAAGAGTAGTAACCGGCGGCAGCGATCTGCAGCAGCGGAGGCATTGGCCGCCGCAGATAGATGGTTATCCGCGTGGATTTGCGGAGTAACGGTCAAATATTACCACAACCAAATAGCAAACGGCGAAATGAGCGATTCAAGTTAACGCAGGGAATCGCTCTTTCTTTTTTGGCGATAACGTCCATTCGGCACCTTCACCAGGTGCCCGACCCAACGAGGCAATAAACGTCTTAATTACAACGAACGGAATTGATAACCGGTCGGGGGTAAAGGAGTTATTGTTAAAGATGTTTGAGCTCTTGCTTTTAGTCTTAGTGGTCATCCTGGCGCTGGTCTTTGATTATGTTAATGGATTTCACGATACCGCCAATGCCATTGCTACCTCGGTGACCACCAGGGCACTGTCACCGCGCAGTGCGATTATTCTTGCCGCCGGCTTGAATTTTCTGGGGGCCTTGAGCGGAACCGCCGTTGCCAAGACTATTGGCAGCAGCATAATCAAACCGGGGATGGTTGACGAGAAGGTGCTGATCCTGGCTCTGGTAGGAGCCATTTCCTGGAATCTTTTTACCTGGTTTTTCGGTATACCCAGCAGTTCGTCCCACGCGCTTATTGGCGGATTAACCGGGGCTTCGGTGGCGGTGTTCGGGGTTGACAGTGTTAATTGGCCGGGACTGGGTGTAATTATTTTCTTCTTGATCGCCTCAACTGTGGTGGGGCTCATGGTCGGTGCACTGGTTATGACGGTTCTATCCCGGGTTTTCTACGGGGCCTCGCAGAATCGGATGAACAAGATTTTTCGCCGCCTTCAGGTGCTGTCGGCCTGCATGATGTCTTTTTCTCATGGATCCAATGATGCTCAAAAGTCCATGGGGATAATCACCATGGCACTGCTTAGTGCCGGTTATATTTCAACATTTCATGTTCCTTTCTGGGTTATGCTGTCCTGTGCCGCGGCCATGGGCCTGGGTACGGCGGCCGGCGGTTGGCGGATAATCGCTACCCTGGGCAGCAAGATATTTCGTATTGAACCGATAAACGGCTTTGCCGCTGATTTCAGTTCTTCGATGGTTATCTATACCGCTTCGGTACTGGGTTATCCGGTAAGCACCACTCATGTAGTGTCATCCTCGATTATCGGGGTGGGGTGTGCCAAACAGATGGCGGCCGTCCGCTGGGAAACCGCCCGCCGCTTGGTGACCGCCTGGCTGATCACCATACCTTCGACCGCTTTCATATCCCTTATCTTTTGCAAGCTCCTTGAACTCTGCCTCGGGTCGCATCTTTAATCCCGGATGACCGGGGTAGTGTTTAAAGATGTCCGGGTAAAGTTCCTGGGTTTTTCGTATAATATTTACATAAAGAAGGATTTCACAAAGGTTAAATAGAAGTACTTGCAATGCCAGTAAAAGGAGGGATGTGAGTATGAAAGCTCTTAAAATCCCAGAAGCCACCGTGACAAGGTTATCTGTTTATTCAAGACATCTCGCACAACTGATTAAGGATGGGATTCTCACAGTTTCCTCCGGTGAAATTGCTATGGGAGTGGGAGTTAGTTCAGCTCAGGTAAGAAAGGATTTGGCTTACTTCGGGGAGTTTGGTACCAGGGGAGTAGGCTATAACGTACAGGATCTTTACAGCCACATAATGAGGATATTGGGGCTGAACAGGACCTGGAATGTGGTAATAGTCGGTGCCGGAAAGCTCGGTTCGGCATTGGCAGTGTATAAGGGTTTTGAAGATCGGGGATTCAACGTGGTTGGAATTATGGATATCAGCGCTGACAGGATTGGACAACCACTGGGTGACTTGGTAGTCGAGCCTATGGAAAATCTGGAACAACGGATCCATGAAAAGAACGTTGAAATTGGAATAGTAACCGTACCTGCGGCTGCCGCTCAGGAAGTTGCCGACATTATGGTTAGAGCCGGTGTCAGGTCGTTACTCAACTTTTCTCCCCGGGTATTGAAGGTGCCTGATAATGTGATCCTCAGGAATGTCGACCTGTCAGTCAACCTGGAGGTCTTGAGTTTTAACCTCTCATTTTTTGACCGCCGGCAATAAAACAAGAAAATCATTCGATTTGGAAAAAGGTACCCTTCAGCTTGAAGGGTACCTTTCTTGTAAATGCAATTAACGAATGATAAACTTAAACAAACGTTGGGGAGGGTTTGATTTTGAGTTCTCGCAGCAGCTATCATGCATACCCGGGGTGGCCGATACTCCTGGTAATCCTGGTATTGGGAGCCATAATCGGCGGTTGGCTGGGGGAGCTCCTGACCGGGCTGATTCCCGCATTGAAGGAGATGGGACGGGTATATACCATGGGTATACCCCGTTTCACCTTGGATTTGGAGGTATTAACCCTCTCCTTTGGCCTCACACTAAGAATAGGTCTTTTCGGTATTTTGGGAATGATTGCAGCCTTTATTGTATACCGTAGGATGTAAGGAGGTCTTTATCGTCTCGTTGATTCTGGCATCAGGTTCCCCTCGGCGACGCATGCTGCTGGAAAGCCTGGGGTTGAAATTTGAGGTAATTCCCCCGCCCGACGAAGAAAGGATAGTAACGGGGGATGATCCGCGCCGGGTCGCGGAAAGCCTGGCTATTCAAAAAGCCCGAAGAGTGAGTGAGTTAGTGCCTCCTGCCCTCATTTTGGCTGCTGATACCATCGTGGTCAAGGATGGCGAAATTATGGGCAAGCCCTGTGACCGCGAGGATGCAGTTGAGATGCTGCGGCGGCTGAGTGGCGGAGAACACCAGGTTATTACCGGGGTCTGTCTTATCGATATGGCAGGCCGTCGGGAACTGGTGGATTCCGAAGTTACGACGGTCTATTTCCGGCAGCTTTCCGAACTGGAAATCAGCCGGTATGTTGACAGCGGCGAGCCGTTTGATAAGGCGGGAGGTTATGGAATACAGGGTTTGGGCGGCGTTCTCGTATCAAGGATAGAAGGTTGTTTCTACAATGTAGTGGGCCTGCCACTGTCCAAGCTGCAGGAAATGTTTCAAAGTCTGGGTTTAAGCCTGCTGTAGGGGTGGAATCATGGCGGGAGAATATCATACTTCTATCAAAGAATTGCCGGTGGATATGCGTCCCCGGGAGAAAATGCTGGCCAAAGGCGAGGAGTATCTGACCGAAGCAGAATTGCTGGCCATCCTCTTGGGAAGCGGTACCAGTAAGCTGTCCGCCATCGAGTTGGCGCAGCACCTCTTGCAGAAATACGATGGACTCCGTTTGTTTAAGACTCTGACCATACAGGAAATGTTGGAGCATGAAGGGATTGGTCTTGCCAAAGCCGCCCGCATCAGAGCAGCCGCAGAGCTGGGACGTCGACTCGCCCTGATGTCAAATCAACAGCAGCAAATAAAGTCTCCCGAAGATGTAAAAAACTATGTAATGGAGGACATGAGATACTACGACCGCGAGCATTTTAAGTGTCTCTACCTCAATCGCAAGAACCAGGTTATCAGCTTGGAGACTATTTCTATTGGAGGGCTGGCGAACTCCCTGGTACACCCCCGTGAGGTTTTTAAACCGGCGGTTAAACGCAGCGCGGCGGCGGTTATCCTGATACATAACCACCCCAGTGGAGACCCTACTCCCAGCAAAGAGGATATTAACATAACCAAAAGACTGATTGAGTCAGGGAAATTACTCGGAATTGAAGTACTGGATCACGTAATAATAGGTGATGGCAGGTATGTCAGCTTAAAAGCTAGCAATGTCATTTAGCTGAAGGGAGATAAGAAATGTTCTTGGTTCGAGATATGGGCATTGATCTGGGTACTGCCAATACTCTTGTTTACTTGAAGGGTAAGGGCGTTGTTCTGAGAGAACCCTCGGTAGTAGCTATCCAGACCGGTTCCAACAAGGTTCTGGCCGTAGGTGAAGAGGCCAAGCGAATGATCGGGAGAACTCCCGGCAACATAATCGCAATCAGGCCGATGAAGGGTGGGGTCATTGCGGATTTTGACATCACCCAGGCCATGTTAAGCTATTTTATTGAGAGAGCCAGCGGCCAGCGTAATCCTTTTATAAAGCCACGCGTAGTAATTAGTGTGCCGACTGGAGTCACCGCAGTTGAAGAGCGTGCGGTGCGCGAGGCTGCATTGCAGGCGGGTGCCAAAGAAGCCTTCCTGATCGAGGAACCCATGGCAGCCGCCGTGGGCGCCGGGCTTCCGGTTCATGAGCCTACCGGAAACCTCATCGTTGACATTGGAGGAGGAACCACTGAGGTGGCCGTGGTATCCCTGGGTGGTATAGTTACTTCCAAGTCGGTACGGGTTGCAGGAGACGAAATGGACGAGGCCATTGTGCAGCATCTGAAAAAAAAGTACAGCCTGTTGATCGGAGAACGGACGGCTGAGGAAATCAAGATCAACATCGGATCCGCCCTCTGGGAGGGGCCCGAAACCTACTACGAAGTCCGGGGACGGGATCTGATAACCGGTCTCCCCAAGACCCAGCCGATTACCGCCAGCGAAGTCAACAAGGCTCTCTCCGAGGTGGTAGCCGCCATTATTGACGCAATTAAGGTGTGCCTGGAGCGGACGCCGCCTGAATTGGCTTCCGATATTATGGACAAGGGAATTGTACTGGCCGGTGGAGGCTCGCTCTTACGGGGACTTGATCAGCTGATTAGCATGGAGACCAATATGCCCGTCTATGTGTGTGAGGAACCGCTGTCGGCGGTGGCTCTCGGAACCGGCAAGGTCTTGGAAAACATCGACATCCTAAAGCGGGTTTTACGGAACCCTCGAAAAAATTACTAAAGAAAAACATGCAGGTTGTGCGCTTGGGTTGAAATTGATTTCGGCTGGTTTTGGCATATAAACTTGATCCGGCCGGGGATTGCGGGAGACAACCTCGGCCAAACCTGCTGTCCTCCTATGGAAACAGCAGCCGGTATGCGGGGGATGGAGTAAAGTGTTTCGTTTCTTGAAGAGCCGTTATTTCTGGATAATATTTGCCGTCATTGTTATTTGCCTTATTGCCGTCAATCAGACAGCCGCCGAGAGGGACAACTTGACCATAGCTGAAGATATGGTGCGCAAGGCCTATACCCCGCTGCAACGCGGGGTAAGTATATTTCGCGAGCATATAGAAAATTTGGAAATATTCTTTGTCAGCAAACAAAGGTTGATCGCCGATATTAAACAGTTGGAGGAGGAACTCGCAGCCCTGCAGTTGGAGAACCAGGGGCTGAGAGAGTACAGGTACGAATCCCGCCGGCTTAAAGAATTGCTGGAGTTTCGAGACCACAATCTGACCAACATGAAAATGATTCCGGCTCAGGTAATCGCTCGCAACCCGAACACCTGGTACAGCACCATCACCATTGATCAGGGAAGCAACAAGGGAATAACCCGCAACATGCCGGTGATAACACCCAGAGGTCTGGTGGGCCGAGTCAGTTCGGTTTCGGCGAATCACGCAGTGGTTACGCTGATAACCGACAGGGAGGCGGCGGTGGGAGCAATGGTGCAGGAAACCCGGGTCCCGGGTATCATCGTGGGAACAGTGAACGGGAAACATTTGAAGCTCAGCCAAATCCCATTTTATTCGGAAGTGCATGAGGGTAACCGGGTGGTTACCTCCAGGTTCAGCGAGTTGTACCCCGCGGGTATTTTGATTGGCACCATCGATGAGATTTCTGCGGAGGCGGAGGCGTTAACGAAGACGGCCACAGTCATACCGGCCGTTGATCTCGACCAGATTGAGGAGGTCCTGGTGGTCACCAATTATATAAATCCGGCCTCCGAATGGGGAACCCTGGATTCCGCTGAACAGGAAAGCGAGAACGAAGCTGCGATTCCTTAAGATGCAGGATGCAATCCTGGTTATTTTACAGGGGCAAAGTAAGGGGAGAAGTCTTTGCGGTACCCGGTATTATTCGTAGTTATACCTTTCCTCTCCATTTTTCTTGAGAGCACCCTCTTTGGCCGGTTTACCCTGCGCGGGGTTGGGCCCGATCTCATGCTGATATTTGTTGTTTTTTACGCCATCATTAACGGGTCCCGGAGGGGATTCGGTTACGGGTTATTCTGCGGCCTTTTGGAGGATTTGTATTTTGGCAGGTTTATCGGTATGAATGCCCTCTCCAAAGCTCTTACCGCTTTTGTTATCGGCAAGTTTGAGGATAACGTGTTCAAGGATAATTTCATGGTTGGTTTCATCGGGGTGGTGGTGGCTACCATCCTGAATTTCCTGCTGCTGCTGACGATAGGGCTGATCAGTATGCCTCATCTGGTTATCGACAAGTATATGCTGGTTGACCTCAGCGGAGAGCTTGTTTATAATGGTCTCTTGTCGATACCATTCTATATCTGGTACTACCGGTCTTCCAGAAGCGGAGTATTAAGAGAGCAGAGATACAGGGGTTGAGGAGTATGCATCCCAAAGAGCTCCAAGCGAAGCTGAAAGTTTGCTGGTATGTAATAGTAGGATTAATGGCCCTGCTGATTATAAAACTGGCCTTTGTGCAGTTCGTCCAGAGCGAAAAGTATGTGACCAAGGCTCAGGAGAACAGTGTTCGCATGGTTACCCTCAGAGCTCCCCGGGGAGAGATATATGATCGCAACGGCAAAATTCTGGCCAACAATCGCCCGGTGTATACAGTCTCCCTTACTTATCTTCAGCTCACCGACCAGGAGAAGGTGATCCGCCGCCTGGTGGAGCTGATGAATCCACGCTACCCTGAAATTACCGAAGATTATATATACCAGTTGATCGAAGACCAGAAGTACAGGCTGTTTGAGCCCATAACCGTCATGCGGGACATTGATTGGGACATGGTGGTTAAACTGGAGGAATACGGTGCCGAATTGCCCGGGGTTGAGGTGAGTGTAGAACCGTTACGGTATTATCCCGAAAAAAGCCTGGCCGGTCATCTCCTGGGCTATGTACACCCCATTTATAATCGCGAAGAGCTGGAGAAGAATTATGACCCCCTGAAGTACCGGGTCGGAGACCTGGTTGGGAAGGGCGGATTGGAGAAGGTTTATGAGGAATACCTGAGAGGAACCGACGGCGCGCGTCGGGTTGAGGTTGATGCCCGCGGCCGTCCCATTAGAGAACTGGTAACCCTGGAGCGGAAAGCGGGCAACAACCTTCAGCTGACCCTGGACCGCGACCTGCAGCGGGTAATGGAGCTGGCAATGGATGAGGTATTGGCACAGCTGCAGAAGACTCGTCCCAAGGCCAAAGCCGCTTCGGCAGTTCTGATTGATGTTAAAACCGGCGGGATTCTGGCTATGACCAGCAGACCCAGCATGGATCCCAATGATTTTACAGGGAGAATGGATGAGGAAACCCTGAATTATTACTTCCCCCAGGGTAGTTACAATCCCCTGAATCCCGGGGCTGCAACCAACCGGGCTATTCAGACCTTGTATCCGCCGGGGTCAACCTTTAAACCGATAACAGGCATGGCAGTTCTGGAGTCCGGTGCCATTGATCCCGATAATGACAAGGTAAGATGTACCGGTGCATATTGGATCAAACCTCACATCCGTTGTTGGGGAGTCCACGGCTGGGTCAACTACTTCCAGGGGATGGCTACTTCGTGCAACGTCTTCTTTCAGGAGGCGGGCAACAGAGCCGGAGTTAATCAAATGGCCAGGGTAGCCCGTGAGTTCGGCCTGGGAAGCAAAACGGGCATCGACCTGCCCTATGAGAAGAGCGGACTCGTTCCCGACCCTTCCTGGAAAAAAGAAGTCAACGGCGTTATCATCGATCGCCGTTATCAAAAGAAACGTGAGGAAACGTCCAAGCATTATGATGAACTTATCGCGGCGGCAGCCACCGAGGATGAAAAGAAGAAATTGAGAGCAGAAAAGGAAAAAGCTCTTAATAAAATTGAGTCTCAATACCGCATTGACTACAAGTTCGAAACCACCTGGCAGCAGTTTGACACTTTCAATATGTCAATCGGTCAGGGAAGCAACAACTACACGGTTTTACAGCTTGCCAACTACGTGGCAACCCTGGCCAACGGTGGGTACAGGTACCAGCCGTATCTGGTTCAGAAAATTATATCCCCGAGCGGTGAAGTTATAAAGGAGTTTAAACCGGAACTGATTAAAAAGGTTGACCTGGACCCGGAGACCCTGGCCATCACCCGGGAAGCCATGCATCATGTGGTACTGCCCGGAGGGACCGGCTACTCAATCTTCCGCAACCTTCCGCCGGAGCTTTCCGGAGGTGCAAAAACCGGTACTGCCCAGACGGGGCGGGCTTCTGACAATAAGAACCAGGACTATCACGGGGTCTTTATCGCATTTGCTCCTTATGACAACCCGGAGATCGCCTTTGCCGGTGTAGTCGAATACGGCTATCACGGCAGCACATCGGCCGGTCTGGTGGCCAAGGCCATATTTGAGCACTACTTCGGGGTCAAGGATTACCTGGCCGATGAGCGTATCCCGGCTGAGGAAGATAATGCCGCTCCCGTAGATTGATTGATAGCATTTTTCGTAAACGGTTTCGGGTGTAATTCGGTTTTCCGGTGAGCGTCGACACCGGCCAGTCGACAATCACTCTCAGAGAATCCTGTCATCGGATGGTGATGGCAAGCAGTCCCCGAGAGCTGCCTGAAGCCATCCGAATTATGTTTTTATGCCATGGAAAGGCGAAGCTTGGCCGCTATTTCCGCAATTATCGGCCCTCAGCATGAAAAGCCAGTGAAAAGAAGAGCCCTCCGTTTACTGCTGACGTTTAATTCCGGTTCGATTCATGTGGTTCATCTCGGTTTTCACCTTTCGTTTTTTCTCCTCCTCATAGCCCGCCGGCTTGTAGATCTATGCTGATATGAAACATCTTTTTGCTGAATAAATCCCAATTTGCCTCAATTTTTGAAGGGATTATTTAGAGGAAAAAAATAACAAACATAGAAACTAGAGTAAAAAGGGAGATGGGGGTGATTGTAATAACTGAGGATGTCGTGATAAGGGAATCCCAAGGCGGAATTATTATATGTTTAAACTCTAAAGATTCATTCCCGGACCTCAAACAGAAATTATCAGATAAATTGAAGGCCTTTGACGACTGGCTGATTGGAGTCCAGGTGGTGCTCGACGTAGGACAGCGCAAGCTTAAAAAGACGGAAATCGAGGAATTAAAAGTTTTGCTGTTGGAGCAGGGACTTCATCTGAAAAAACTGATCAGCAGAGGAAAGAGCGTGGACCTCACCGATAAAGAGGGACAGGTTGAGGCCATCAGTACACCCACCACCACATTGAGCAGCCAAGACATAGGGTCCGTAGAGGAGACCATACTGGTGAAACGGACACTGAGATCAGGTCAAAAGATATTCTTCCCCGGAAATGTCGTGGTGCTAGGTGACGTTAATCCAGGAGCTGAGGTTATTGCCGGAGGAAACGTGCTGATAATGGGATCCATGCGCGGGATGGCTCATGCAGGTGCCTTGGGTTCAGAAGACGCCGTGGTAGCCGCTTTTCGCCTTAATCCCACCCAGCTGCGTATTGCCAACCACATTACTCGCCCTCCAGAAGGTCAGGCATCCAAAGGCAAAGAACCGGAGGTAGCCTCTATTAAAAGCGGCAAGGTGATAATTGAGGATCTCAAACTCTGATTTGGAATGGGAGGAAACGGAATGAAGGGCAAGGTTATAGTTATTACTTCAGGTAAAGGGGGCGTGGGTAAGACTACTACTACCGCTAATCTGGGAACCGCGCTGACCATGTTGGGAAGACGTGTGGTCATGGTCGACACTGATATCGGTCTTCGAAACCTGGATGTGGTGATGGGTCTTGAGAACAGGATTGTGTTTGATATTGTTGATGTGGTTGCAGGCGGAGTCAAATTGAAACAGGCATTGATTAAAGACAAGCGGTTTGAAGGCTTATACCTTTTGCCGGCGGCCCAAACCAAGGAAAAGACTGCAGTGTCAGCCCATCAAATGAAGACACTCTGCTATGAGTTGAAAAAAGAGTTTGATTTTGTTCTTGTGGACTGCCCGGCGGGGATCGAGCAGGGCTTCAAGAATGCCATCGCCGGTGCCGATGAAGCCATCGTTGTAGCTGTGCCCGAGGTTTCCTCAGTTCGAGATGCAGACCGAATTGTGGGGCTTCTCGAAGCCGCCGGATTGAGGAAAAACCAGCTGATCATTAACCGGATACGCCCCCGTATGGTCAAACGGGGCGACATGATGGATATCGAAGACATGATAGATATATTGTCGGTGGAACTGCTGGGAGTGGTTCCGGAAGATGAGAACGTAATTGTATCTACCAATAAAGGGGAGCCGGTGGTTATAATTCCGGGTTCCCGTGCGGGTGAAGCTTATCGCAGAATCGCCAGGAGATTAAACGGCGAGGAGGTATCCCTGTTGCCTCTTGACCACTCGGAAGGTTTGGTGGACCGATTCCGAAGAATGTTCAAACTGGCATCCAGATAAGGGGGGCGAGGATTTGTTACAATTCTTAAGCAGGCTTTTCTGGAGGGACAGGGATAAAGTCGGCAGCAAGCATGTAGCCAAGGAACGGCTCAGACTGGTATTGGTTCATGACCGCGTCAATTCATGCCCCCAATTGCTGGAGGCATTAAAGGAGGACCTGATCCGGGTTATTCGTGAGTACATCGAAATTGACGAGGACGCACTCGATATCAGCTTTGACAGCATGGACAATACGGTAGCCCTGGTAGCCAATATTCCGGTCCTGAGAATCAAAAAAGGCGTAATCTAAACAGGCGAATAATAACTGGTGCGCACTTGCATCTTCTGTGCCGCACAGTTTGGATAACCCTCCCGGATGGACAGAGACGGATGGCAGGTTTATAATCAATTTGACTCCGTCCATAGCGGGAGGGTTATTATGAATCGCCGGGCGTTAAAGGTGATCGATAAACCGTTTGTTATGGCACTTGCAGTGCTTATTGTTTTTGGCCTGGTAATACTCACCAGTGCCAGCAGCGGCATCAAGGCGGATGCCCCATTTTATTATCTGCAAAAACAGTTGATATCCCTGGGCATCGGCATCGTTCTGGTGCTGATAATGCTTAATGTGGATTACAGTCTGGTGAGCCGCTATAACGGTCTAATATATGTGGGGACCAATATCCTGCTCATCGTGGTTCTGGTTTTAGGAACCGAACAACGAGGTCTGCAGGGGTGGTTGTCAATCGGAGGCTTTAACATCCAGGTGGCGGAATTTGCCAAAATACTGTTTATTCTCTGCTTTGCGGATTTCCTGGCCAAACGCCAGGGAATGCTCCACACGCTGCGGGATATGTTTCCCTGTTTCATCTATCTGGGACTCCCGGTTCTGCTCGTTACCGCGCAGCCCGATCTGGGGACTGCTCTGGTGTTTATTGCCATAGCCTTCGGCATGATGTTTGTGGCGGGAGCCAACCCTCGAATTCTGACAGGGATCATAGCCGGAGCTCTGGCACTGGTTATACTCGCATTGTTTCTTCACATCCAGTTTGGGATGTGGCTGCCCCTGGAAGAATATCAGGTTAAACGCCTTACCGTGTTCCTGGATCCATATAATGATGGACAGGGCGGCCGGGGTGCAGGCTGGAATATAATACAGTCTCTGGTGGCCATTGGCTCCGGGGGCTTAATCGGCAAAGGCCTTTTTCATGGAACCCAGGCCCAGTTAAACTTCCTGCCCGAACACCATACGGATTTCATATTTGCCGTCGTTGGTGAAGAATTCGGTTTCATCGGTGCTGCGCTGCTGCTGCTCCTGTTTGCGGTAATCCTTATGCGGGCTCTGTTTATAGCCTATAATGCGAAGGACTTCTTCAGCACCCTGGCGGTGATCGGAATAATCTCCATGTGGCTTTTTCATATTTTTGAAAACGTCGGAATGTCTATCGGACTTATGCCGATTACCGGAGTCCCCTTGCCCTTTGTAAGCTACGGGGGCAGTTTTATGATGGCCAATATGATTGCGGTCGGCATTATTCTGGACATCAATATCAAAGGCAAAAAGATCGTTTTCTGAACCTCCCGCCTGCAGTCCTCGACGAACAAGATCCAATTCATATGGGAAATAAAACCACTTAAATGGTATATTAGGGCCTTCCTCCAATATATTTTTAAGAGGACGAGGAGGGTCTGTGATGAGCAGTTTTAAGACTAGGCTGGTTATAGCGTTGATCCTGATAATCGCCGTAACCTGGGCTTACCCTGTGACCGGTCAGCAGGACGGCCTGATCGGCTCATTGCTGAGCTATACCACCAGCACGGACTACGATGTAAGCGGGTGGCTTAAATCTATATGGGAGGATCAGGTATTATCACCGGCAGCATCTACTTCAGCCCTGCGCTTGCCCTGTGACTATATCGAGGTGGTTCGTCATTTCGGATGGTATTACAATGCTCGAACCGGAGATCAGGCTTTTAATCCGGGAGTGGTATTGAGAATTAAATCCGGTACCCCGGTGTATCCGGTTCTCAGCGGGGAGGTTGTCTCCGTAAGCCTGCAGGAAAACGGTTATCAGGTGGTTTTGGAGCACAGTGAGGACCTGACCTCAGTGGTTCGTGGGTTGCGAGAGGTCAGGGTGGAAGAGGGGGAGACGGTGGATGAATCTACCCCGCTGGGCAGGGGAGGCGAACTCCTCTATCTGGAACTGAAAAACCAGGATGGGCCTATTAATCCAGAGGGCTTTCTCGCTTCCGAAAACCCGGTATGAGATTGGGCTCGGTAAAGGGAGTTGATCTGGCGGTCAACCCCGTAGTCGTGCTGATTTGTCTGATATGCTTGTCAACCGGGTTTGTCGACATCCTGTGGGTTATCCTGGCCCTTCTCCTGCATGAGGCCGGACACGTGATAATGGCTCTAGCCTGCGGTTTGAAACTGCTGAGGGTGGAGCTTTTCCCTTTTGGAGGGCAAATACTTACCGACGGGTTGGTCGGTGTCAACTGGAAAAGCGATATACTTGTGGCATCGGCGGGCCCGGCAGCGAGCTTGTTTTCGTCCGGATTAACCTATATAATGGAGAGAAATCTAAGCTTAGTGGATTTTTCTTTTTTTATGGAGTTTAGCTTGTTGCTGGGGTTGTTCAACCTCCTGCCCGCACTGCCGTTGGACGGAGGGAGAATTCTCAAGGCCCTTTTGTCCGTCAGAGTTGGGCTGCGGAAGGCAACGGCGATTGGCTCCTGGTCGGGACAGATTCTGGCTCTGGTCCTGGCCGTTGCAGGTGTTTACTTGGGACTTCAGGATCCCCGCGCGTTTAACCTGCTCTTGATAGCAGGTTTTCTTGGTTATAAGGCCAGAGAAGAACTGCAGATGCTGCCTTATGGATATACCCGCTATCTGCTGCACAAGCGGCTTCTGCCGGCGGAGAATGATATGGCCGGCGGTCAGGTGACCGTAGCCCACAGCGGTGTCAGGATCAGCCGGATTTTAAACCGCATCCTGCCCGATACTATTTCTGTAATTCTGGTTATCGACGCTCAAGGCAAGGTTCTCGGGGTCGTGACCGAAAGAGTTCTGATTGAGGCCATGCTTGCCGGGGATTCTTCGATGACAGTAGGAGAACTGCTGGAGTCTGCCAAAGCGTGCGAAAACGAGAGAGAATACGAGGAAGAGGACGAGGAAACTTAGGTCGGTCCGGCATTGGTTCCCGGAGGCATACCGGGGCGAGGCTTTGAGACTGCGAAGGTATTCCGCAACCCCGGTATTTCATCGCGAAGGAAACCGGGATGAAAAGCTTCGAGACTATGGAGGTACTCTGCTAACAGGATGCAAGGTGTCATGATAAGGGAGAAACTACGGAAAATTTTGCCTGAAGTCAATAAACCTGCCCGTTATACTGGTAATGAACTGAACGCGGTCCGCAAAAACTGGGATGAGGTTCAGGTTAGAATGGTATTCGCTTTCCCCGATGTCTACGAGGTGGGTATGTCCCATCTGGGGGGGAAAATACTGTATGGTCTGGTCAACAATCACGCGGATTTCCTAATGGAAAGGACCTTCGCCCCCTGGCCGGATATGGAAGAAAAGATGCGGGAGAACGAGATCCCCCTTTTCAGCCTGGAATCTTTTCGGCCGGTGAGTGATTTCGATGTGGTAGGGTTCTCGCTGCAGTATGAACTCTCTTACAGCAATGTGCTGAATATGCTGGATTTGGCCGGAATCCCCCTGCTGTCGCGGGAACGTGATGATTCGCATCCGCTGGTGATTGCCGGAGGGCCGAGTGCCTTTAATCCTGAACCCCTGGCCGATTTTATCGACGCTTTTGTCATCGGAGACGGTGAGGAAGCAGTGCTGCAGGTCTTGAATGCAGTCAAGACCACTGGCGGGGTGCCCCGACACCAAATGTTAGAGGAATTGGCTGCAATTCAAGGGGTTTATGTTCCCGCCTTCTACGAAGTAAAATATAATCGTGACGGAACCATCGCCGAGATGAAGCCCCGAATACCAGGGATACCGAACCGGGTTAAAAAGGCGGTGATACCGGACCTGGACCACGCATACTTCCCGGTTGATCCGATCGTGCCATATCTGGGAATCATTCATGACCGGGCGGCTCTGGAGGTTATGCGGGGCTGCCAGCGCGGTTGCCGTTTCTGTCAGGCGGGAATCATATACCGTCCAGCCAGGGAGCGGACGGTCGACCGGTTAAGGGAGATTGCTCGGCAGACCATCAAGTCCACCGGTTTCGATGAGATATCCTTGGCCAGTCTCAGCAGCGCCGATTATTCGGGAATTCAGGAATTGACCCGTGCCCTCATCGATGAACACGGACCGCAGGGAACCGGGGTAGCCCTGCCTTCTCTGCGGGCGGACGCCTTTTCGGTGGGACTGGCTCAAGAGGTTCAGAGAGTTCGTAAAACTACGCTGACCTTTGCACCCGAGGCCGGAACCCAGAGGCTGCGGGATGTCATCAACAAAAACGTAACTGAGGATGACATATTAACCGCCTGTAAAGCGGCTTTCGATGCCGGCTGGTTGGGAATAAAACTGTATTTCATGCTGGGCCTGCCCACCGAGACAGATGAAGACCTGGATGGGATTATTGATCTGGTGCGCAAGATCAAGCGTTTGGCCGCAGAGCGTTCGCGAAGGGCTCCAAAGATTCATGTCGGGTTGGCCTTTTTTGTACCCAAGCCCCATACTCCGTTCCAGTGGGAACCACAGATATCCACCGAAGAGATGATGAGGAAACGCCAATATATACTGGAAAAGGGTCGGATTAAGGGGGTAAAATATGATTTTCACGACCCCGACACCAGCTACCTTGAGGGGTTGATCTCCCGCGGAGACCGGCGTCTGGGCAGGGTTCTTTTGGGTGCCTGGCAGCGAGGAGCTCGCTTTGACGGATGGAGAGAGTATTTCAATCTTGAGAATTACCTCCAGGCTATGGAAGAGGCCGGACTTGAACCGGAATTCTACGCCAACCGGCCGCGGGATTTAAACGAGATACTGCCGTGGGACATCATCGATACCGGAGTGACTGCCGAGTTTCTTCTGGCGGAGAGAGAACGGGCTTACAGAGGTGAGCCGACCCTGGACTGCCGGGAAGAAGGCTGTCAGGACTGCGGAGTCTGTCCGGTTTTGGGCGTGGATCTGCAGGTGAAAGGCGGGGAACCATGCGCTGGTGGATAGAGTATGAAAAGGGGCAGGCAATAAGGTACTTGTCGCACCTGGATATGGTGAGGCTTTGGGAGAGATTGTTCCGCCGCAGCGACCTTCCACTGCAGCTCACTCAGGGATTCAACCCGCATCTAAAAATCTCCCTGGGTACAGTCCTGCCGGTAGGTTTATGGGGCAGGAGGGAATATCTCGATGTCAAGCTGGGAGGGGAATTCGAGCCGGATGAATTGTGTTTGCGGCTGATGGCGGTTGCTCCGCCGGGGATTGAGATCCGCCGGGTGAGGAGGCTGGCGCGGGAATTACCGTCCTTGATGGCCGTAATCAACGCTTCAGCATATAGAATAAAATATCCCCCCCATATGGAAACAGCGGCGAGAGATGCGGCTCAGAAGATGGAGGGAGCTTCCGAGATCCGGGTAATCCGTCCCAAAGATCGTAAGGAGGTGAACATCAAACCCGGAATTTTACGAATTAACTGCATCCCTTCTCCGGATGAATTCATGCTCGAGTTTACGGTTCTTAGCGCTGGCCGGGACGCAGTTCGGTTCTCCGAACTCCTGCTGGCCCTGGATGAAATGGGGCTGCCGCGGGAAAAGATCGATGATTACTGGAGAGAAGGAAATTATGTAAGAATTAACGATCAACTGATAGACCCTATGGAGCTTGATTAAAAGGATGTAAGAGGTAATGCAAAGACAGCTGATTATAGAAAAATATCCATGGGAGACCCGTCTGGCGATTGTTGAGGACGGCCGACTGGTCGAACTGCATTATGAGGAGGATGACGACCGGGTGGGCAATATATACAAAGCCCGGGTTATGAATGTTCTGCCCGGTCTCTCATGTGCTTTTGTTGATCTGGGTTATGAAAAAAATGCCTTTCTTTATCAGGGTGACCTGAGAGGAATCAAGAATAATGCCTCCATCAGCGATGTTCTCAAGCGGGATAACGAAATACTGGTGCAGGTTAAGAAAGAGGAGGTCTCCGGAAAGGGAGCCCGGGTTACCACCTATCTGACCTTGCCGGGACACTATCTGGTTTTTCTGCCTTATCAGAATGATGTCAACATATCCCGCAAGGTTAAAGATCCCGAGCTAAGAGAAGAATTGCGCAACTATCTAAAGGCACTGAAACCCAAGAATTCAGGGGTTATCGTCAGAACGGCCGGAGCCCTGGCCCCGTTGCAGGATCTGGCGGCAGAGCTTGATTCCCTTTATGCCAAGTGGCAGCAGATATGCGAACTGGAGAGGCATGTGGCGGCCCCCGCCCTGTTGTACAAGGATCTGGACGTGGTCCAGAAGGTCCTGCGTGATTATATTGACGGAAATACAACCAGTATCGTGCTCAATAAACAGGAGGACGCAGTCTTAATTAAAGAACTGCTGAGCCAGGATGCGGCGGCGCAGGGAATCAGGATCAAGGTGGAAGATGCTCCCCTGGAGAAACTCGGCCTGGAGCGGGAGATTAAACGCCTTATGAAATCGCGCGTCTGGCTCAAGAGTGGGGGATTTATAATAATTGAGGAGACCGAAGCGATGACGGTCATTGATGTAAACAGCGGCAAGTATACCGGCAAGCGTCAGTTTAACGAGACCATCCTGAAAACCAACCTGGAAGCCGCTCATGAAATCCCCCGACAACTGCGATTAAGAGGTATCGGCGGCATCATCCTCATCGATTTCATTGACATGAAAGACAAGGGCCACCAGGCTGAGGTTTTACACGCCCTGGAGCAGGAACTGTACAAGGACAAAGCCCACAGCAGGGTGCTGGGTATAACCAAGCTGGGCCTGGTAGAGATGACCCGCAAGAAAACCAGGGCCAGTCTGGGAACGGTGCTGGCCGAGGAGTGTCAGGTATGTGAGGGTAAGGGCCGGATGCCCAGCCATAAGGTTATATGTCACGAGATAATGCGCCGGGTTTACAACCTGGGGCATCGTTCGTCCCCAATCATTTATGTGGATGTCCGTCCTGAAATTCTTCCTCACCTGGAAGAGGAATCCAGATATATCAATCAGATCAAGGAACATCTGGGCAAGGACATTGTGTTTTCACCCAACCCCGATCTGGAAGATTATTACCAGGTACGATCATAGGAAACAGCGCAGCAAGGGGAGGAAAGGCGGCGTCAAAACCGGGCGAAGAGCATAATATGCAATCAAGCCGGTTTTCACGTCATCCGGGAGTCCCCTTGCTTTCTTTTTAATGCTTACCGGAGTTCCTCCCGCTGTCCACGCCTGCCGGTCGTCCCGCCTGACATAACCCGTAAATCATTCGGTTCGGTGTCGGTTGCTTTGCCGTAATCCCGGGTGAGTGCAATGACGGTACCGATTAAGCAGAACGATGACCTGTGTATCACTTCCGGCTCCGGTGTATAGTACCATTCCCGGTCCTACCGCATCCAAGGAAGCAGTGGATGCGGAATGATTTGATGCTCACAGGGTTCCATGTTAATTGCGGTCATATATGCAAGGTTAAAATTGAGTATGGCGTAATACGGGTAAAGGTTTCATTGGCTGGTTTACCGTCATTACGTGGGGAGGAGAACAATGGAAAACCGGGATAACCTCATCAACAATGGGAGAGCCCAGATGACATTTGTGCTGGTCACATTAATTGTTTTTGTTGGGGTTCTCATTTTTATTGCCAACACCCGGCCGGCTTGGACGGCACCGGGGGTGGCCAATCCCGATGGAGTGTCGTACCGAATTGAAGGGGGCAAGATAGTCCTGTCCTGGGGTGAGAAACCAACCGGCGGATATTCCATAACCATCGATCAACTGGAGATGGAGGGGGATACCCTCAAGGTTACCTACTCTTTACAGTCTCCCTCACCGGGCGATATGGTGACTCAGGCTCTTACATATCCGGAAGCGGAAGCCGCTTTACCCGGCGGCACCAGTCCAGCCCGGGTGGAACTGATCAAGAAAAACATGGAGTCTGCAAAACAGCCCGTCGGGCTGGAACCCCTGCCCACGGTAGGAACGCTTGATAACCTGAAAAAACTCCTGGAATCGGTCAGGGAATACCACTGGGGCTTTACGCGTTACGCAATGGAAGCGGCCGTAGTGACCGATACCGCCGCCGGCACCGGCCGCGTCGAGTACGAGAAAAAAGCCCTGGATTATTCCGGAACCAATGTGCAGATAGCCGGGGTGGATGAGGCGGATGTGGTCAAGACCGACGGCAATTTCATCTACCACGTGAACAAGCAGAACATTAAGATAATCAGGGCTTACCCGGTTAAGGATCTTTCAGTGGCAGCAACCATAAGTTTTAACGATGCCGGGTTTACTCCCCGGGACTTGTATGTGGATGTGAACCGGCTGGTGGTAATAGGGGATTCTTATACTGCTCCTGTCTACCGCATGGAAGAGATAAGGCGTCCATACATTTATCCGCCGACCCAGCAGCTGGCAAGGGTTCTGGTTTACGATATAACCGACCGCACCCAGCCCAAAAAGATTAGGGAGGTTGAACTCGAGGGCAATTATCTTTCATCGCGCAAAGTTGGGAACCAGCTGTACCTCGTTGCCAACCGGTGGATATACTACCCGTGGGCGGAGACGGGGAAGGATTTGGATCTCAGACCCGGCTACCGTGACAGTGCAGCCGGCAATAAGAGGCTGGCGGTAGACTATTCGGCAATAAGGTATTTCCCGGATTATATTGAACCGAATTACCTGCTGGTAGCCGGAATCAACCTGGAGAAGAACGAACCCGCCGTTATCTCCACTTACTTGGGAGCCGGGGAAAACATCTTCTGTTCAGAAAAGAATCTCTATGTGGCCGTCAGCCAGTGGCAGGATGTCCCCCGTGTAATGCCGGAGGGTAAAGCAATCATGCCCGATATGGTTGTTCCCCGGGAGGTTAAGACCATAGTATACCGCCTGGCTTTAAACAACGGGCGTCCCGAATACAACGGGAAGGGCGAGGTCCCGGGAACAATCCTCAACCAGTTTTCCATGGATGAGCATAACGGTTACTTCCGAATAGCAACGACTACCGGCGGCATTGGAAGGAGCGGAGAAGACATATCGCGGAATAACCTGTATGTCTTGGACGGCAAGATGTCCATCATCGGCAGGCTTGAGGGCATCGCCCCCGGGGAGCAGATCTATTCCACGAGGTTTATGGGCAACCGGGTTTACATGGTGACTTTCAGGAACGTTGATCCCCTCTTTGTCATCGATGCCAAAGACCCGAAGAAACCAGTTATACTGGGTGCTTTGAAAATACCGGGTTACAGCGATTACCTCCATCCCTACGATGACAACCACATAATAGGCTTCGGCAAGGACACCGTGGAAGTCAAGTTTGGGGATGGCTCGCAGAGCTTTTACACCGGGATGAAGATCGCAATGTTTGACATTACGGATGTCACCAGACCCAAAGAGATGTTCAAGGAAATAATCGGGGGTCGGGGAACGGAATCGGAACTCCTGCGCAACCACAAAGCGCTCCTGTTTTCCCGCTCGCATAACCTCCTGGCTTTTCCGGTGACGGTGATGAAAGCTGGTAAGGAGTCTGCAAACGGTATACCCGGTACGGGTGAGTTTGAGTTTCAGGGGGCTTATGTTTACCGGGTGGACCTGAAGAAGGGTTTTCAACTCCAGGCCCGTATTACCCATCTAACTGACGAGGACCTTTTAAAAGCCGGTAATTACTGGTACAACAGCGATAGAAATGTGGAACGCATCTTATATATCAATAACGGTCTGTACACCCTGTCCCGGGAAAGGATCCGGGTTCATGACCTTTTGACTTTTGAGGAAATCGGCAGTCTGTGGCTTTAAGAATACGGGAGGCGGGGAGAAATTTCCTCGCCTCCCGGACCCCGTATGCATAAGGAATAATTCAACATATCCTGTTATTCTCACATCTAATAATTGTTCTGCCCCGGAGGAGTCCTGCATCTGCTGCTGGGCTCAGTATAATCCTTTCTCCGTTCGCACGGCCGAATCTTGACCTGCGGATTGGTCAAAACTCATAACCGGTTACTGAGTTCCGGTTCCTTTAACCGGGTATTCTTATCGTTTTTGTAGATTGAACAGGAAGGAATTAGATAAAGATGGAAGAATAATTATTTCCAGGAGATAATAACCGGTTAACCAATTACAGGAGGGGGTTTTTTAATGGAGGTAAAAAAGATCGGAATCTTGGGAGCAGGGATCATGGGATCGGGTATTGCCCAGATTTGTGCCGAGGCCGGATTTGAGGTGATCCTGGTTGATCTGACCGAGGAGCTCGTCAATAAAGGTTACCAGACCATAGTTAAGAACTGGACCCGGGCGGTGGAAAAAGGAAAGACGTCTGCTGAAGAGGTGGAGAAATTTAAGGCCTTGATAACCACCAGCGTGGACAACAAGGATTTTAAAGACTGTGATGTCGTAATTGAGGCCATAGTCGAGAACATCGATGTCAAGAAGAAGGTATTTAAGGAACTGGGGGAAATCTGCAAGGATTCCGCCGTCCTGGCCACCAATACTTCAGCCCTCAGCATCACGGAAATAGGTGCCGCCAGCGGTCGTCCTCAGTCGGTAGTGGGCATGCACTTCTTTAACCCGGTACCGGTAATGAAGCTGGTAGAAGTGATACCGGGAGCTGAAACCAGTGAAGCCGCGGTCGACATCATCACCGAACTGTCTGTAAAAATTGGCAAGGAGCCGGTTAGAGCGAAAGAAACCCCGGGCTTTATTGTCAACCGTCTGTTGGTCCCTTATATGAATGAAGCGGCAATGCTGTATCAGGAAGGGGTTCCGGCGGAGGAGATCGACAAGGCTATGAAACTGGGAGCCAATATGCCTATGGGTCCCCTGGCTCTGGCGGATCTGGTGGGTCTTGATACCCTACTAATGATCTGCGATTACTATTGGAGAGAGTTTGGCGATTCGAAATACCGGGCTTCCCTGGCCTTGAGAAACAAGGTCCGTGCCGGGCACCTGGGAAGGAAGTCCGGAAAGGGATTCTATGACTATACCAAATAAAAATCCGATGATGAACGGTGTCATTGGGGAGGGGGCGTACCCCTCTTTTATTTTGGCGGGTCATGTCGGAATTAGCGCTCCCTGGACAGATAACAACGGATATAAACGGTTTAAATCCCCTAATCTTCGATAAATTCTTAGATTCTGGCCAAAAAGGGATATTAGAAACTTTTGGAGAATTATTAATAGAATGATAATGCGGGACCTTGGATTAGTCAGAAGTATACACAGGGGCGTGGATACCTGTCTTTATGCCATACTGGATCTTTTACACTATACCGTCTAGCTGCAGGTGTCATTAAATCAAGCCTTATCATCCCGTTCGTGAGTGCGATTCTTCCAGCAATAGACAAAAGAGTTTAGCCCCAAGCAGACCGGGTTAAGTATGCATAGGAGGTACAGCATTGCGGGAGTACGCAAGGGAAAATTTGAAGACATGGTTTAATGAAGACACCGCAGTTAGTAATCGGAGCTGTTTTCCACCATAGGGTAGGATTGCAAAAAAACAAAAGCGGACTTGAACGGAGGGCTGGTATATTGGAGGTCAACAGCATGGACGATTTGGCTCGGGTCGTGGTAGTTGACGGAAAAGAAGAACATGTACCCACCCTGTGGAAATCGATAGATGAGCGGGGATATGTGGTTACCGCTTTTAAATCAGGTGCCGACGCTTTGGAAGCGCTAAAGGAACAAAGATGTGATGTTTTGCTGCTGGACCTGGATATGCCTGATATTGATGGGATTGAATTCCTTAACAAGGTTCTGGAATTGGATCCCGGTGTATATTGTATTGTTATGACCGATTACAGTACAGTCGAAACCGCAGTTAAAGCGTTGAGGGCGGGCGCATTTGATATAATCTTAAAACCTTATGATGTTAACGCAGTACTGCCGGTATTGTCTCGGGCCATGAAGATGAAGCGATTGCACAGGGAGAAACTTCAACTGCAGGAATCAAAGGCCTTGGACGATCTTTTGCTGGCAGTTTCTTTTTCCTTTGATAAAAACGTTATCCTTAACAAGACAGCAGATGTGGTTATTGAACAGTGTGGGGCGGATATCGTAACCATTCTCCTGCATGATGACGAAAGCGGAGAATTTTATACCGCACTGGTGCGGAGTTCTCAGCTATCCGACCGCAGGGGAAAAGTATATTCGTATCCAATCAATGATGCCGGATTTACGAACGGACAAACAGCTCAGGAGAAGGGAACTGACGTTTTTTTGAAGTCGGGCGGCCCTTATCTGGACGAGGGATCAACCATTACCATACCGCTTATGGCCGGCGGCAGGTCGGTGGGAATGATTAATGTGACCTTAAAAAGCAGCTCTTCCTTTCCTTTGGGGAAGGTTAAGGCCTTGAAGATCCTGGCCGGCATGGTTGCCGTGGCTCTGGAGAACATAGGACTCTGCAGTAAAATACGAAAATCCGAGCAGAAGTACCGTGCTATATTTGAAAATGCTACCGAGGGGATCTATCTCATTACCACTGATGGTCACTATGCACTGGTCAACCCGGCCTTTGCAAGGATACTCGGATACGATAACCCGGAGGAGCTGATCTCCACGGCTGCAGGGATTGATTATAAAGAGTTGTTGAACGGGCTGGCGGTCAAGACCGGAATAGAACGCCAGATATCCCGCCGGGACGGCACTACGATCTGGGTTTCCGAAGATGTACGGGCGGTGTATGACGACCGGGGCAAGCTCCTTTATTATGAGGGGACCATGAAGGATATTACTCAGCGCAAAGAAGCCGAACACTTTGAACAGGAGCTGGCTCGTCTTGACAGGCTGAACATTGTAGGGGAACTGGCGGCTTCCATCGGTCACGAGATAAGAAACCCCATGACTTCTGTAAGGGGTTTCCTGCAGATGCTGAAAGCTAGGGAAGACTGCCGTCCCTATCATGAGTATTACGACTTGATGATTGAGGAACTGGATCGAGCCAATACCATCATTTCAAATTACCTGACCATGGCCAAGACCAAACCCCTGGAACTGGTGCTGGTAAATCTTAATGAGATTATTGAGCAGCTCTATCCCATGATCCAGGCAGATGCCAGTTACAAGGACAAGCAAGTGGTAATCGACCTGAATGAGACCCCCAAGGTATACATCGATGAAAAAGAGATTCGGCAGCTCATCCTCAACATGAGCCGTAACGGGCTGGAATCCATGAAGCCGGGAGGAGTCCTGGTTATCGGTACGCGTGCCGAGGACGGCGATGCCATGCTGTTTATCAAGGATGAAGGTCCGGGAATTAACCCGCAGGTGTTAAAAAGGCTGGGGACTCCCTTCCTCACCACCAAGGAAGATGGTACCGGTTTGGGTTTGGCGGTCTGCTACGGAATTGCTTCCCGCCATAACGCCCAGATTACGGTAGATACCGGCCCTCAGGGAACCACATTCTGGGTCCGTTTTCGAGGGAGTGACCGCGCAAGCCAGGAAGGACCGAATGCTGCGGAAGGCAACAAGTGACGTACCGTCTCGCCGTATCCCCGACGGTGAGAAGCAGTTTATAAAACAGTGTGAGGGATGATTATGAGGGTTTTTTTCGATAGTGAGTTTACCGGACTCCGCAGGGATACTACTCTGATAAGCATTGGGCTGGTAGCCGAGGATGGCAACATGTTTTATGCCGAGTTTACCGATTATGACCGGAGCCAGGTTTTCGATTGGCTGCAGGAGAATGTAATCAACAACCTGTGGCTGTCAAACCCTGAAAAGGAGCGGCCTGCTTACATAGGGGAAGGCAAGCTGGTAACCTGCCTGGGCGACACCGAGCAGATCCGTCAGGCCCTGCGGCAGTGGCTCTCCCAGTGGGACTGGGTTGAGATGTGGGCGGACATTATTCCTTTTGACTGGGTGCTGCTTTGTGATCTCCTGGGGGGAATTTTTCAATTCCCACCCAACCTGTCCTTCATCGGCTATGACCTCTGTACCCTGCTCAAGATGAAAGGCTTTGAACCCATGAAAACCAACCGTGAGGAACTTGCAGGATTTTCCGGAGTTGAAAACAAGCATAACGCTTTATATGATGCCCTGGTTATCAGAGCCTGTTATGAGAAACTAATCACCATGTAAAGGTGTCAAGGGGGCGGCTCTCGTGAGCCTTTTTTGGTGTCAGTGGTGTCAGGGGGATGGTACTTCTGACACTTTTTTTGCTTACAATGCTTACAATAGATCCCTTTTGATACGCAGAAGCGTTTGGTACTCCTGATCAAGGGCGGGATAACTGGGATCATCTGGTTTTAATAGGCTTAACTCACT
>JAKOVY010000076.1 GCA_029781825.1 Bacillota bacterium | reverse complement strand
TCGGAAAATACCAATCGCCGATCATCAGCAATTCCGGCCGGCTGTAATAATCATCGATTTCTTCGGAAGTCGTGACCGGCCTTCCCGTAGCCGAGCGCAGATCAATAATCGCCGCGCAAAGTTCTGAAACTGTGTATCGGTCACGCCGCCTGTCAAAACCTTCATTCCCAATTGTGTATCCCAGCAGAATGGATGAACCGGATGCATTCTTCGCGTTCTTCAATTCCCCTGAGTTGGTTGGATCCCATACGCCCATGATGAGGCCGTGATAGCCCAGGGACTCGGCGATCGTCACAAACTCATCTCCCATCACGCCAAAAGAGCTGTAGGTGACAAGCCCGGTGAACCCGGCTTTCCTCAACGCGCGTAAGTCCTCATACATCGTCCCAGGAGTCGGCTGATGGAAACCCTGCTCCGGGTTTGGATTGGGGGAACTGTATGCCACCCAGCGGATCCGATCCACTTTCTGAGCCCAGGCTGAATCCACCGCTTGGCTGCAATCTGCTGGCGGGATCGATGAGAATGCTTCGATAGGCCGGCTGATGATCACAAGCGGATCTGACGAAGGCATAAAAAGCAGAAGCCCCAAAGAGAATGCCAGAAGGGTGGCGGGTAAGAGTCTCATCAGAATTATGGTAACACAGGAGACTTTGCGGCTCAATGCTTGAAGTGGGCAAGGCCTCTATGAAGTCCATACGTTCCATTGAGAAAAACATCCCGAAGGCTTGTGCTGCGATGTCCCCGACAGGGGAGCGTAGAGTTGGCTTCAGGCGCTCAATGCCCCGAAATGACCCTCGGGACGTTTGGTGCTGAGGTAAGCGGTCTGTAAGGTGTTTTTGGCATGGATCACGCTATACTGCCAGTTGAACCCACGGGGGTGTAGAAGAATATCCCGTCCGGGGAACGTCCACGGCCTGCTTGGAGCGGTGCAGTGGAAAAACATGGATGAGGATATAGAAAGCATATACCCACCTTATACAAAGCTTATAGCGAACTTATATGAATCTATTTCTGTCATCGGACTCTGGATATAGGATCATCGGACCGTGATGGGAGCAAGATGGGAGAATGATATGGCCAAGGCAAGAATAAATACGTTGTTCAATGGATTGAGGGGCAAGATCGCCGGGCTGGTATTCGTCGCTCCCTTCACTAATGAAGCGGATTAGAAGACTGGCATGATTCTGTGAGGCAGGGGTTGGCATCGAGATTACCAGCAATGTACAATCACTAGAAACCAAGGACAACTCATGACCAAATTTCCCAGGACTGACCAGAACCGCATCAACCGCCTCCCGAAGCGCGGACATTATGACCGCGAGACCATTTACCAGA
>JAKOVY010000172.1 GCA_029781825.1 Bacillota bacterium | reverse complement strand
AACTCTTCCAAACTTTTTGCTGATGCCAATACATTCATTATTCCTGTGACAAGTTGAAGGAATACCGATACCAATTGTTGAATCTTAAACACGAGACCTCATCCTCCTTTGGGCGGGAGTTGGACGTTCTTCGGAACATCCTTGTTGAGGTCTCATTTCTCTTCTTGACCCCTTTTTACCTACTTAAACTTTACAGTACCCCCCTCAACAAGCCCGGAACTATAAAATTATTTCATAATAACTATAGCAGGAAGGTGCATATTCATCGCGAATAGATCCCTTATTTACAGCTATACATAGTATAAATAAATGTTATAAAAAAGGGGAGAACAGTTTTGGACAGGGAAAAGGCGTTTTTGATTGTAACCGGCCTGATCATCGGTATCCTGGCCGCGGTGTTGGTGGTGATGGGGAACCCGGGTAACATGGGTTATTGCATTGCCTGTTTCCTCAGGGATGTCACCGGAGCACTGGGCTTTCAGCGGGCCGGTTTGGTGCAGTACATGAGGCCGGAGATTATCGGTTTGGTGTTCGGGGCCTTTATATCCGCTTTTACAGCCGGGGAATTCAGGAGCCGTGGGGGTTCTTCAACCCTGGTGCGGTTTTTTCTGGGGATGTTTATGATGGTCGGTGCTCTGGTATTCCTGGGCTGTCCCTTGCGGGACATCCTGAGAATTGGAGGGGGAGACCTTAATGCGGTAGTCGGCCTGGCAGGCTTTATCGGCGGGGTACTCCTGGGAGTTTTCTTCCTGCGCAGGGGGTTTGATCTGGGGGCCGCCCGCACCGACAAGGGCAGTCAGGTCGGGGGATACATTATGATTGCTATCGCGGTGGTGCTCCTGATCATGCTGGTGAGCGGAATCAACTTCAACCCTGAAGCAGGGGGACCGCTATTCTTCAGCAAAGAAGGCCCCGGGAGCATGCACGCTCCTCTATGGATATCCCTGGGGGCTGGAGTCGTCGTCGGATTCCTGGCTCAGAAGGCCCGGCTGTGTCTTAGCGGGGGCTTTCGTGATTTCTTCCTCATCCGGGAATACGGAATGCTGCTGGCCTATCTGGGAATTTTCGTTGGGGTTTTGGTGCTTAACATCTACTTCGGCAACTTCCGCCTCGGGTTTGCTGACCAGCCCATAGCTCATACCAATCATATTTTCAACTTCCTGGGGCTCTTCCTGGTGGGACTGACGGCCGTTCTCCTTGGAGGATGTCCCTTACGGCAGATCGTCCTCGGGAGTGAAGGGGACACCGATGCCACCACTGCGGTTCTGGGAATGATAGCCGGAGCCGCCATCTCCCACAATTTCCTCTTGGCCTCCAGTCCGGCCGGAACCACACCCTGGGGTGAAGCCGCAGTTATAATCGGAATAATTGTGGTAAGTTTTATTGGCTGGGCTTATCGGGAGGTGGATGCATAGATGGATACTCTGGATGTAAGAGGCCTAAGCTGTCCCCTGCCGGTGATGAAAACCAAAAAAGTGCTGGATTCCGGAGTTCAGGAACTGCAGGTTATAGGGAGCGGAGGTACGGCCAAGCAGAATGTAACCAGGTTTGCCAAATCTCAGGGCTTTGAGGTTGAAATTAAAAACGAGGCCGATGGTGAGTGGACTATGGTCCTCACCAAAGTTAAATGATATCTGTTTCCGGCTGACGGCACCGCCGCCGGAACAGATTAAACTCGGAAGAAGTGTGGGCGCAAGAGGTGGGTATTTTCATACCCACCTCTTTGCTGTAGGGGGATGCCGTTTGCGCCATGCGGTGAAACGTCCCGCAAGTTCGCTCGGTATTACCATGCAAGGAATGCAGGAAGCCGGAATATCGGGAAGTGAGGTTTATGCGGCCTAGGGGTCTTTTAACCCGCATTACATCCACTCTAAACGTAGACCCCCAGAATATGTATGAACCGGATCTGCCGCCATTTGAACCTGGTCAGGGGGTAATTGTCGTGATCCGCCGAATGTGTCGCCACCAGTATGTTATCGATGCGGGGAGGCGATCCGGTGGCGACGACCACCGGTGAATGGTTGAAATCGTTGTTTCCGACAAAGGACAGCTGTATGATGTCCCCGGGTTCGATTGATTCCACCCCGGTTTCCCGGCCAAAGGGCCCCCGGAATTTGTTGGTCACCAGGAACCGATGTAAGAAATCCACGTCCGTCCAGGACGGGGAGCGTGAATTCAAATTGATGTAATACCACCCGTTGTTTGGAGAGTAATTCATGACCCCGCTGCCGGCGTACAGGCATTGGGAGGCAAAGTTGGTGCAGTCTCCGCCGATGTTTGAGAAGTCATAGAAACGGGGGTTGCGGCCATAGGCCCACTCATGGGCATACGCTACCGCCTTGGCCCGATCGTAAGGCTTAATCATAAGATCCCTCCGCATTTTCCAGGATACATTTCCAACATATGCATTCTGTTTGGATAAGGTAACCGGATCGATGATCGTATACAATGTATGTTAATATTTCTATGTAATACGGAACCGAGTGCTTGCGGTATCAATAGGGCAGTTCGCGAGTGCGGAAAAACGCTCGCCATAATTGTCCTACGGAAAAGAGGGTTGGGCCGGTGGACGGGTTTATTGACAAATGGCTGAAGGTCAACCTGAGGGTGATAGTACTGACTGTTTTGCTGCTGGCCGGTTTTGACCTGGCTTTAACCCGTTTAATCATCCCCTGGTACATGAATGCCGAAACCGCTAAGGTTCAGGTGTCTGCTGATGTCGCCCGGGGGCAATTAATAAGAAGGCTTCCGGCTGACGACCATAATACCCTGGCCCTTTGGAAGCAGGAACTGGCGGGAGCCGACGGTTTCAAAGTGGTTTTTTTGGGTGATTCGGTAGTACATGGCGGGGAGTACCTTATGAGGAGCAGACCATCCCTTCATATGTTGCTCATCATCTGCAATCACTAATGCCGGAGCGGGAACTGTCGGTTCACTGCTTCAGCCTTCCGGGATGCACTCCTGCCGACACCCTCAACATCCTGCAGTATATCGTTGATACCCGATTTGGTTATATATGATGTAAATATCGGCTGGTTCGGCTCTGAGAAGGTCATGGAACACCCCAGGTTGGCCGAACTGAGCCCGGTGAATGATTCTCAGGCCGCACCGACTGCGGATTACAAAGAAACGCCCAGCTTCGAGCAGCGGCTCAAAAACATGGTGGCTGAACACTGGGCATTGTATCGTTACCGGATACTGCTCAACTACCTGTGGTTCGGTGAACCTTTGAGAGAAAAACTGGCCCCGAAGGTAAGGGAAGAGGAGGCTGCCGACCGCCTGACCAGCCCGGAGGAGCTGTATAAACCCTGGTATGAAAAGGACTTCAGTATATTGAAAGAAACCAAAGGAAAACTGGGAGCCTGCGTCCTCGATGACTCCAACCGGCACTGGTTGAGTTATCTTGAGCTGATAGAGGTTTTGGAGGCGCATCAGATTAAGGCCGCCTTTTTTATGGTTCCGCGCAACCGGACGCTGTATAAAATGTATGATCTGCTTGACGAGGAGTTGCTGGCGGAGCAGCAGGAGAAGCTGGCTTCGGCCGCCAGGCAATCAGGGATTGCCGTTTTTGATTATACCTACGCGATTACCGATCGCTGCTTTACGGACTCCGTTCATCTGACAGCCGAAGGCAACCGGCTGCTGGCCAGGGATCTGGCGTGGGACCTGGTGCAGTCGGGTCTGATAATAGTGGGGGATTATTAAGGTGCTTAATACCTGGGTATTCATGGCTTTTGTCATCACATGCTGGCTGTTATACTGGCTGGTGGTGCCGGTAAGGCTCCGCTCGCTCTTTCTGGCTCTCGCCAGTTTTGCATATTTTGCTTGCTATTACCCGCGAGATATGCTTTTTTTTGCTGGTCCTGGCGGTAATGGTCTATACGGGAGGGGTTGTTATCAGCCGGGAGAAACCCGGAAGGAAGCGACTGCTTACCGGCATGGTCGTGATCCTGGTTGGCATCCTCGGTTATTTCAAGTACTCGGCCTTCATGGCGGAGACTCTTAACCTGCTCCTGCAGCCGCTAAAGGCGTCCAAGCTCTCGGTGCCGGAAATTCTGGTTCCCCTGGGGATCTCCTATTTTACCTTTAAAATGATACATTACCTGGTTGACATCGGCCGAGGGAATATCCCCCGGCACCGTCTGGTCGATTTCTTAAACTACATCTTTTTCTTCCCGATACTGGTTTCCGGGCCGATTGAGAGATTTCAACCCTTTCTGACGCAGACGGACGCGCTGCAAGGCACCGCCGGAGATTATCGGAGAATTGATGAAACCAATAATGGCTTTAAGAAAGAACCGCCGGGAAATTATCAGGGTTCGTCGGAACGAACGGAGGATGCAACCGCACCGGATGACCTCCAAAACGAGCAGAGCAGCGATGCTGTTCAACAACGCTGGCGGGGTTTCAACGCTGAGGATGTCTATGCCGGACTCCCTCGCATAGTATCGGGTCTTTTTAAAAAGGTGGTCCTGGCCGATTCTCTGGCCGCTACCGCCGTACTCCTGCAGCAGCCGGATTTAACAGCTGGGCAGTACTGGCTGGCCAGTTTCGCCTTTACCCTCCAGCTGTATTTCGACTTTTCCGGGTACTCGGACCTGGCTATAGGGATCGCCCGCCTGTTCGGATACCGGATCATGGAGAATTTCAACTGGCCATACCTGGCCCGAAATGTTTCGGACTTCTGGAAGCGCTGGCACATGTCGCTCACCGGCTGGTTTCGTGATTACATTTTCATTCCTCTGGGGGGCAGCCGCGGCACGTTGGCGCTGACAATCCGAAACACCCTGATAGTAATGGCCATAACCGGGCTTTGGCATGGAGCGGGCTGGCACTTTGTCCTATGGGGACTGTATCATGCGCTGGGGCTGATCACCCTTCGGCTGTACCGCAGGTACCTGCTGCCGGTACTGTCGCAGCGGGGTAGTTTCCTGGAGTCAAGGACTGCGAACGTACTAAGCATTTTGCTTACCTTTAATTTCGTCAATATCGGCTGGATCTTCTTTGCCTGCGATACCGGACAGAGTATATATGTCCTGACCCGGATGTTCAGTTGATGGAACCTGGAGGACGGTAGACCGTGTTAAAACAGAATCGAGTACATAAATATCGCTCTTTAAGCAGAATCACATATTCACCGGCTTGCGAGCGAGCGACTTTGTGACGAGCCGTTACATCCCCCAACGAAGTTTTTCTGAGTCTAGGGCGGGACTATTTCGCCACGGATGGCGAAATACCGACATCCGCGGCATGGATGCCGCGTATGTCGGTTGTCCCGCCCAAAGAAAAACGAGTTGCGGGGACGTAGGCGAGGAACTCTGGAGCGAGCCGCAAGCTGGTGAATATGCTTGGCATGCATAATAATACGCAACAGAGTTTGTTTTAACACGGTCTGATTCGTCCTGCAGTCATGCGGAGGTGATGATTATGAAGTCATGGGTGATCGATTTTACCAAAGCCGTATTCTGGGCCCTGATAATCGTTGCGATTGTACTTTTCTCGACCGGGGATTACCAGACGTTCATATACCAGAATTTTTAGCTCCAATGAATAGAGTGGCACTCTGAGCCGGGGATATCAGGTTTTGCTTCAACACATCCATTTCTGCTTTGTAGGCGGAAATATAGGAAACGTATCCAACAATCAGAGAGGTGATAACGCTCAGGATAATAAACGACCCCATCAGTATTGTGCTCAGTGACATATTGTTAATTCCTCGACGAATTGCCTTCATAGTTTTCACCGTCTCTTTCCGCAATGGGGAGGATTACCTGGTTATACTGCCACAATGTAATACTCCCATAATCTAACACATATCGAGTCCCCGTTTTTTTGCGCAATTGGGTCGGGGAAGAGGTTGAATCTGCAATAAACCAGTGATAGTTTTATAGAAGTTAAAGCTTTACATGGTAAGGAAAGTATCTCAACGTAATTTATAGAACCGATTCGCGACTTGTTATCAAAAACTTGAAACGGTAATGACGAAGGGGAGATTTCAAGATGGAACTGGAAATGCTCTATGAGGACGGGCAAGTAATCTATCAATATCTTTTGACTCCCGAAGAGGTTAGAGATTTTACCGAAAATCCCTTATACGATGGTTGGGGGATTCTCGAGGTTTATCCCGAGACCCAGATTGTGCACTCATTCTATTTTGATGGTCCGGAAAGACCGAGTATCAGGGAGATTGCCAAGATCAGGCAGTGGAATGAAGAGGATTTCGATAAGGTGGCTATGTGGCTGCACGGCCGGGAACCCGACAATGTCAACCCATCATCCGACCGTTGAGCCTGTGCTGCAGATACTTGCCTTTTGCGATAACTTGTATTCGGTAACGTGCTCAACGGTACCCCATTTGTTGTGCGCTTAGCTCGGGATTATGTAATAGGCCTGAGTTTCGTTCAATTTCTTAATATTACGTGGGGAATGGTCCCAAGGTATTAGGTTGAGGCAGAAGAGGTCGGAGATATGGACGGCCAAGCGATCCAGAACGACCACAGGCATAGCACCGATAGCTGGATGGCATAAAGATCGGTAATAACGGATAGCTTCAACAGGTGTTTTGCCGGCCATATTAGAACCGAAGTGAGGTCTTTCGTAGTTGTAATGGCAGATCCAGTTCTGAGCCATGTTAAGGAAAGATCGAACTGAAGTAGAAAGAGAGAGGTTAAGGGCATAAAACTCTTCATCATCGGTGCGGTGGGATCTTTCGACATAGCTATTGGCCTGTTTCTGGCCTGGTGGGATATTAAGCAAAGAGATATTCAAAGGGTCAAAGATAAAAGACTGCATCATATGTCGTTTGCGTGAGGAAGCCTTACCACCGAACTCCATACCGTTATCCGTTTGAAAGAACATATGTCTGTT
>JAKOVY010000066.1 GCA_029781825.1 Bacillota bacterium | reverse complement strand
ACATCACCGGGAATTTTGATGTGAATATGGAAAAATCAATGCTCGAGCAGGGGTGGGCTGATAATGTAAGTCTGGTTGACAATGGGGATGGCAGCTATCAGATCACCGGCGAAAAAGATGGAGACAAGTGGAAGCTGGATGTTGCCTACGATGCAGCCACAGAGTCCCTGAGATTGGTCGGTTACGAGAACGACAAGCTGGGTCTTGTTTTTGAATACTGTAAACTTGGTAAGGGATATGCAGCCCAGTACTATTTTGAGGATGTCACCAGGTATGAGCAGGCCCAGCCGGTTTATGAGTGGTGCAACTATCGGCTCGTCTTTGCAGGCAACAATGGGTCATCGGCTCGTTTTGAAGGGGTAGAATCCGAACCGGCCAGTATCTTTAAAAACCCGCCCGATCCGGATACATGGATCAGCGGAGCCACCCAGTGGCTGACCGTTAAAGATGGAAGCTTTACCGGCAAACTGAGCGGTACCGAATTCTAACTGAACCGGGCGTAAACGACGCCGGACCGGTTAGAACATCAATACTTATTGCTCGGAAGGGACTATTCCGTCGTGCGGCGGAATAGTCCCTCAAACTTTTTCGCGGGTTATTGTCATCACTAAATGTTTTTCAAGGTGAAACTTATTTAATGAGAAAGTGTACAGAGAAATGAAATCCTCCAGGAGGAATTATCTGATGGATACCCGGGATGACCGCCAACTGGTTCTGGCATGTCGGAGGGGAGATGATTACGCTTACCGGGTGTTGCTCTCCCGTTACGAAAGCTATATCTACAGCCTGTGTTTCCGGATGACCGGGCAGCGGGAGGACGCCCTGGAGCTGGCTCAGGAGGCCATGGTCAAAATAGTGATGGGGCTTAACAGCTACCAGATCAACCTGCCGTTTAAGCCGTGGCTCCGTCGGGTGGTGATCAACACCGGGATCAATTTCCTGCGTCGGCGTTCGCCGGATTTGCTGTCACTGGACCAGGATATCGCGGACGGTCTAACCCTGGGGGATTCGCTGGCGGCCGGCAACAGCGGAAATCCTCAGATGCGGCTGGAATGGATGGAAACCAGGCAAGCCCTGGAAAAGGCCATGCAGGAATTGCCGCCGGAATATCGGCTGGTGCTCACCCTGCGTCACCAGGAAGGGATGAGCTATAAGGAGATTGCCGATTCGATCGGTATACCGGTTGGTACGGTCAAAACTTATCTCTTCCGGGCCCGTAATCGGCTGCGGCAGATGTTGAAAGATGTTTATGGATGGGAGGCTTAGCCGCATTGGAATGCAATCACGAGATGCTGCAACTTTTTCTGGACCGGGAATTGGAACCTGAACAGGTCAAAGAACTGAAAAACCACCTTGCTCGATGTCGTGAATGCCGTCAGGAGCTTTCCCGGCTTAAACTGATGTGGCTGGAACTCGAACAGGAGGAGGAATTGGACCTGCCGTCGGAGCTGCCTTTTCTGCGTCAGCAGGCGATAACCGCCGCCAGGGCACTGTCACAGATGCCCGTCGGCGAGTTCTCCTACTGGCAGACTCAAAAACTGGCATGGGAGCCGGTTGCGGCTGCAATCACCCTGATTCCGGGAACCCGAACCCTGAGCAGAGCAGCCAGAGCGATTGGCAGCAGGATTCCGTCCGCGCTGGAGGTTGTGGGGAAAAAAGGGTTAAAACTGGTGTTTCGGGGGCGCAGTCAATGAGTGTTCTTGCGGTGACATTATCAGTAATCCTGGGCTTGCTCCTGATTCCTTTGGTGCTTCCGGTGAGTTTCCAGGGCAAGGTACAGGTCAAAAATGCTTTTCGCGGTTATGGAGAAGTGTCCGGACTCGGCGGTTGGATTAGGTTGTATGTAGCAAAGGAACCCGGAGCCGAAACCCGCCGGTACCTGAGGCTGTTTTGCTGGGAGAAAAACCTCGCCGCCGGAAAGGCCAAAACAGAATCGAAAAAACAAAAGCCGGGGGCGGGCCGCTTTTTGGACGTACTTAACCTTGAGCTGATGAATGCAGTCTACCGCTGCCTGATAAGACTGGTGCCGTGTTTCCACCTGGAAGCCCGACTGGACGGCGAGTATGGTACCGGTGATCCGGCCTTAACCGGGATGTTGTCCGGCGTAATTGCAGCCCTGGCAGTTGAACAACCCCGGGTACGCTTGAATCCAAACTTCATGGAGGCTTATCTGGATATCGAAGGGGAAGTAAAGGGCAGGTTTTTCCCCATTGTGGTCATCTGGTACACTGTGGCTCTGCTTCTTTCATCCCCGGTTCGTTCTCTGTGGCGGCCAAAGTTTAATATCAAGAAATTTAGAGTACGGGAGGTCGTTAAAGGTGTTTAAGGAGAATATTGAAACCATTACATCCCAGTTGGAGAATCTGATGTCGACCAAAACCATGGTCGGTTCCCCCGTCGTCAGCGGCAATGTTACAATCATACCCATCCTGTCCGCTTGTTTTGGGTTTGGAACCGGAGTCGGCGAAGGCGGTGAAAAATCGGGTCCGCATCACGGCAAAGCAACCGGCGGGGGTGGCGGAGCAAAGGTCGATCCAACTGCCATGGTGATAATTCAGGATGGTGAGGTAAAGGTATACTCTTTAGGCCGGAAAGGAACCCTGGATAAGCTGGCCGAACTCATCCCCACGGTGCTGGAAAATGTGAAGAAAGGCGGCAAATGCGAAGAATAATCCAGCCCAATAAAAAGGGATACCCAACACCCAAAACGATAACACCGTTCTGCCTGGCGACCAGGCAGAACGGTGTTTTTTGGCGTAAGCATGACTGCTTGTTGGCAGCGGTATAAGCTGTATCCTTTAACCTGCTACCCTCCTATTACCGCCGTTCCCGTCCGGGGATCGTACATCCAGCGGATGGTCCCGCCCGCTTCCGGTTTTTCCACCAGCAGCTTCTCGCCGGCCCAGTAGGCGTTCATGACATTGTCCAGGAACGGGGCGTCGACAAAGGCTTTTTGCCGGACATCAACAAGCTTTACTTTATGACGGGAATCGCCGTAGTAGCGAACGGCTGCGTATTGATGGCTGCCGTCAAGGCTGAGATCCATCACCACCGCATCTTCATCCGTTATCTGCTGCGAGAACAACTCTCTATTCTGCTTCAGATCGTGAGCGATTACTGTAAAGGACTCAAGTTCCTGGATGGTGTAGAGCAAGAGCTGTTTCTCCGGGCTGTAGGCCAGGGAAGACAGCCTTCTCATATCCGGAGTCCCTGATTGAAGACCCTTTACCTGCAGAAGGAGATCCCCGTGCTCCTCATCACTCTTGCGGATGTAGATGCCGTCCTCCCGTCCCAAGACCTCAACTCCGTCCTCGCGGTTAACGATACGCTCAATCTTGTATCCCTCTTTGCCCTTTACAAGATACAGGCGGAGGTGATTCAGCCTGTAGTAAGCATCGGCATTGTAGGCCTCGGTTTGCCAGGCATCAACATAGGTCCGGCCGTTTTCCTCACCGCTGCCGGTAATGGAGTAAGCTACCGGATGGGGGTTGGAAATAGTGAGGTAACCCTCGGGATCGGTCAGGAGGCTGCGGGCAAAGTCGTCATCGCGAGTAATACCGGCCTCCAGGTAGCGAGCCACGGTTTCTTCAGCCGCCAGACTGGTGGGACTCAGATTAATGCGGGTGATCCTGGTGGGTATGTTTTCGCTGTTGCTTCCCTTCAGGACATAGAGGGTCCTGGAATCAGTCCCCCAGACCGGGTTGTAGTATTCGTACATGCCATTGAAAACCAGGCTCTGTTCACCGTGTGCAGGATTCAACTCCCGGGCCCACTCCTCTTCGTTGGTGTGGCGGTAGGGATAGTTGGACGTAAGACTGCGGGCGTCGGCAAAGTTGTTCACCGAACATATATGCACGTCGGAGAGTTCTGTTACCACCTTGGCGGTTTCGCTTAGCTTCATTTCCTCCCGAGTTGACTTGACATAAGCGATATAGAACCCGTCCGGGGACACGGCAGGAAAGCGTCCCTCATCGACCAGCAATTCCTCACCGGATGGTTTCCTTACAAATATTTTCCCGTCACGTTCGAACAGGATGTCCTGACTTCCGGGAATGTAGGAGGCATGAGATCCGGATGCAATTTTCCGCAGGTTCTTTCCACTGCGGTCAATCTCATAAATATCGAGGCTCTTGACTTCGTAGCCATGCTCCAGCCATTCAACCTGTTTGCGGGTAACGAGCAGGTTTTTGTCATCCGCGCTCCAGGACGGTTCTTCGTAAAAGAGATCGAAGTCGTTGCCTTCGATCAGGGTATCACTTTTCCCGCTTTCCAGATCGTACAGGTATATTCCCCGGGTGTTGACGTAAGCCGCGGTTTTGCCGTCATGAGACAGGGCCTGGAAGAGTATGCTGCCGTCGGTGATCTTTTGAGCTTTGGTTTCTTTCCCGGGGTGGATAGGAACACTGAAGGTTCCTTGATCCGCTACGGGAATATAAATCTCATCGCTGCCTATTACCGGCGGCAAATTGCTTCCCCAGGCAATATCCACCAGGGATACCTGATCGACAATTTTAAGATCAGCGGCCAGAACCGGATTCAGGTTGCCGTTTTCGCGGTTTCCAAGACCCAGCCACAGGGCGAGAGCCATAGCGGCTGTCAATACCGCAGCCAGAGCAAAGGCCGGTTTTCTCCGAGATGTGGTTGAACGAGACTCAAATTCCGCACGCAACCGCGCTTTCAAGTCCCGGTTTACCGGAATTTCATCGCGCAGAGCTTCTATCTTCCTCCCCCATGCATCTAAATCTTTTCGCTTGCCAAACATGCTTCCACCTTCTTCCTAAGCTGTTCCAGGGTGCGATAAAACTTGGTTTTGACGTTTGCCTGTTTGGTGCCCAGGACTTCCGCAATCTCTTTAAACTTCAATCCACAGAAAAACCGCAGGTTGATAAGTTCAAACAGCTCTGCATCCAGTTGACTTAGAGCGCTTTTCAAACAGGCCCGTTCCAGGTCGTGCTCCAGGTCTTCCAGCACGGTTAAAAATGTTATACCTTCGGGTGTTTCGCCCGGCAGCTCCCGACCTGATTTTCGGTAGTAGTCTACAGTAGTGTTCCGGGCAATAGTCACCAGCCAGGCCTTATGGGTTTGACGGGTTGAGTCGAAATGCCGGAAGGCCTTGAGAAAGACATCGCTGACGATGTCATCCGTATCCCATGGGTTGCCGGTTTTACAGTACACATACCGGTATATGTCTTCGTAGCATTCCTCATATAATTGAAGGAAATCGCTGGCCAACTTGTAAACCTCCTTCTATATATCATTTACGTTTGAAGAGCAAAAGAGAAACACCTCTCGTTTGAAAAACCTGTTCTTTTCTCCGCGAAAAGTTCCACGTTACTGAAGCCAGGTAGTCCGAATAAGATGTATTGCTGATGTGTGGCATCATGCGTCAAAAGCCGGGAACACCGGCCTATTCAAGAACAAGGAGAATGGGATGAAAAAAGAACGTGAAATTAACCTTTTGGTGGATCTTGAAAGCGGCAGGATATGGGTTCCCAAAATGGGAACCCATTTAACCCCCTCCGAGATCAGGCTGTTGCGGATACTGTATCGACGGGAAGGTCGTCCGGTATCGGTCGAATTCCTGATCGACGAGCTGAACCGTGATCCAACCGGAAGCGGCGGCGGCAATCCCCGCTACCACATATTCAATCTGCGCCGCAAGCTGGGGCATACCCGGGAAAACCCGGTTATAATAACCCGGCCGGGGATCGGGTATTGCCTGGTGCCGGGGAGGGTGCACTTCATCGGTGGAGGTGATACATAAGGAGGTTGCGAGTTCGGCGCCAGGAAGCAAAGCTTCCGTCATCCAGCGAAACGTGTAATAATTAGCAGGAAATAAATTGAATCAGGAGAAATAATAACTATTTCTGGCAGGGAGCAGAACCGTGTTTGACATTGAAAGACGTATGCTGGTGGCGGTGGTTATTGCGCTGCTTGTCAGTTTTGGCCTCGGGTACCAGTATGGAGTTTATACCGAGGGAAAAAGAAACCTGCAGGATAATCTCACCGCCTCCGAGGTGCAAAACCAGAAGACTCAGGCCGAGGATGAACGAAAAAGTATCTATGTCTACGTGGTGGGCGAAGTAATGAATCCCGGCGTTATGGAACTGGAAGAGGGAGCCCGGGTATTTCAGGCGGTGGAGAGAGCGAAGCCCGGAGAAAATGCGGACTTGAGTGCGATTAATCTGGCGGCTCCCATCAGGGATGGGGAAAAGATCGTAGTCCCGAAAGCGGGGGAACCGACAGCGGGATCGTCTTCCGGCTCAGCCTTCCATGGCGACGGGCTTCTCGATCTCAACAAGGCCACCGTGGAAGAGCTTGATCAAAAGCTTCCCGGCATCGGTCCGGCTCTGGCTCAACGGATAGTCGATTACCGCGAGCGGACCGGAGGTTTCCGCGCAGTTGAGGAACTGCTTGAGGTTTCGGGCATTGGTGAGAAAAGGTTTGCAGAAATCAAGGATCTGGTTTGTGTCCGATAGAGACGTGAACACCGTCTCCCATGATTCGTCCTGACGAATGCCCGGTCGCTCCCGCCGAGAATACTTCCAAATGGCGGCTGAACGCGGGTGGTCATAATCGACCGGATACTGCCCTGGATTTTCATCGGAATGGCAACTGGAATCTCACTGGCCGAGTGGGGCAATTTCTGGTGGAGTATTATCCTGGCAGGGGTAATTGCCGTCATCGCTCTTAAGCGGCGAAAGCCGCTTCTTCTCCTTCTGGCGGCGGTTACCGTTTTCGGCAGTGTTTATTGGGATTTGGTACATCCCCGGCACCCGAGCCTCCAAGAGGGATACCTCATGGAAGCCAGGGTTCTGGTGCTGGAGAGGCCCTACACTGAGAACGGTGAGCTGCGTTTCACTGGCCTGCTGCAGAGAGAAGGAGTCAAGGTAAGGGTTTTCCTTCCCCTAATCCTCCCCCTGCAAAAAGGCGATCTTCTGGAGGTCAACGGTTCCCTTCGTGAGATCCGGGGACCAACCAACCCCGGTGATTTCAATTTTAAGGAATACTGGTCTCACCGCGGTGTCTTTTACAACCTGATAGTAAGAGAACAGCCTCCTCCCCGGGTAGTGGCCAACCGGTCGGGTCCGGGAGAGCTTTTGCTGTCCAGGCTCGTTGACCGGGGACAGCAGGCGATTCGAGCCGGCATGACCGCGGAGCAGGCGGTATTAATGGAAGGGATGCTGTTCGGATTTCAGGATGAGATAAGCCGGGAACAGTATGCCCTGTTTCAGAAATCCGGGATAGTACACATTTTTTCGGTTTCCGGATTTCACGTGGGCTTCATCGTACTGATGGGGGTCTGGGTTGCCAACCGCCTGGGACAGAAAAAATCCACCCGCCTCATCTTTGTTTTCGCCCTTATTACAATGTACGGTTTCATGACCGGATGGCCGGCTCCCATGGTCCGCGCTTCGGTGATGGCCGCCCTTGGACTTACGGCCCATTATTTCGGACGCGAGGAGGACCTGCCCTCATCGCTGGCCGCGGCCGGCATTCTCCTGCTGCTGATTAATCCGGCCAACCTGTTCGAGATTTCCTTTCAGCTCTCCTTCCTGGCCACCTGGGGTATAATCTTTCTTTATCCCAGGTGGAGGGATAAAACCGGTTGGCAGTACCCCTGGGAGAAGGCGGTTCTGCTCAGCCTGGCGGCACAGGTGGCGACTCTGCCTTTGACCGCATACTACTTCAATCTGGTAAGCCTGGTTTCTGTAGTCACCAACCTGCTGCTGATTAATGTTGCCGGCGGTGCCATCATTCTTGGTTTTCTGGGAGTGGTGGCCGCTCAGTTAAGTCCGGTGCTCGCTTCCGTTTTTATGGTTCCGGCCGGTTTCCTTACTGCTCTGGTCCAGTGGGGCTCGACCCTCTTGGGGGGAATGCCCGGCGGCTTTTTGTGGGTGGCACAGCCGGCCATCTGGACCGTACCCATTGCTTATCTGGGTATGGTACTGCTGTGGGGAAGGATACCTGTACCTGAAGCAGCGATTAAGTTTCAGGGCGACAAAACCGGACGCATTTACACTTTGATGGGTGAGCTCCGGTCCGGTGTGGGCGTATGCTTAATACTGCTATTCGCGGCCTCATTGCTGATTCCGGGGCAGTTCAGATCTCCGGGTACCTTGCGGGTGGTGTTTCTGGATGTAGGACAGGGGGATTGCATTTTTGCCAAGACTCCGCAGGGAGTTACTATCCTGGTGGATGGAGGAGGGTCTGATTTGTTCGATGTGGGCAGGGGGGTAGTGCTTCCTTATCTGCGGAGACAGGGAATCCGGAGCCTTGACGTGGCCGTAGCCACCCATCCGCATGGCGATCACCTGCAGGGCTTAAAATCGGTTCTTGAAGAGTGTCCTGCCCGGGTAGTGGTGGCAGGGGAAGGATGCTTGGAAGAACTGGGGGAGATAAAGGGTAAAGTGGTATCGCTGCAGGGACTGCGGGAAGTGTCTCTGGGCGGAGGAACAAAAGTGTGGTTGTGGGCACCGGAACCCGGAGCTTTTACCGAAACCGGTAATGAAACCTCGGTAATTCTTAAGATCACTCAGGGAGAGGTGTCTTTTTTATTGACCGGAGATGCGGGCGTAAAAGAATTGGAGGTGCTTATGGCCGAACCGGGGCTGGATCTTTCGGCAACGGTTCTCAAACTGCCCCACCATGGGAGCAGGCATTCCTGGTCGGACAATTTTATCGAGCAGGTCGACCCGGATTACGGCGTGATATCCGTCGGGATGCGCAATCCCTTCGGGCACCCCAGTCCCGAGGTGTTGGCGGGAGCCCGGGAAAAAGGGGTGCGCATCTTTCGCACAGATTTAGATGGTGCGGTTACTTTTATTACCCGGGGCAGGGATGTCAAAATCCTCACCGGGCCTTAAGAACGGCATCCGGGGAGGAATCCGGCATCGCCGACTTTTGTTTGACGCCGACCACAGCGGCTATAAGAATGATTGCCAACCGACTCGCTGAATGGCAGCACCATGCGTTACAGGAACAGCATTTAACAGGTGAGGGAGCCGGCGGACGAGGGGAGATATTATATATTGATACGAACACAGGAACAGACGTATTCGGCAGCTTGCGAGCATCGATTCCGTTGCGAGACGTTACTCCTCCAGCGGGGTTTTGCGGAGTTGCATGCGCTCGCTCTGCAGGATTTCACATAACCTGTGGTTAATCTACTGACTGGGGGTGAGTACAATCAAAACCGTACCGCCATTGATTCTACTCTGGGGTCCGGAGGATTACTTGCTGGAAAGGCGATTCCAGGAGATTATTGAAGAACTGAAGCAGCATGATGGATATGAGCCCGAGGTGGTAAGCCTTAACACCGCAGAGACCAAACCGTCCGAATTGGAGCAGTACCTGGCTGAAGTACCCCTTTTTGCTCACCGCCGGGTGGTACTGATGCGCCATCCGCCCTGGTTGGAAAAGTCTGTCAAATCGGGCGCCAGGGAGTGGGAAGCGGTTATTGGCTCCTTTATTAGGTCTCGGCCGCATCAGCTGCACCTGGTTTTAACTGCCGACAAAAAACCGGGTTCCCGGGGTCTTGACGAGCTCATCAGAAAACACGGGGAAGCTCTGGAAGTGCCGGGAGTCGGTCCCCGCCAGCTCGCCGACTGGATTGTGGAAGAATTGAAAAAATCCGGGGTCAGAATTCAGCGGGAGGCCGTTGAGGTTCTGGTGAAAAGCGGGCGCGATATGAATTACCTGGCTACGGAACTGGAACGACTGGTATTATGTAACCGGGGACAAACCGTAACCGTCGGCGACTTGACAGGTATCGAGTCGGACCTCGGCGGCTTCAATGTATTCCAATTGACGGATGCCCTGCTGAGAAAGAATACCCGCGACGCTCTGCAGGCTCTCGCCACCCTCCTGCACAAGGGTGAACCCGTTACCCTGATTGTCCATATGATCACGCGGGAATTGGTGCTGCTGGGCAAGGTACAGGCTCTGGCATCCCGGGGAGAACCTTCTTCCGCCATAGCTCGCCTCCTTGGGAAACAGCCTTTTCGCATTGACAGGATGCTGCGGTCCCCGATGACAACGGAGGACCTCAAGTATGCTCTGAAAAGGTTGGCGGAGATAGATTACGCCGTAAAAAATACCTCCCAGGACCACCGGTTGCTTCTGGAAACGATGATTGTTGAAATCTGTGAAAACCGGCGCCGCATGCCGGAGTGATCAGCCGCCGATGGTTGGACAGGATTTTGGCCGGCGGGCTTGGCGACATAAAAAAATAAGGCCTGCCGTTGTTAGCAGGCGTTGCCTTCGAGTTCTACACTTCGAGTTTGTTCAGTTTTTTGGCCAGCCGTGACTTTGTGCGGGCTGCTTTGTTCTTATGGACAATTCCTCGGCCTGCGTTCTTGTCGATAATAGATATGGCCGCGATTAGTCTTGCTTCGGCCTCCGATCTATTATTATCAGCAATTGCCGCTTCGAACTTTTTGATCGCTGTCTTCATGGCGGACTTTTTTGACGCATTGCTGGCTTGCCGAATTTTTGCCATCCGTGCGCGTTTCATGGGAGTTTTGCTCTTTGCCAACCTTGCACCTCCTTTGTTGCACATAAATTGACAGAATTAGAATATCATCATTGAATTCAAAATGCAACGGTTTGCATAGTTTTTCACGGATTCAGGCAAGATAACATCATCTACCGATGATAAGGAGGTGGAAAGAGTGCTGGGAACAGTAGTTCGCTTTGTGGTGTCGGCCCTGGTTTTAATGCTCGTTTCCTGGTTGCTTCCGGGGATTAGAGTGTCGGGCTTTACGGGGGCATTGATCGCCGCCATAGTTATCGCTATACTTGGTTACCTTATTGAGCTCGCTCTGGGTGAACGCATATCGCCACGCAGCCGGGGGATAGTTGGGTTTGCGGTTGCGGTTGTTGTAATCTATGCCGCACAGTTTATTATTCCCAACTACCTTTCAGTGACCATCCTGGGAGCATTATTGTCTGCGTTTGTGATAGGTTTAATAGACGCGTTCGTTCCCACAGAGTTAAGATAAGAGATGCATCAAAGTTCCAACCGACTGTTGGGACTTTTTTGCTGTTCTATCCCCTGCAGCGGCAGAATATCAATTCTACCAAACCATGAGTGCAGGGGGAGATTATGGCAAAAATACTGGTTGCCCTTGGCAAGTGGTTTTTAAGAGCGGGGCTTGGCCTAACGGTTCTGATAATGGGTTTGGGCTATGACCCTGCTCCCTGCTTTCAGGCTTTAAAGGATTGGGCGTACCGTGTTTCTGTAAACAGCAGGGAGTACGCATACGTCCTTGATGTATCCGAAACCGGCGGAGAGTACATGCTGAGGTCAAATATCGGAGGGTTGGTAAACCGGCCGGATGGTCTGTCATGGAAAAAGCTTCTGGGATCCACCGGGGTGGTAATCAACGAGCCGATTGATATGGTAACCTCACACATGCGGCCCATCAAGGGTTTGACGGCTGCAGTATCTGCAATGGCGGACCCCCCGAGAACTTCCGTTGAGGGTGGGTTGGACCAGTCCCCTTATGTGCAGGAAAGCGATAACGACAATGATATAGCCGTCAATGAGCGCTATCCGCCGGTGGCCATATACTGCACTCACAGTTCCGAAACCTATCTTCCTGATGACAATCGCACCCATTCGGAGCGGGAGCGGGGTCTGATTAATGATGTGGCTTTGGAGCTGGCCAAGCATCTCAGCCAGTTGAGCTTCCGGGCAGTTTTTGTAGATACCGTTCATGATTCGCCGGAATACACCCAGTCCTATGTAAAATCCAGGGAAACGGTCAAACAGCTGCTGGAGGAAGATGACAGCTGGGGTGTCATCATCGACGTGCACCGGGATTCGATACCGGGACAGAAAACCGGCGCCGTCGTGGATATTAAGGGGAGAAAGGCTGCTCAAATCCTCATCGTGGTGGGCAGCGACCAGCGGAAAAACAACCCTCAATGGGAAAAGAACCTGGAGTTTGCGGAAAAACTGTACAGTGAAGCCGAAAACACTTATCCGGGTTTAGTCAGGGGAGTCAGAATCAAACCGGGTACCTATAACCAGGACCTTTACTCACCGTCAATCCTGATTGAGGTAGGCAACGAATACAACAACCTCGAGGAGGCCAACTACGGGGTAAGCCTTTTTGCCGAGGTCCTCGCCCGGGTTTTACTGGAAGGGAATTGAATGCGGTACTTTTACCTGATCATTCTGCTGGCGGCGGTTATCCTGGCGATGGGCATGGGGATGGCTGCCGACTCTATTGAAGAACTGGGAGGAAAGCCGGTAACGGTTTTGGCCCTGGACAGCAGGGGCGGCAGTACCAGGCTTACCTTCCTGGGGAAGGATTATGAGTTCCATTTATCTGCCGACAGCATGACCGATTGGCTGCCGGCAATAAACCTTTCCGGTCACCGCCTGGAAGAAAGCCTGCAGTGGATTGTAAGCTGGTGTCAGGATCTGGCCTTTGCCAAAACCCTGGACCTGCCTGTTTTTTCTTGGGATACCTCTCACCTCTTTCGACCTTCCTTTTTTCAGTAATTGTTTGCATTGTTGGTGATTTTGGATATATTAATGCTTAATGCTGCTTGGAGTATTTACCTATGCCTGAGGGAAAAACGATTGCCAAAGTTGCCGGTTACTTGATGGTGACCATGCTGGTGGCCCGGTTTCTGGGTTATGTCCGGGACGTGGTCATATACTCATGGTTTGGACAAACCTATGTGACCGATGCTTATAATGCGGCCTTTTCAATACCTGACTTCATTTATATGCTCCTGGTTGGAGGGGCCTTGAGTTCTGCCCTCATCCCGGTCCTGGGCCATTATCTGGCTCGGGGAGACGAAGATGAAGTCTGGAAGGTTACCAGTTTGGTCTTAAACTGGACCGTCTTGTTGCTTATACTGCTTATCATCCCGGGGATGATCAACGCCCGGGTGCTGATCACCCTCCTGGTTCCGAAACTGCCCCCGGAAGCTATTGAGCTGGCTGCCGGCCTTACCCGGGTAATGCTCATCCAGACCTTTTTTATGGCCCTGAGCGGCATATCCCTGGGGGTCTTGAACGCCCGCAAGCATTTCACTTTACCCGCACTCGGGGGGATCATATATAACCTGGGGATAATACTGGTGGGAGTCATGATGGCTCGTCAGTGGGGCATCATGGCTTTTTCGGTTGGGGTGGTGGTGGGTTCGGCCCTGAGCTTTGCCGTTCAGATCCCGGCACTGGCTCGGGCCGGAATCAGGTATTACCCTATCTTAAATCCGAATCATCCGGGGCTCAGGCAGATACTGATCCTGATGGTACCGGTGGTTATAGGCCTGTCGGTAACCCAGATCAATTTGTTTGTCAACCAGAACCTGGCTTCAGGACTGCCCGAAGGCTCAATATCAGCTCTGCGCCTGGCCCAGCGTATTATGCAGCTGCCGGTTGGCATATTTGGAATGTCGGTGGCCATGGCTGTATTTCCCACCATGACCGAGCAGGTGGCCAGAAACAATATTACCGAATTCAAACGCCTTTTCTCCCTGGGGCTGCGCGGGGTTTTTATAATTACAATTCCGGCCGCACTGGGTTTAATGGCCTTGCGGGAACCGCTCATTGCTCTGCTCTTCCAACAAGGACAGTTTGACGCCCGAGACACCATTACCACGGCCCAGGCTCTGTTCTACTATTCCATCGGGCTTTTCGCCTACAGTGCCCTTCAACTGGCAAACCGTGTTTTTTACTCCCTTAAAGACACTGTTACCCCAGTGCTGACCGGCATAGCCTCCATTATCCTGAATATTGCCCTCTCGATTCTCTGGGTTAAACCCATGGGACATGAGGGTCTGGCCCTGGCTTACTCGGTGGCGGGGGTATTTAACATGCTGCTCTTAATCGTTCTAATAAGGAAGAGGCTGGGACATATTGGAGGGGGAGTCCTGGCAAGAAGCTTTTTGGTTGCCGTTTTGGGTTCGCTGATAACGTATCTCGGGGCCCGCTATGGCGCAGCCTGGGTGGGCTCCTGGTTGGTTTTTACACCTAAAGTGAATGCCCTTATAATGATTTTGACGGGACTGGGACTTGGAGCGGGTATTTACGGTATAATTATTTCCGTATTCCGCCTGGAAGAAACTGAACTGGTATTTGATATCATCAGAAAACGCCTGCCCGGCATAAGGTACCGGGTCTGATGGAGGGTCTTTGTGAATAATATTCGTAACTTCTGTATCATCGCCCATATCGATCATGGAAAATCGACCCTGGCGGATCGCCTGATGGAGTATACCGGGGCCCTCTCCCAACGTGAGATGCGGGAGCAGTTCCTGGATACCCTGGATCTTGAACGGGAGCGGGGAATAACCATCAAGCTGACCCCGGTCCGTCTGGAGTACAAGGCCCGGGACGGCCAGACTTATATTTTGAACCTGATCGATACCCCCGGGCATGTTGATTTTACCTATGAGGTTTCGCGCAGTCTGGCGGCGTGCGAAGGAGCCCTGCTGGTCGTCGATGCCTCTCAGGGGATTGAAGCCCAGACCTTGGCCAATGTTTACCAGGCAATGGAGCAGGACCTGGAAATTATCGGGGTGTTAAATAAAATCGACCTGCCCAACGCCGACCCGGAACGGGTAATTGAAGAGATGGGTGATGTGCTGGGAATTGATTCCTCGGACATTATCCGGGTTTCGGCCAAGCTGGGCTATGGGATTGAGGAAGTCCTGGAGGCATTGGTTGCCAGGGTGCCGCCTCCCCGGGGAGATGCCGACCGGCCCCTCCAGGCACTGATTTTTGATTCCTTTTTTGACTCCTACCGCGGAGCCATCAGCTACATAAGGGTTTTCGAGGGGCAGGTCAAAAAGGGCGATCTGATCCGGATGATGGCTACCGGCAAGGAGTATGAGGTCTCCGAAATCGGGATCTTTACTCCCCGCATGAAACCGGTGGAGGTTTTGAAGGCGGGAGAGGTAGGTTATCTGGCCGCCGGAATCAAGAACGTCCTCGACACCCGGGTCGGGGATACCATAACCTCTGCCAAATTCCCGGCGCCGGCACCTCTGCCGGGATACCGCCGGATTAAACCGGTGGTGTTCTGCGGTTTATACCCGGTGGAAAACAACGAGTTTGAAAGGCTGCGTGATGCTCTGGAGAAGCTGAGGCTCAATGATGCCTCCCTGCAGTTTGAACCCGAGACTTCGGAGGCCCTGGGGTTTGGCTTCCGCTGCGGTTTCCTGGGACTGCTGCATATGGAGATAATCACTGAAAGGCTGGAGCGTGAATACAACCTGGAATTGATCATCACCGCCCCCAGCGTGGTTTACCAGGTGCTGCTGGAGAACGGTGAAGTAATCGAGGTTGACAATCCCGCCCAGTGGCCGCCAATCGGTCGGATCCGGGAGGTCAGGGAACCATATGTACAGGCCACCATAATGGTTCCCGACGATTATATCGGGAGCATCATGGAACTGTGCCAGGAGAAACGCGGCACCTTCAAGAACATGGAATACCTCTCACCTCACCGGGTGATGCTGGTCTATGATATGCCTCTTTCCGAAATCATCTATGACTTTTTTGATGCCTTGAAGTCGAGAACCAAGGGCTATGCTTCCTTCGATTATGAGATAATAGGCTATGTGGAGTCGGAGCTGGTCAAGCTCGACATTATGTTGAACGGCGAGATAGTGGACGCCCTGTCGTTTATCGTGCACAAGGACAAGGCCTATCCGCGCGCCCGGGCTATTGTGGAAAAGCTGCGCCGGATCATCCCCCGGCAGCTGTATGAAGTCGCCATTCAGGCAGCCATCGGCAGCCGGGTTATCGCCCGAGAAACTGTCAAAGCCAGGCGCAAAGATGTGCTGGCAAAATGCTACGGGGGAGACATAACCCGCAAGAAAAAGCTGCTGGAGAAACAGAAAGAAGGCAAGAAACGCATGAAACAGATCGGCAGGGTCGAAGTCCCCAAAGAGACCTTTATTTCTGTTTTAAATATGAATGATGATCGATGATGGACGGAGAGATCACCAAAGGGTGCAGGGTTCAGGAATATAGTCCTCCTGATGCGGCCGGGAGCGTTATGAAAACCGGCCGGCCAAACTCGGCTGACTCTAAGCTCATGCCGATGAGCATTTACATACATTTTCCTTTCTGTCTGCGCAAGTGCGACTATTGCGATTTCTATTCCATCCCCTACCGGGCGGATTTGGCAGATGAATACTGCAAAGCTCTTAATTGCGAAATTGAGAGGATCGCCGACCTGCAGGAATGGGGAACAGCCATTTCCGTTTACCTGGGCGGCGGCACCCCGAGCTTGATGTCGCCTGCTCAGATCCAAAAGCTTTTGGATCATATCCGCAAATTCTTCTCAGTGGCTGCCAACTGCGAAATAACCATGGAAGCCAATCCGGGAACCGTCAGCCTTGAAGGGCTGAAGGCCTGTCGTGAGGCCGGGGTCAACCGCATCAGCCTGGGGGTGCAGTCGTTTAATGAATCCGAACTTGAGCTCCTGGGCCGGATTCATTCCCGGGATGCGGTATACCGGAGCGTTGAGTATGTGGTGAATGCGGGAATAGTCAATTACGGGCTCGATCTCATTTACGGCATTCCCGGACAGGGCCTGCCCGAATGGGAGCAAAACCTGCAGGAGGCCGTGAAACTGGCGCCCGCTCATCTCTCCTGTTACCTCCTCCAGATGGAGGAGACGGTGCCGCTGGCGCTCCGCCTGCAAAAAGGGGAGGTATCGGCTTTGCCGGAGGAGGACGAGTCCGACATGTATTATGCAGCCGTTGACCTCCTTAAGCATGAAGGTTATCAACACTATGAGATCTCCAACTTCTGCCGACCCGGAAGAGCCTGCCGCCATAACCTCAACTACTGGGAGGCCGGTGATTATCTGGGACTCGGTGCCGGAGCAGTATCTTTCAAAGGCGGTGTGCGGTACCGGAACTTGCCTCAAATCCGGCAGTACATCGAGAATCTTCTATCCAAGGGCCAGGAACCGCCCCGGGAGGTTATGGAATCCCTGACGTCAAGGGATCAAGCAGGGTGCGATGCCATGATCATGGGGCTAAGGATGACCCGGGGGGTTAATGTAGACGAGTTTGAAAAGCGATTTGGCCTGCAGCCTTTGGCGGTGTTTGCAGATGCCCTGGAGAAAAGCCGGGAAGAGGGGCTGCTGGAGTATAATCATCCCTGGCTGCGCCTGACCCGGCGGGGATATTTTCTATCCAACCGCGTGTTTGTGAGGATACTGGACGCAATTCTGTAGAAAGTTGGGAATGGGCCCATGTAATCCTCCAGGTGTGTTGACAGCAGGAGACAGGGCTCAGGTTCAGGAATGTCCCGGCTTGACAAAGGAAATGACTGGTGCTATTTTCTTAGTAAGATATTAGCACTCGACTCCCGAGAGTGCTAACAGGGTGGTAGCTATGATGTTAGATGAGCGTAAAAAAGCGATTCTCGAAGCGGTTGTGAAGGAGTATGTTCGAACTGCGGAGCCTATAGGATCGCGGGCTATTGTTAAAAAACGTAATCTTGGAGTCAGCCCGGCAACTGTGCGCAATGAGATGGCTGATCTTGAAGAAATGGGTTTTCTGGAACAACCTCATACCTCATCGGGACGCATTCCCTCCGAATCCGGGTTTCGGTACTATGTTGATTACATGATGGTGAAGGAACAGTTCACCCCCGAAGAAGAGGAATACCTGAGAAGTGTGCTTTCTCAGAAAATTGAGGACATCTACACCGTCATCCGGCGGACGGGGAATGTCCTGGCTCAATTCACGAATTATGCCTCGGTGGTCATCACTCCTCCTATGTCGGCCGGCAAACTGCTGCATCTGCAGTTGGTGCCGGTAGGGCACAGGCAGGCTCTGGTGGTCATGGTAACCGATCTGGGCAATGTAATCCACAAGCGGATCGAAGTGCCGGAGTCCATTGAAGCTCAAGACTTGGAGCACCTGTCACGGCTGTTTACAAAAAACCTCCAGGGGACTCATTTTGGCAGCATCGGTCGTACCATGCTGAGCAGCCTGCGTCACGAGCTGCTGCACCGGCGCCAGTTTATCGATAAGGTTCTGGAGGCCATTGAGCTGACTCTGGGTAATGACGACAATGAAAAGGTGTTCATTAACGGAGCCTTGAATATCGTCAATCAGCCTGAATTCAAGGACTTTGAAAAGCTCCGCAAGCTGCTGGTGGCTCTGGAAGAACATGAACTCATAAAGAGCATGGTAAGTGAAACCGCACCGCGAGAGGTAAAAATAAAGATTGGAACCGAAAATGAGGCCGAGGAGATAAAGGAACTCAGCGTGGTTTTCACCACTTATGTGGTTGAGGGCAACGAAAAGGGCAGAATAGGATTAATCGGTCCGGTAAGGATGGAGTACTGGAGAGCGTCGGCCTCGGTAGAAAAAGTCCGCGATATTGTACAGGAAATCATCAATAATATGTCGAGATAGGAAACCTTAAACGGCAACCGGGTTAAGGCGGGACAGGAATTTTAAGACTCCGGTTAACAACACCGCGACTCGGGTAATTTCCCGAGAGGTGCTGATGGGTCGTTTATTGCGATACCGGGCAGGTGATACCGGCAGAAGAGGCCGGGGTTTGGGCTCCTGCCCTGTTCAAGATCAAGGCTGTGCAGGCCGCCGGCGAAGTGCCGTGTCCGCTCGTGGATAAACACGATGGTTGATATAGAAAAAGGAATCGCCAGAACCTAAGAATACTGGAATCAGGTTTAATGAGGTGACGAAATGGATAACGAAAGAAACTGTGAAATGGATCTGGAAAAGGAGAACAGACCTGAGCATTTGTCTGAAGGCGACAACCAGCCTGAAGAGGGAGCTGAAGAGGCTAAGGACGAGGTAAGCCTGCTGCAGGAACAGCTCGAGGCGGAAAGGCTCAAAGCCCAGGAATACTATGACAAGTATATGAGGGCTTTGGCGGATGCCGAAAACCAACGCAAACGGTGGCAGAAGGATAAAGAGGAGTTGCTTCGTTATGGAAATATGCCTTTGCTGAGAAAGCTGTTACCGATTGTTGATGATTTCAAGAGAGCAAAGGCGGCCATAGAACAGGGAGGAGACGTATCCTCACTCCTCAAAGGGGTTGAAATGATTGAGAAAAGACTCCTGGATCTGCTTGAACAGGAAGGGGTAAAAGCTATTCCCGCCCAAGGCGAGATGTTTGATCCCCGGTTTCACGAAGCATTCAGCGTAGACGAAAGCGGACAATACCCTGACGGTACCGTAGTCCAGGAATTTCAGACTGGATACACTTATCTGGAACGGGTTCTGCGTCCCAGTATGGTGGTGGTGGCTCAAACCAGGTCAACGGAAGAGGAATAATTATATATACACGTACACGGTAGGATGTCCTGGTTTGATGAAGGGATTATTTGTTATTCGTGAAACGGATTGTGGTTGGTCGGGGATTTTATAGATTTTTTGAATTTGAGCAATGGAAGGCAAATCAGAGATATCAACGGAGGTGCTTTTATGGGCAAAGTGGTAGGTATTGATCTGGGGACTACGAACTCCTGTATCGCATTTATGGATGGCAATGATGTTACAGTAATAACCAACAGCGAAGGAGAAAGGATTACTCCCTCAGTAGTAGGGTTTTCCAAAACCGGGGAGAGGCTGGTCGGCCGGGTGGCCAAAAGGCAGGCAGTTACCAACCCCGACAGAACGATCCTTTCTATCAAACGGCACATGGGTACCAAATACCGGGTGAAGATAGATGACAAGGAATATTCTCCGCCCGAAATTTCGGCCATGATCCTGCAGAAGCTTAAAGCCGATGCGGAGGCCTATCTGGGGGAACCTATTACTCAGGCGGTAATCACAGTCCCGGCATACTTTACCGATGCCCAAAGACAGGCAACCAAGGACGCAGGTAAGATTGCGGGTCTTGAGGTATTGCGTATTATCAATGAACCTACGGCCGCAAGCCTGGCCTACGGATTGGATAAAGAGGGGAATCAGACCATCCTGGTTTTTGACCTGGGAGGAGGAACCTTTGACGTTTCCATCCTGGAGATCGGGGATGGGGTTTTTGAAGTTAAGGCTACCAGCGGTAACAACCGCCTGGGCGGTGACGATTTTGATGACCGCATCATAGAATACCTTGTCAATGAGTTTAAGAAATCTACCGGGGTTGATCTCAAAAATGACAAGATGGCAATGCAGCGCCTGAAAGAAGCTGCCGAGAAGGCCAAGCACGAGCTTTCAACCCTGACCACTACCGATATCAACATTCCCTTTATAACGGCTACATCCGAAGGTCCCCTGCACCTGGATATGACTCTGACCCGGGCCAAATTTGACGAACTTACGGCCGACTTGGTGGAGAAAACCATGGGACCTACCCGCCAGGCTTTGCAGGATGCGGGGCTTAAACCGGAACAGATCGACCGGGTCATCCTGGTAGGCGGTTCAACCAGGATTCCGGCCGTACAAAGGGCGATCAAGAATTACCTGGGGAAAGAACCGTACAAGGGGATCAATCCGGACGAAGTGGTGGCCATCGGGGCGGCTATTCAGGCGGCCATTTTGGCCGGTGAAGTCAAGGATGTCGTGCTCCTGGACGTTACCCCGCTCAGTTTGGGGATTGAGACCCTGGGCGGTGTGTTCACCAAGATGATAGAACGCAACACCACCATACCGACTTCCAAGAGCCAGATATTTACTACGGCGGCTGACAATCAGACCTCGGTGGAAATCCATGTCCTCCAGGGAGAGCGCTCTATGGCCAAGCACAATGTTACCCTGGGACGTTTCCATCTGGAGGGGATCCCCCCGGCGCCGCGGGGAGTGCCTCAGATTGAGGTCACCTTTGATATTGATGTTAACGGGATAGTAAATGTCAGCGCCAAAGACCTGGCGACGAACAAAGAGCAGAAGATTACCATTACTTCTTCCTCGGGCCTTACCAGCGAGGAGATTGAAAGAATGGTCAAGGAAGCTGAGAAGTACGCCGAAGAGGACCGCAAAGCCAGAGAGGCGGCGGACGCGCGTAACCATGCAGACAGCATGGTCTACCAGGCGGAAAAGGCCATTAAGGATTTCGGGGAAAAGGTAGATGCAGCCCTAATAGATAAGCTCAAGGCCAGCAAAGAAGAATTGTCCAAGGCCCTGGCGGGCGATGATATAGAGTTGATCAAGAAGAAAACGGAGGAGCTCACCACCGCCTTGTATGAGGTTACTGCAAAAGCATATGAACAGGCGGCGCCTGGCAGCAGTGAACAATCTGACGGCGGGGTGTATGATGCGGATTATGATATAGCGGATGACAACAAGTAAAACGGGCCGGGCAAGGAATAAGAGGAACCAGGTTTCCTCTTACTCCTTTTTTCCGAACAATGTATTCTGCGGTTATACCACGCCTCCGGTATGTGATATGGTATTGAAAGGTTGCTTGTTGTATTTTTATATTAGTGTTAATCCCAGGCGGGTGAGTTTTTAGCCGATCGTTTCATCCTGTCCTCCGAAAGGTGGTTTTATAGTGGCAAAACGGGATTACTATGAGATCCTGGGTGTTTCCCGTAATGCTTCTCAAGAGGAAATAAAAAAGGCCTATCGCAACGCGGCCTTGAAATACCATCCCGATGTGGCCAAAGACAAGGAAGAGGCTGCGGTCAAGATGAAGGAAATAAACGAGGCTTACGCTGTGCTCAGCGATGAGGAGAAGCGCAGGCAGTACGATCAGTTTGGCCATGCAGCGTTCGATCCCAATCAGGGATTTGGCGGCGGTTTTGATTTCGACTTTGGCGGCATGGGTGATATCTTTGATATCTTCTTTGGCGGCGGCGGTCGGCGCCGGCGTACCGGCCCCCAACGGGGTGCAGACCGGGAAATGCAGGTGGTCATTGATTTTGAGGATGCCGCTTTCGGCGCGGAGAAGGAGATCCAGATCCCTCGCCTGGAAGATTGTGATGTCTGTGAAGGCAGCGGTGCGGAACCTGGTACATCGCCGAAAACATGTCCCACCTGCAATGGCAGGGGTCAGGTGCGCAATGTACAGGCCACACCCCTGGGGAGATTTGAGACCGTCAGAACCTGCACCCGCTGCGGGGGCAGCGGCAGGATAATTGAAAAACCGTGCAGAACCTGCCACGGTCAGGGGAAAGTCAGGCGGCACCGGCGTGTTACCCTGCGGATCCCGGCCGGGGTGGATACCGGCTCCAAACTTCGTATGGCGGGCGAAGGAGAACCGGGTATAAATGGAGGTCCTCCTGGGGATCTTTACGTTTATATCCAGGTTAAACCCCATAAGATATTTGAGCGCCGCGGGTTTGATATATACTGTGAGGTTCCGATAACTTTCACCCAGGCGGCTCTGGGTGATGAGATAGAGGTACCGGTCCTGGACGGCAGCGGGAGCATAAAGATCCCGGAGGGAACGCAGACCGGAACCAGTTTTACTCTAAAGGGCAAGGGGATCCCGCATATCAGGGGAACCCGGCGTGGTGATCAGATTGTGTTTGTTAAGGTGGTCACTCCCACCCGGCTGACGGAAAAGCAGAAGGAACTGCTCAGGAAGTTTGAACAGGAAGAGGAGAAAAAACGTGATCATAAAGGCATTTTCGATAAAGTGAAAGATGCCTTCACCGGATAAACCTTTTCTTTAATAAGCTGGATTAAGAATTACTTGGGAGTGAAAGCTGTGGAATGGAGTGAGATCCGCGTCTCGACAGAAGAACCCTGCGCCGAGGTTATCGCAGGGTTGTTTCACGAATGGGGAGCAGGCGGGGTGATAATTGAGGATCCCTACGCCATCCGCCAACACATTGCTGAGGGGAGCTGGGAACTCCACGGTTTTGAACAGGAGTACCTGGAACGGAGTTCCATCGTCATTAGAGCATTTTACCCCGCTCCTTACACGCTCACCCCCAAGCAGATAGATGACCTGAAATCAATAGCCGGGAAAACATGCCATATTGAAGTCCTGGCTGTGCGGGATGAGGACTGGGCCGACAACTGGAAGGCCTATTACCATCCGACCCGCGTTGGCCGGAGGCTGGTGGTCAAACCGACGTGGGAAACTTATAATCCACAGGCAGAAGACCTGATTATCGAACTGGATCCGGGGATGGCATTTGGAACCGGCACCCACATCACGACCCGCCAGTGTCTGGAGATGATGGAGATGACACTGGTTCCCGGGCAAAGGGTGCTGGACATCGGCACCGGGTCCGGAATCCTGGCCATCGCCGCGGCCAAACTGGGTGCCGGAGAGGTCATAGCCATTGATATCGATCCGGTGGCAGTGGATACCGCCCGGCAGAACATTAAGCAAAACGGGGTTGAATCCAGGGTGGCTGTGGAACAACAGGACCTGGCCGAATTCTGTGCACCGGAAGCGGACCTGGTGACGGCGAATCTGACGGGTCCGGTTCTCTGCCAACTGATCGAATGCCTAATCTCCCTCACCAAACCCGGCGGGAGGATGATACTGGCCGGAATTGGCCAGGAACAGTGGCCGCAACTGCATACTGCAATGATCCAAAAGGGACTGATTGTAGAGTCAACGAACCGGGATGAGGATTGGGTAGCGGTTCTGGCCAGGAGGCCGTAGTATATGCGCCGTTTTTATGTCGCCGCCGATAATTTGAATCGAGACCGGGTATCGATCAGCGGGGAGGAGGCCCGCCATATTGCCGTGGTCCTGCGGTTAAAGCCCGGAGATGTGATCGGCGTGTTTGATGGCTCCGGTTATGAGTACCAGGTCCGTCTCTCATCTGTTGACAGCAACCGTGTGGAAGGAAAGGTGCTTTCCCGCACGCTCGCTGCTGCCGAGCCCCCGGTGGTCATAACCCTGGTGCAGGGTCTTGCCAAAGGGGAGAAGATGGACTACATAATACAGAAGTCGGTGGAATTGGGTGTTAGCCGGATTATCCCCATTCAGACCGAGCATTCGGTGGTCAAACTGGATTCACAAAAAGCCGAAAACCGGATCCGGCGCTGGAACCGGCTGTCGCTGGAGGCCTGCAAGCAGTGCGGGCGCAGTCAACCCCCGCCGGTGGAAGAGGTATCCAGTTTGAGCGCGGTTCTGAAAAGGTTTTCCGGGGTGCCCGGTATTTTCTTCTATGAAGGGTGTAAAGAAATGCCTTTGGGGGCATTAATCAAAGAGCACCGCCAGGCCATGCTGGAACTGGGAACGGTTATATATATCGGCCCCGAAGGGGGATTTTCAAGGGATGAGGCGAGGTTGGCCGAGGATAGCGGGGTGATGATTGCTGGTTTGGGCCCCCGAACCCTCAGGACCGAGACTGCAGGACTGGTGGCATTGTCAATTCTGATGTATGAACTGGGGGACCTGGGAGGCTGCGAATAAACATCTGCCGTACAAATTTTTTTTGTGACTTTGAAAAACCATGGAAAGGAGAGCCGACCGGGTGGAAAAATACGGGATACCCGACCAGCCAAAGGCTACTGGTAACATGGAAAAAGCAGCCCAGTTTTCTCTTTCCCCCCAGGAGGCTTTTGCCGGCAGCCTGCGGGTATCGTTGTTTACCCTGGGATGCAAGGTAAACCAGGTGGAGGCTGAGGCCCTGCGAGAGGAGTTCATTCACCAGGGGTTTCAAATTGCCGATTCATCTGAACCTGCTGATATATACGTGATAAACACCTGCGCAGTCACCCGGGCTGCGGAAAAGAAGTCCCGCGCCATCATACGCCGGGCCAAAAGAAACAACCCCCGCAGTCTGGTGGTTGTAACCGGCTGTTATGCCCAGCTGGCAAAATCAGAGCTGGCTCGACTGCTGGATGTCGACCTCTTGGTGTCCAACCAGGATAAAGAGTTCCTGGTCGAGTGCATAAACCGGTACCTGCGGCAGGAAGAAGAGGTTTCCTACGACTCGAGCCGACTGCGGCCTGCAAGATACACCCATCACCACCGGCGAACCCGCGGGTTTATCAAAATCCAGGACGGATGCGAGAATTATTGCTCCTACTGCATCGTGCCGCGGTTGCGCGGGCCGGTGAGGAGCAAGCTCCCTGAGCACGTGCTGGAAGAGATTCAAAGCATGCTTGCTGCCGATTACCGGGAGATTGTGCTGAATGGGATTCACCTGGGGCATTATGGGAAAGATACTGAAGGGTGGGACCTCACCCGGCTGCTCAAAATGATTTTGGCACGGGTTCCGGGGGACTATCGAATTCGCCTGGGTTCGCTGGAACCGACGGAAATCAATGAGGAATTGGTTGAGCTGGTCATAAATGAGCCCCGTTTATGCAAACACCTGCACATCCCGCTTCAGAGCGGCAGTGACAAGATCCTTCAGGCCATGAACCGGCATTATACGGCAGGCGAATACTTTGAGCTCCTAAACGAACTGTATTTGCGTGAACCGAAAATGGGTCTGACCGCCGATGTCATGGTGGGTTTTCCCGGAGAAGGAGAGCGGGAATTCAGGGAAACATATCGGCTGATCCAGGACAGTCCCTTGAATGACCTGCATGTATTCCGCTACTCGGTTCGCCCCGGGACCAGAGCTGCGCTGATGGAGAACCAGGTGAGCGAAACCGTCAAAAAGGAACGCAGTCAGGAATTGATCGAACTGGGACATCGCCGCCGGACCTCGTTTTTGCAGAGCCTGATCGGTGCGGAGCTGCAGGTGTTGACGGAGGAAACGGCTCCGGGAGGAATGAGGGGCTTAAGCGAGAATTACGTGGAGGTAATCGTAGAAGGAGCCAAGGATACCAACCGCTTTTACAATGCCAGGATTTTCGGGGTAAAGGATGACTTGAAGCTGGCAGGCCGGATCGAGTCCCTTAACCTGGAAGCTTGATTTCTGAACATTAATACAATTAGAATATATTTGACAATAGTTTCCCCCAATTTGCATCATGAGGCGTTCGCTGGACGATCATTGGGAATGGGGAAGTTGCTGAATCAGGGAGGAATATTTCCACGGGTAGTTGAATCAATAATCAATAAAGGGGTGACGACGTGACTGAATGCCTGTTCTGCAAGATAATCAACAAGGAAATTGGCTCCTCCATTGTATTTGAAGATGAAGATGTCCTGGCAATAAACGATATCAACCCCCAGGCACCTGTTCATATCCTTCTGATGCCCAAGAAACACATCGCCAATCTTGACGACATTCAAGAGTCTGATCAGGGCTTACTTGGATATATACAGTACCGGGCCCGGGAAATTGCACGGCAGGTCGGTTTGGACGGCAACTTCCGCTTAATGACCAATTGTGGTTGGAAAGCGGGCCAGAGAGTGTTCCATTTGCATTACCACCTCATGGGCGGCAAAGATATGGAATAATGGTGGCTGTCTTGACGTTGGGGTGGGGCAAGGAGTAGAATGTAGAGGTATGTTGCAACGGTTATATGAGGAGGGGAGGGAAAAGATGGCCGAAGTAAAAGTCGGAAAAAACGAATCCTTAGACAGTGCTATAAAGAGATTTAAGCGCTCCTGTCAGCGAGCAGGCATAATGCAGGAAATGAGAAAACACGAGCATTATGATAAACCCAGTGTCAGGAGAAAAAAGAAGGCTGAAGCCGCAAGGAAGAAAAAGAAAAGATTAGGGAGGTAGTCGATGGCCCTAAAGGATTCTCTAGATGCCGATATGAAAGCGGTCATGAAAGAGGGCCGGAATAAGACCAAGCTCTCAGTGCTGAGGCTCTTAAAAACCGCTATTCAATATGAGGAAATAGAGAAGAACCGCGAGCTCAGCGATGAGGAGATTTTCGGGGTTATAGCCCGGGAGATCAAAAAGAGGCAGGATGCTATCCCGGACTATCAGCGGGCCAACAGGGAAGAAACGGTTAACAAGCTTAAAGAAGAAATCAAGTATCTTCAAACCTACCTCCCCCGGCAGATGACTGAAGACGAGATCCGCAACCTGGTGCTGCAGGTCATTGAGGAGATCGGGGCCGAGGGTCCCGGAGATATCGGCAAAGTCATGAAATCCATCATTCCGCGGACCAAAGGAAGGGCTGACGGAAGAATGGTTAACAACATCGTAAGACAAATCCTGGAATCGAAATAAAAGCCTGGTGGGACTAAAGTCCGAGGACCAGGCTTTTTCCTTTTCTTGAAAGGTAATGCAGACCTGATATAAAATTCAGATAACCAAGCAGCAGAGTGTTTTCGGAGGCAAGCCATGGCTTTTATGAAAAAAGGCATGCAGAAGCGCAACCAGCGCATAGTGCTGTATATAGTGGTGTTTCTGGTTATCGTCAGTTTTCTGCTTACAATGGTCCTCCCTCTATGGTGGTAATAGGGATCAAGGGATTTTGAATAGAGTCCCGGCTGCACCCGGTGAATGTTTGTAATCCGAGGAAGGCATTTGGGCGCGGCTTTCTTAAGCGCTCGGCCATTCGTACCGGATTTTTAATTAGCGGCATTCCTGTCCCCGGCAAGCGGGATTACCGGTGTAACACAAATGAGCCCCGATGCGTGAGACGACCCGAAAATGTTTTGAGGTGCAGCCTGCAGATACTCAACTTGCCGGCGTCGGGACCCATATCCATGTACATGGGATGCAGAAAGCCAGTCACTTCTGATTATGTGATTGGCTTTCTGCTTTCAATGGCCTGCTCTAATTGGCCATTGCTTATTTCCCCAGTAAGTTTTTCAGCACCTGGGCCATTTCCGCCCGCGTGGTGACACCGGTCGGATTTAGCCTGCCGCCGCTGCCGC
>JAKOVY010000046.1 GCA_029781825.1 Bacillota bacterium | reverse complement strand
CTAGCTCGTGTTGAGCTAGCCTTTCCTTTACTCCTTTTTCGCAAGCTCCTGTCTGTAAAGTTCGAGAGCTTGCCGAAGCACCTCCGCTTGACTTATGCGGTTGTCGAAACAATACTTGCGAAGCCATTCGTACTGTTCGGATGTTAACCTGATCAACACTCTGACCAGTTCTTCTGGCATTATTGTTCCTCCTTCCTTTTTTCTTTTCCGGGTTTAGTCGTCAAAGCCAAAGACCATGCGTCCGGCAGCTCCCATACGCTCGGGGTATACGCCTGCGTCGTCGGCGATGATCTCCCAGCCGTATTCATAGCTGGTCAGCTCGTCATACAGCTGCTGCGGGGTGTAGCCCTCTGGAAGATCGGCCTCCCAGCCGTCCTGGACCGGGTCGGCCCCATCACGCAGGGCCTGAAGCATCTCCTGTACATCAGTGCCAGGCAGGTGCTCCAGACCGCTGGCGTACCATATGCACTCGTCGCCGTCGCCGTCAAAGACTGCGAGGTGCAAGCCGCCGGCGTTGTCCTCGAGGACTTGATAGGGCAGGGACTGCCTGCCCGCACGGTACAGGCCCCAACCGTGCTCATCGATCCAGCCCGGGGCGTCCTGCACCCAGTCGGGCGCGCCGGACTCCAGCAGCCCACGAATAAGGCGTGCATCTTGATCCGGATCGCCCTCGTGTGGACAACCTAGATACGCAGTCACGTCATCCCAGCGGACGTATACCGCTGGGTAGTCCCGGCAGCCGTCGCTGTAGACGGTTCGCTGCCATGTTAATGTCGTCATCGTGCATACCTCCTTCTTTTTCTTTTCCGGTCTTGTGACCGGGGGAGTGAGGATGTTGCAGTAATTCACTTACTCCGCCGCCTCTCTTGATCTGCAATCCATTTCTGAATGTGCTTTCTGAAGCATTCAAAACATACATCACCATCCGAAGTAGCGTATGGAATGTAGGCCGACACTCTAACCCGCATTTCGTAAACCAAGTCCATGGAGTAAGCAAACGGGATTTCGATAATCCCCACCGGTTCGCAATGTTCGCCGCAAACATCACATGTATACCACTCTTTGGATTTTTGATGTTTTGCCATCTTAAACACCCCTATCTTTCAATTATTAATCTCTTCCGGCCATTTCGACTTCAATTTCAGATTCCACATACAAAGCCGGCCGAACGCCCATGATGCTGTAGTACGCGTCGCAGTCGCTCAGCGTGCCGTCCGTGTTGACATACAGCATGCTGTACGAATAGCCGGCGTCCGGGGTTATAAGCCACCACCACCGGTCGTCCAGGTCAAGAAGTCCCTGTTCGCTGTACTTCCTGAACATGGCTTCAGTTAGCAGGCCGATTTTGTCAGTAACACTTCCGTAAGCGTTATTTCCGGCACTGTCGGTAAGGTCCCATTCTGCCGAAATAATATTTTCCGACAGGATCGGGCCGCCGGCTTCGTCAAAACTATTCAGGAAGTCACGGTTCAGATCGGCGCGAAGGGTGCTTGTCCGCCAGTCGTTCGGCTTCCAGTCTTCAGGCCGGCTAGGCTTAAAAGGCTGGCAGGTAAAAGGCCAGTCGGCGATACATTCATCAGTTATCACCAGGGTTTTACCGTCTGCAAAATGTTCCAGAACTCTAACGGCCACGGGACCGGCATTGAAAACAGTACCAGGTTTCAGGTGCTTAATTTTTACCTTTACGCTCATAACAAGGTTTGCCTCCTTCATAATCTTCGATTACCACTTCAACCCGTGGATTTTTGGGGTCCACGGCGAAGCTGTCTGTAAAATATTCAATGTGTTTCCAGCCGTCGTTTTCCCGGCCGCCCCGGGAAAGCAGCTCCCGACAGTTAAGCTGGGTTTGGAGGCGATCTTTTTCGTCCTCAGCCCCCGTGAGCAGGCGTGTAAGTGTATCAAGCTGCCGGATCAGCTCATCCCGGTCCTGGTTGATGGTGTTAAGGGCGTGATCGATGGTCAATGTTAAAATAAGAAACAGGGCGGAAAGGACAAGGAAAATCAGGCGTTTCATAAGGATTCCTTCGCGGAAAGTAATCTCTCTCATGTTCGGTCCTCCTTTCCCCCGGCCTTACGTATATCACATAGCAGCCCAAAGCCTTGTCCCACCGTACGGCCACGTCAGACTCATTTATACCAACCCGTTTTAGTGCTTCTACTATCAACTCGCGCATTAATCCGTCCTCCTTATTTGTCCCAATACATTTCTTCCCGGGACCGGGCCAGGTTGTAGAAGGTTTTTGTCGGCCCGTCCCACCCCAATTCAACTGTGTTTATGTCCCCGTCCCGGTTTTTGGCAATGATAAACTCCGCTATATTCTTGTTTTCCGGGGTGGGGTTGCTCAGGTATTCCCTGTGCATCAGGATCACGTTGTCGGCAAACTCCTCCCCCGCTTCCCGCAGGGAAAACAGGGTCGGCCTGCTCCCGTCCTTTACGTCCCGGTTCAGGTGAGCGGTAAGCACCACGGGGATGTTTAGCTCAATCGCCAGATCAACCAAAGCCTGGCAGTTGGCGTTAAAAATCTTATGCAAACTATCTCGGCCCATCCCTTCCGGCGGCAGCATCTTGCCGAGAACGTCCACAAAGACAATATCTACCCCGGGTTCCCGCCGCTCCTGTATCACTCGGTGCCTGATCTGACTTGCGCTCCACCTGCCGTCCAGGACGCCGATCTTTGACTTTTTCCATTCGCCCGCTCTCTTGGTGATCTCCAACTGCTTGTCCTCACTAAGGCGGCCCCGGATCATGTCCTGGTGGACTACTCCCATCTCCTGGGCTATGATGTTTTGGATGATTCTTTCCCGCGTCATTTCAAGAGTAAATAGCAGGGGTCTTTTACCTTGCTTCTCGATGTTCCGCATGGCGCAGAGGCAGAAGGATGTTTTGCCTACTCTGGGCGAAGCTCCTAAAATGGTCAGAGTGCCGTTAGCTAAAGCTACTGCTTCGTCCAGGTCGTAAAAGCCCGTCTCGATGTAGCTTTTTTCACCGCCTTGTTCGATGTCCAGGATTCTTTCCCAAATGTCAAGTATCTCAGGATAAATATTTGACACTTTGCGCCGGTGGTCAGAAGGAAGGGTATCATCAAGCTGCTTCTGCACAGTGGCGATCAGGTCGCGGATGTTTTGGCTTTCGTCCGCAGCCGCAACCAGGGCGTTCTTCATGGTCGCAATGGCAACCCGGCGGGCATGTTTCTCCTTCACGATCTCAGCGTGGGCCTCAACCATTAGTCCGGTAGGGTAGTAAGAGGCTATTTCCTGGACCTCGCTCAAACTAACCCGAGCCTTAGCCTTCTTTAGTTCGTTATGCACGGTCAGGGGTTCCACCGGCTCCCCGGCGGCATGAAGGCTCTCTATGGCCCTGAATATAGCCTGGTGCTGGTTAGCGTAGAAACATTCAGCAGTTACCACGCCGGCAACCAGGTCAAGTTTGTCCGGGTCCACGAACAGCCCGGAAAGCAGGGCTTTTTCGGTTTCCAGGTCGCGGGGAGGCGTGAGGTCGATCATAATCCTAAAGCCTCCCGTTCTGCCTTAGACCATAATTCGATAGGCTTATTTTGCCGTGGCCGTCTCTCCTGCTCAAACTCGGCAGCTTTTTTAAACCAATTTCGCAGCTGTGACCGGGGACTTGACTTCGCGGTCAGGGGCTTGTCCCGTTTATAATCGCGCCACTTCTTGAGTTGATAAACTATGTCCAAAGAAGGGTAGTCAACGGCAAGGGTCCTAATAAAGTCCAAATCTTCCGCATATTTGAATTTGTAGTTGGGGATAGACCTTAAGATGTTGAGAGCTTCTCTTTCGGTGGTGGTTACTTCTTCTTTTACTTCTTCTTCTTCTTTTTCTTTTTCTTTTTCTTTTTGCTGTTCCGTCGCCATAGACTCTACATAGTCTATGGTGAGTCTACTTGAAACAAAATCGGCAAACTTTTTATGTTTAATGTCCCTGATCTCCCTCTCTATACATTGCCTCACGCGGGGGCTTTTGTGTGAATTGTAGCGCAACCAGTTTTTAATTAATATTTCGTTTGTTCTTTCGCAATATTCAATTTTACCGTAGTTGATAAACCGCTCTAAAAGTTTATTCACGGTTTCCAGATTGAAGCCCGTTTCCATGACCATTACGGTTTTTGATATTTCATAGCAGCCGCATTGTCTTGTTTTTGGGTTGGTCATCAGGTAAATGTAAAAGTATTTCTCTTCCGGTGTGCGCTCAATAATAAATGGATCCTGCCAGAAGGAAGTATGTAGTTGACGGTAAACTGCCACTATTTACCCCTCCCCGAAACCTTCGCCCCTCTTATAATCTCCTTTATCCGCCGGATATGCTCTTTCGGGCTCAACTTTTGCTCTATCTTAACCACTTTGCCGGTGCCAAGCTCGATAAGTAACACTAGCCACCACTCCCGTTCTATTCTTTTCCCCGCCTGCATATCATAGAGCGGGGGAGTCCGTTCCCCAAAGATAACCGCGCCGCCGCTCCACTTTTCCTTTCTCCGCCAGGTCAGCCAACAACGCAAATACCTCTATGTCCTTTCTCCCCACTTGGTCTGCCTTTGCCAACGAAATGTATAAAAGTGCAAGCAAAGCCTTGCAGGAAGCCAGGGGCGAATCATTCTCAGTCATTAACGCTTCCCTCCCATACAATCTCAGCTTTCTCCCCTGCATGTAGCCGATACAACTTACCGTCAAAGCTCGGCACTAAGCCAGCGCGCCATAAATCGATAGCAGGCTGGAATGGGTTTTGCCCTTTGGGGTGGTCAATGTATTTCCACTTCTCAATGCCGGGGTACAGTGAGGATACATAAGCCCAGACCGAATCCACGACCGAATCCCCGACCGAATACTCGACCGAATACCCGACCGAATCCACGACCGAATACCCGACCAAATACCTGACCGAATCCCAGACCGAATACCCGACCGAATCCCAGACCGAATCCCTGACCGAATCCCAGACCGAATACCTGACCGAATCCTTGACCGAATTCCTAATAGAATCCCACTGTTTTAGCAACTGGAATTCAGCAGCGGTAACTGCCCCCCGCCGGGGGATTAACAGCGGGTGGACGGGGAACAAAGCCTCTGCCAGCTTGTAGCCAACTTTTGGCTCCCACTCTTGGGCAAGCTCCTTTACCTTTTCGTTGGGAACATGCTCAATCAGGGTAATCTCTTCGTACCGCCGCTTGAACTGGTCAACCTCAACCCTTTTACCACCGACTTCAACCTTCCATACCTCATAGATAGGCAGGTTTCGGAAAGTGTAAATTAACCCGTCAATGTCGGTAGCATAATAGCCATAAGAACAGGCCTCCCGTTCATTTGTGTCAAAATTTGAGCAAACCATTTTTTTCCCCGGCGTGTATTCGTAGCGCTGAAAAGGGCTAAATAACCTACCGTCAATACGTTTTAAAACTTTATAAAGCTCCATGTTTCCTCCCCCAATTTCACATTTTTAACGCATCTTCAATCGTCTGCCGTGCCCGCCGGACATCTTCCAGTAGCTCCCTGATCGACGTTGCCGCCGATTCCTTGATAGCCTGGTCAAGTATCCCCCGGCAGGCGGCTTCAATGGTGGAATAGTAGCCGATGGTTTCCAATTTCTCCTTGCCGGCGTTTTTGCCGGACTTGCACTTACTTACTTTGTTGAGGATAATATTGTGGCTATCGCTGGTTAGCAAATAATTTCCGATGGGTATGCGCATACGTGCCTCTCCCTTAAAATCAAAATTAGCCCGTTAGAACCCCTCAAAAATTCCGACTAATACATTTCCCTTACCCGGCCCTTAAAAACGCGCTGAACAGACGCTCACAAGCCCTGAACGGGTTTTAAGGGGAGGGGGATTACTCCCCTTCCCCTTGGTCATCCTCCATACTGGCCCGGAAAGCAGCTTCGGCCACGGCTTCCAGTTGATCGTTTTCGATCAGTTGAATAACCCGGTCTTTGTCGCCTTTGAACAGCAGCAAACCGATAACAAAACACTTGGCAAACTCCAGCCGTGCCGAAGCCATATCCTTGATAACCCCCGCGTCAAAGCCGCTTTTCACCAGGGCCGAAGCGGTAATCATAGCGTTGCGTTTGGCTTCTGTGTCGTTGCTGTTGGTGGTAGTTGCCGGGGCTTTGGGCTGTGTAATCTCGAAGTCTTTCAGGTTCCAGAACTTGCCGTTTTGGGTCATATTGAAGTTGATTGTCTTGCCCTGGAGTCCGGCAGCCTTCTCATCGAATGTAGAGGGCTTCTTAACCCCGTCATCGGTGTTGATGGTGAGTTTAAATAATGTGCCGCCATTGCTTACAGTCTTTTGTTCTACCCTTTCCACGTAACCACTATACTCAAAGTTAGCCATCACAATCCTCCTCTCTTTTTACTTAAAAACTCCTAACTGCCAATTCTTCCCGCTGGTAGATTTTCACGCCGGGAATGTTCCGCACCCCGGCCTTGACAGCGGCACGGATCGCCTTCTCGTTGACCATCAAGAACTCACGGGGCACCTTGGACTCGTCCTCTACATCAAAGTCCCACACTTTTTTGGCCGATACGGTTCCGAAGTCACTATGGACCGTTTTAGCCTGTTCCTGTATTATCGGAGTTGGCATCGGCGGGGGAGGCGGAGCACCGTTCTTCTCGGCCAGCTTCTCCAGCCGTTTTTGCTCTTTCTCCTGAAGTTTGCGCAACCGCTCCTCCTCTTCCCGGCGAATCCTGTCCTGCTCCCGGCGGTAGGTTAATATCTTGCCACGCAGCAGGTTATCCGATTGTTCCAAGGGTGCAGCATACTCCTTGAACATGGCATTGATTTTCTTTACCTGGTCGTTTAACGGCTTGACGAAGAATTTCCGCTTTTCCTCTACCTGCTTTTTGGCACGGGCGATCCACCCTAAAAGGGCGGTGGCCTCTCCCATTCCTGCCTCATCCACCACGGCCAGGGCCTGCGCGGCGGCCACAATTTTATTTGCCTGACTCTGAATTTCCTTAACCTCTTTTTCAGGCACTATTTCAGGCAACAAAACTGACATTCGCTCCATCTCCTTCAATTTTCACGATTTGACTTTCCTTCGGCCTTGACCGGTTAAAATACCGGAAAAGCTCCAGGCAGTATAGAAACATGCGGTAATCGGTATCCGGGTCGCTTTCTGCTTCCTTGACATATAAGTTGCCGGGATTATTCTTGTCGATATGGACAACAAGGCGGCGTTTGGTTTTAATCGGCAGGGCCTTTTGATAGGCGGCCAACTGTAGAAAAGCATCGGGATACAAACCGCCGGTTTTGATGTCCAATAGGCTCGGTAAACGATCACCCCGGATAACGGCGCAAAGGTCAAACCGGCCAGCGTAACCATAGAGGGTATTAACCGCAACGTGTTCAACGTAAACAACCTTCTTGATGTTTTCCTTGAACCACTTTTCATATGCGGCGCACATCTCAAATACTTCAGGGTCAGTTGTGGACCATTCTTCTCCCCGGTTTATCTGTTCGCAGATTTTATGCACCGCGCTCCCCAAATCGCCAGCCTCGCAGAGAAGAAAGTCGGCCATTTCGTTGCCGAGTTCACCCCTCCATCGCTCAAGCTGGGGTTTCCGAATTATGCTTAATGCCGTGGTTACGCTAGGGTATAGTTTGCCGTTTACGTTGTAATACCTCACATCCGATCATCCTCTCCTCCGGCCCATTACCGGGCAGGCCGGGCATACCGCCCCCGGTGGCGGTGTTGAGGTTATATTTTAATCGGCGGGGGCCGGACGCTACCCCGGCTCTGGAGGAGCTGCCGCCCCCGCCAAAACCTAAAACGGCAATTCTTCCGCTTCTTCCTCCTCCGGTTCGCCAGCCTCCCGCCAGGCAATCCAGGCTTTGATGGGTTCCTCTTTTAGTGTCCACCCCTCGAAGGGGAGGCTGGCAACAAACACCCACTTAAATGCCATGTAGTGTTTTTCCGCCAACTCTGTCCCTACCGCGTCGGTCAAGATGGACAGGGCCAGGTCCGCAGGTCCGCTTCCGTCGTAACCCCACTCGAAGCCGGCGGAGTGCCGGCCGATACGTTTCAGCCGGTAGCGGCGGCGGCCGGTATCAACATAAACGTCGGTTCCGTGTTTTTCGCGGTCGGCGAGATAAACTTTCATGCTCTCGCTCCTCTCTCTCATTGCCGATTTTGGCCGAATATGCTATACTGAAACTGGTTCTGGGACCCCGAAAGGGGCTTCTTTTTCGTCGCTATAGTAAATGTGGTATTTTATCCTTTTTTCTTCGTCCTCGAGAACCGCACAGCCACTCGTTTCGGTGAGCCTGTGGTGATTCGGAACATAATCAAAGTCTCGGGCAATCTGGTTGGCCAGTTTTGCCGTAGCGTTCCAGTGTACGTAAACGGCAATATTGGGTTTTGCGCCGTAGGTTCTTTCAAATTCCTCCTGGAACAACTCTAAGAGTCGCTGGAGTACCACCTCATGATCCCTCCTTTCTGAGCCAGTGATAGTAAGTCTTTGGCCTTGCCCGTGAATTTGTAAATCAGTCGTTTCTTAAAGCCTTTTCGTGCAGGTATGCGATTGTTAATAGTAGCAACCAGACCCTTAGACTCACTCTCATTCATACTGCCTCCCTCCGTTCATGGTATTTAATGTCGGCAAAGTGATTTCGGAAGTCCTCTTCCGTCCAGTCCGCCGTTTCCGCATCTACCACGCCTTCCCCGCCGCACCTGGGGCAATCCCAACCCGCCGGACCCTTGATGATCAGGCCGGTTCCGGCGCAGACAGGGCACTCCACCTTACGATCCATCTGATTCCCTCCTTTCTGTTGCCGCAACCTCCCCGAACGCTTTTTCAACCCGTCTTAATGCAGCGTGAAACCTGGTATGGTCGCCGGTGCTGGAGAACACCTTAATGTTCTCCGGCCTGTTGTCATCTTTTATCCCGTTGATGTGGTGGACGGTCTCGCCATCTTCAAGGAACCTACCCAGCTTTTTTTCTGCAACCAAAATGTGTTCTAGTACATAGCCGTTATGATTTCTCGGATGGTTGGGACATTGCCGATATATGTAACCTTTTATATGCTTTGTTCTGCCGCCTCGCCAATTGGGGTTATTTTTGCCAGCCTGATTCCTGCCGATTTTTAACCTATCAACACGATACAGGCTAGCACACCTAATGCTGCAAAACCTTCCCTTCCCCCTACGAAGAGCCCTTAATTCTACCTGGTAAGGTTTTTTGCAAGACAGACAGACATTCCAAACCACCTTCGGCTTATTAGGCATCTCGCTCCCCCTGTTTATGTATTGTAACGTTTTGGGGCAAAAAAAGCTCATCGATGCTGCACCCTAAAGCAATTGCGATCTTCTGGGCCGTTTTCAGTGTGGGGTTCCGCTTGCCAAGCTCGATCATAGTATAGGTAACCCTCGGTATGCCAGCCCTTTCCGCAACCTCCCATTGTCTAAGATTTAAATCTGTTCTTCGTTTTTTAAGTGCTTTCATAAAAGCACCCCCGTTGTTTATGTAATGTAACTTCTAATCCCATTATAGTTATACCGCGTAACTTTGTCAACCCCTTTTTAATAAAAATTTAAGGAGATTGACAGGATCTTGCAGAATAGTGAGAACCATCTAACTTTTATAACTTTCAGCACCAGCGAAACAGTTTTCCAATTCTAATTTCCTCTGTCAACCCTTATTTCTTGTATTTTTATTAAGATTTCTTAACAATTAGGGTAAAAAATAAAGCCCCTCGAAAGAGGGGCTGTAAGTGGGTATCCTGAAAGGAGGTTTAGCCGCGTCTCATATCATCAAGCAGGCTCGCCAGCTCCTGCTCGATGCGATAAAGGGGGTCGGCGGTCCAATCGGCGGGGTAGAGGTTTGCCCGTAACCGTTGAATATAGGCGAGGATGGCCTCGAGGCGCAGCTGGACGTCAGGACAGTGCGATTCTGGCATTTTCGATCCTCGCCTCCAGGGCAGCGTTTGCGGCTTTAAGCCCGTTGATCTCGGCTTTGAGTTTGGCGATCTCCGCCGGGTCTGTTTTGGCCGGCAGCACGATTTTGATATGGTCTCCGTGGCCGGTTACCTGACCGCCAATAAGCCCGATCAGGTATGCTGCCCGGACGTAGGTGGCGTTGTCGATCAGGTAACCAACCTCATCCGCCTTCTTGCCGTCCACATAGATACTGATTGTGCGGGTGATCTCTGCCTCCGTTTTCAGGTGCGCCTCTACCGCCGCCAGGAAGTTCGCCCAGCCGTTCTTCCGGCCCCGGATCTGCGCCGGGCAGTTCTTCTTGCTCCAGTCGTAGTGTTGTTTCATGCAGGCCGGAAAGGGCTTCAGTGTATTGACTTCCTTGATCAGCTTCGCCGCCAACCAGGCGGCGTTGGCCTCGGCCTGGGCTAGGTTGCCGTCTCTGTTTACGCAGATCTCGATAGAGATTGATTTGCGGTTCCCGGTGCCGTTTGTCCCGTCGCTCGCGTGCCAGCCGTTTTCAGTGAGGGGCAGGTGTTGATAAATCTCTTTGTCATCAACAGTAAAATGCCATGAAGGATTCGGGGCATTGTTATGAACATAACGGTTGTGCATTTTCGCGTCGGCCCCCGGGCTGGTATTCCCGGTCTGGTGAATGGTTAGATAGTCCGGCTTCATTGCATACCCGGGGCGTTTGGATTTGGGAACCAGATCAACAATAATAGGGACAGACACTTATCGTCCCTCCCCTACAGTCCGGCGTCAGGATCAGCGGATTCGTTGTCCGGCCCGATCCCATCAGAATGTTTGATGTCCACATCGAATAAACGGGCCAGCTTGTCTTTGATCTCCGTTACGTACTTAAAAGTTACCGCAGCGGCAGAAGCATAAAACAATGCCGAATAAGGTTCTCCCACAAACTCCGCAGCCAGGGCCAAAATCCCCAGGCCGCCCACGTAGGGTAAAATGCCTGTGCTTAAGAATTTTGGGAGCTGGCGGAAATCGAAGCTGTCGAAGTCATCCTTCGCCGCTTTGATCGCGCCCAAGACGGCATCTATTACGATTGCCACCACCACCACGATAAGGGAATACAAGACACCATCCGCTAAAGTAATATCGAACATAAAAAAATCACTCCTCAAATAAATTTACCGCCCTCCCGGACGGCCTCCTCAAGCCCTTTTACCCGCTTTTCCAAATCATCCACCCTACGCAGCAACTTCCACAGCAGCCAAACCATCACCTTCGGGGAGAGGCCCGACTCCT
>JAKOVY010000041.1 GCA_029781825.1 Bacillota bacterium | reverse complement strand
TTAAGGGCGCTCAGGCCAATGGAATTGAGTTTACCACGGAATACCAGGCAACAGACAGGTACATTTTGGCGGTGCCGACGCCATACAATAAGGAAAGCAAGAAGCTGGATCCTTGTTACCTCATCTCTGCGTTAAACAGCGTGCTGGACGTCTGCCAGCCGGGTTCAATTATCATCATCGAGACGACCATATCCCCTGGCACTGTAGATAAGTACATCCGTCCTGTACTAAAAGAAAGGGGCTTTGTCAGCGGCAAAGATGTCCACTTGGTTCATGCACCCGAGAGGATTATCCCCGGCATGATGATTTTCGAGCTGGAGCTCAACCCTCGGACCATTGGCGCCGAGGATACGGAGATTGGCCAGAAGGTAAAGGAGCTCTATGCGGCTTTCTGCAGGGCTGAGATTGTCGTCACGGATATCCGTTCTGCTGAAATGTCCAAAGTGGTGGAGAACACCTTCCGGGATATCAACATCGCTTTTGCCAACGAGCTGGCCAAAATCTGCCGCAGGGATGGCATGGATGTCTATGAGATTATCCGCATTGCCAACATGCACCCCCGGGTCAATATTCTCCAACCCGGCCCTGGCGTGGGGGGACATTGCATCTCGGTGGATCCCTGGTTCTTGGTGGGGGATTACCCGGATTTAACCAACCTCATCCTCACTGCGCGCAAGATAAACGATTCCATGCCCAGGCATGTCCTGGGCCGAATCAGGGATATCATGCGGGAGCATGGCATCAGAGATATTAGCAAGGTTGGGTTGTATGGCCTGGCCTACAAGGAGAATGTGGACGATACCCGGGAAAGCCCCACCCTTCAGCTTCTGGAACGAATGGATGAGCATTTGGCCTTCGGCGTAAAGGTCTATGATCCCTATATCAAGACCAGGATTGTCGAGCACCAGTTTATGAACTTTGAGGACTTCCTCAATGAGATTGAAATCCTGGTAATCATGGTTGGCCACGACCACATTAAGGAAAACATGGACCTGATTCAAGGCAAGCTTATCCTGGACACCAGGAATATCTGTCCGCTGCCTGGGACCTATAAGTTATAAGGTGGGTTTTCGGTGAAGAAGAAAATTATGGTTGTCTTCGGGACAAGGCCCGAGGCCATTAAGATGTGCCCCCTGGTCAAGGAACTTCGGTCGAGAACTGAGCTGGACACCATTGTATGCGTTACCGGGCAACACCGGGAAATGCTGGATCAGGTCCTGGAGGCCTTTTCGGTGACGCCGGACTATGATCTGTCCATCATGAAGGAAAAGCAAAACCTCTTTGATATCACCGGAAAATTATTGGAGAAGATGAAAGGGGTATTGGAAGCGGTAAGACCGGATGTGGTCCTGGTTCACGGAGATACTTCCACAACCTTTGTGACTGCGCTGTCCTGTTTTTACCTGCAAATTCCTGTGGGTCACGTTGAAGCGGGGTTGCGCACATATAACATTTACTCACCCTTTCCCGAGGAGTTCAATCGCCAAGCAGTGAGCTTGATA
>JAKOVY010000034.1 GCA_029781825.1 Bacillota bacterium | reverse complement strand
CTAATCACCATGTAAAGGTGTCAAGGGGGCGGCTCTCGTGAGCCTTTTTTGGTGTCAGTGGTGTCAGGGGGATGGTACTTCTGACACTTTTTTTGCTTACAATGCTTACAATAGATCCCTTTTGATACGCAGAAGCGTTTGGTACTCCTGATCAAGGGCGGGATAACTGGGATCATCTGGTTTTAATAGGCTTAACTCACTGAGCACCCGGGAGATTTTCGTTTCAAGCAACAGCCTGTCTACATTACCGTTCGCGGTATCCACCTCGGTATTGGACACTTCGGCTCGTCTTCGGGCCAGGTAGCTTGGCAGACGACCCTCGATACGGCTGATCTTATTGTTCTCGAAGACCAGCAAATGGTCACATACATGTTCCATTAAATACTGATCGTGGGTAACGAGGATAATAGAGCCGGGGAATTGCATGAGGCTCTCCTCCAGAGCCTCCCGGCTGAAAAGGTCCAGGTGATTGGTGGGTTCGTCAAGGATTAGCAGGTCATAATCGCCCATTAATGCCATTCCCAGTTCAATCTTCCTCCTCTCTCCCCGGCTAAGATCACCCAGGGAGACGCGGAAACGATCGTACGGGATCCCCAAGTTGATCAAGGATTGAATGGCATCTTTTTGTTCAGCTAAGGGCAGCTCTACTAACCGGTCCCAAAGGCTGTGTTTTTCTTCCTGCGGTAGTTGCTGGCTTACATAGGCCACTCGAGCGGTTTTACTCAAGAATATCTTTCCTCCGTCCAGACTTTCCTTGCCCAGAATTGCCTTAAGGAGAGTGGTCTTCCCGCAACCGTTAGGTCCCCAAACCCCCGCCTTTTCACCGCGATTGATATAGAAAGAGCTGGCTTGAAATAGCTGCAGATTACCGTAGGCTTTGCTGATGGCATCGGCTACCAATAGGCGCCGGCCGCCTTTTTCACAGGAACTAAGGTTAAAGTTCACCACCGCTTCCTGCGGCGGACGCTCCATACCTGTCTGGCGCATCTTCTCCAGGCGTTTAATCTGAGATTTTACAGCCCGGTCCTGCTTTTTGGCCTTCTTTCGATAGTATTCCTTGCCACCATTCATACGCCTTGCTTTCTTACGGGATTCACGGTGTGCCTTGGCTGACCATCTCCTTAATCGGGCTATGGCATCTTCAATCTTTTGCTGTTCTTTCTGCTGAGCATTATAGGTATGAAGCTGGCTTTCCCGTTCTTTCTTCTTGGCTTCCCGGTACAATGTATAATTGCCCTGGTAAACTTTGATGATCCCGTTTTCGAGTTCCGCTATTTGTGAAACCGTGCGATCCAGGAAGTAGCGGTCATGAGAAATAATGATAACCGCTCCCTGATAAGCGGCCAGTTCTGATACCATGAAGTCTATTCCGTGGTGATCCATATGATTAGTCGGCTCGTCCAGGATAATCAGGTCCGGTTGGGCTGCGAAAATCCTGGCCAGGGCTAACTTGGTCTTTTCGCCACCGCTGATGTTCTTCAGGCGCTCTTCCTCCCACTTCCCCAACCGGCTTATACCCAGATGGCTGGCTAGGCGCTGGAACTCACCGTTAAGCCTGTCCCGGTTGTTTAACACGCTTACTATCAGCTCAAAGTGGTTTTCTTCCTGGCGCAGGTAGCCTAAACTCATCTTTTCCCTGGGAGTTATGATGGTGCCCTCATCATAGTCAAGGTTTCCGGTCAGGATGTCAGCCAGGGTAGTTTTGCCGGTCCCATTACGCCCGATTAAACCGATACGGTCTCTATGGTGTACATCCAGGTTTACTCCATTTAAAACTTTTCGATCCCCGTAGTATTTTTTGATATTGCGACAGCTAAGCAGCATAGATTCACCTCCAAAAAATGAAGGCTGCAAGCGACACCTGTCACTTACAGCCATGTACAGCGTTCATTATCAACCGAAAACGGCTCGGTTGGCACTTAATATTTGGATAAAGAGCAACAAGCGTCTGGCCACGACAGAACAGCAGAAAGCACCGATGGGGCTTCTTCTCTTGTTCTGCAGGTATTAAACTATGCCAGAGTGCGCTTGTGCATTTCCAACCTCTAGTATCTCGTATTACCGCATTAATATTAACACAGGTTACCCGGCCATTCAAGCAGGTCACAACCACAGAAACCGGCAGGGTGTCAAGAGTACCGTCCCCCCGAAACTAGTTGCGCTCTCTTATCTTCTGCCACTCTTCCCGGGTGAGGAAGCTTTCCTCCACGTTATCCTCCATTTCCAGGAACATCTTGTAGGGGACGCTGAAAGAGAGTATATCCTTTTCCAGGTATTTTCGGGCCGAGACATCGGTCAGACCGATAACCGCCTTTGGTGCCTCCGATTTGGCTTCGTTTAAGGGGATGATACAGATGCTGTGGCACCCGGCGCTCCAGGGGACAATAACGTTATCGCCGCCGGGTCGTCCGTAGTTGGCCAGGACGACCAGGGCCGAAATCTGATCCGGCGTAGCCAGAAAAACTACGACTTCTGGCTTTTCCATGGGCAGGAGCTTTTCCAATGGTTTAAATATTACGTACTTGGTAGGCACATCATAATAGGGCAGCGCGTCGATGAATGTTTTAGCGAGTTCCGGAGTTTTCTTATAGGCTTCCCCGTGGACGAAGAGGGGTCTTCTCTTCGCCAACTCTTTTCCTTCTTCGCTTTCGAAGAACTCCTTGTTTCCAGTAGACAGAAAATACTCAATGCCGCCGGGGAAACGGGTGTAGGTGTTGCCAAAACCCAGCCCGGCACCGCCTCCGATGCAGCCGTAGGTATTGCGGTCAAAAACGGCCGTGCGCCCCTTGGCGGCGGCGTTCAGCATGGAAATAACACATCCCCGGCGACCCTCCTTGAACTGAAGAGCCTCTTCCGGTTTCTCATCGGCAAATACAATAGCTACAGGTGAATACCTGAGCTTAACTGCCTCGGCAATCCTGCTTTTCATCTTACACACCTCACCTAATCAAACCGGGACCGGCAGGGGGACGGCATAGGCGATGTTTGCTCCCTGTCCTGCTTATGGTTTGCTCAAAAACCCGTCCCAAGTTTATAGTTGCTTGTAATCATCATAAAATACATCCTGACTTCATTTAAAGCGAATAATCGGCTGCAAATGAAAACTTGAGCGGCAGGCTGTTGTTATACATTGCCTGCCGCCCGATTAGCCCGATTAGTATAGGAGTTCACCGGGCATGGCGCAATTTATTACGGCTATGATTGCACCGACGCCCTTTATTTCTTCATCCCCGTATAGATAAGAATTGCATCCCGGAAGAACTCGGTCAGACCCGGCTGGTGCTGGTCATAGTATGCGGTAAATCGCTCGTCATCCACGTACATCTGCGCCAGTCCGGCATGGGCTTCCTTGCTGTAGGTGTTCCAGGTGAAGCTCAGCCACTGGCGGTGCAGATCCGCAGCTTTCTGTGCCAGTTCTCCGCCCGGGTCCCCGGTGGCAAAAGCCGCTTTAAGCGTTTCAATGATGCTGGCTGCCAGGTTTTCGTATTCCCGGTACTGCTCCTCGGTCATGTTCATGAATTTCTCGTAGGACTGGTTTACAGCTTCATCACCGTACTTTTCCCTGATTTCCTGCCCGTACTTCTGCTCGTTCTCTTCAATTAGCTTCTGCTTGAATCCCCTGAATTTTTCAGTATCGCTCATACTGTTCCTCCCCTCGGTCGCAGCAATGGTTTTTTCAACATTGGCTATCAAGAGGTCCAACTGCTGCCTTTTTTCAAGGAGTTTTTGACGATGTTCCTTCAGAGCCGTCAGCCTGTCAAAGGAAGGTGCATCGAGTATGTCCTTGATCCTTTCCAGACGCACTCCCAGAGTTCGATAGAACAGGATCTGCTGCAGCCGATCGACCTCGGCCGGACCGTAGATCCGGTAACCGGAGGGGCTGATCCTCATCGGATTAAGAAGCCCTATCTCATCGTAATACCGTAGCGTTCTGCTGCTGATGCCCGCCATACTGGCCAGTTTGTGTATGGTGTATTCCATCGCCATCACTCCTATCACCAACTATAAACCTTTACGTAACGAGAAGGTCAATAGTATATTCTAGCAATCGGGCCAAATGGGGCTAAGCAGGAACTGACGGTTTGCCGGTTCGTGAAAACCCGGGGTTTCCCCGATTAAAGAACAGTCGGTGAGAGCATCCTACCGGTACGTGCCGCGGTAGAGACGGGTAAAGATATCGGCTATCAGGTTGTCCCTTTTTAATTCCACCGCGTTATGCAGGCAGAGCTCGTGGCAGCACATGCACTCGATGCAGGAGGCGTAATCAATTCTCTTGCTTTCCCGGTCTATGGCCTGAACCGGGCAGCTCTCGACACACATATTGCAGTCCTTGCAGAGCTTACGCTTGATCCGGGGTCTGGTCTTCAGGAAATCGATCAGCTTTACCAGTACGGCATGGTTGCTCTTCCTGGAACTCCGAAATCTTTTGGGCAGCTTGAAGTCGGGCAGCAGGATAGGGGCGTCAAAATCCCCGGCGACTTCAATTTTTGCCAGGTCCGATTCCCCCAACTGCCTCTCGCGGGCGCTCACCAGGATGGGTATGTCATCAACCTCCATCCCCAGCATCGCTGCCGCGACAGTATCCAAAGCCAGCGGGTCGGTACTGATAAGGATCTTTCCCGCGTGGTAGACATCACCGGCGGTAGGTCCTTCTCCCTGCATGGCCGTGATCCCATCCATTATATGCAGGCCGACCTTAACCGCCTGGTGGATATCGGCAATGGTTTGTCCCAGGTCTTTGGGATCGGGAGCCAGACGGTAATACTCGGCTTTTCTGAGTCCGGGTATACAGCCAAAAAGGTTCTTTACGGCCCCGGTATAGATTCCTGCTGAATGGGTTTTCAGTTTGGGCAGGTTGATGACGAAATCGGCATCAAACATGGGGCGGGCCAGGTACATCCTGCTAACCCGCCCGCTGGCGGGGGTTACCTCCACTACGCCTTCCTTGTCAAAGTTCTTGATAACTGCTCCTTCTTCTTTGGCCACCCTGGCCAGACCGGAGACCACCAGACTCTGAGCAGTAGGAGCGATCCCCGCAATGGAACCGCCGGAACTGTCGCCGATCCAGACCGTGCATCCCTGTTCTTTTAAGATCCGGGTCAGGGCGCGTACGAATTCGGGGTGGGTAACAGCGGCGGTCTCAGGACGTTTGGGCCCGATCAGGTTAACTTTCAGCAGGACTTGCATTCCCGGTGATACAAATCTTTCCCAGCCGCCTATGAGTTCCATCCCCGCGTCTAGGTGTCTTTTGATTTCATCAGGATCATAACCGGTACAGTTCTTGATAATTACTCGACTCAAAGCTAAACCGCCCCTTCCCTTAAGACCTGTAAATGTAATGTCTATTTCGACCTGTTCGGGCTGCTCCCTGTCCAGTATCATCGAGCGTCATCTTGACCAAGTTGCAGGCGTCAAACCTTGATGGCTTTATCGGGTTTTCAACCCCTTGTTGCTCCTGCATCCGGTCAAACCCGCCGTTACTATGATGATAATAAAGGTGATCCGGTCTTGAACATAGAATACTGCTTTCAGGTCGCATTTATTAATCCCATCCTGGATGTGATATTCACAATAAGACTCCATAACAAAGGGGGATTTGTATGGTAACCGAGATGCCGCCGATCGTGAGAAACCAGTACCCGTTTGAGGCTCACTACCTGAAGGTTAACGGGCGGATTATGCACTACCTGGATGAAGGTGACGGGGAACCGATTCTCCTCTTGCACGGCAACCCAACCTGGACTTTCTTGTACCGTAAATTCATACCCATCCTGGTGGAGGCGGGGTACCGGGTGGTGAGTCCGGACCTGATCGGGCTTGGAATGTCGGAAAAGCCCTGCAATGACTATTACAATTCCCTGCTGCATCATACCTCCAATCTGGATCAGCTCCTGACCAAGCTGGGCCTTAAAAACGTTACCCTGGTTATGCAGGACTGGGCGGGACCGATTGGATTGGGATATGCGATAAGGAGGCGGGAAAACGTTAAAGCCATGCTGCTTATGAGCACCTGGGCCTGGACGGATGTTTCCCCCTTTCACAGCTCGATATTTCCCTGGCGGATGATGCATGCACCGGTAGTGGGACCCTTTTTCCTGCAGCGCCGCAATGCCCTGACCGAGAGAGGTCTCTGGCTGAGCGTGGTGAACCGGGATCGGATGACGGAAGAGGTCATTGAGGGTTATCGCTTTCATATGCAGTCCTACGATGAGCGCGGAGCTTTTCTGCGTTTCCCGCGGATGATACCTCTGGGGGAAAAGAACAAGGAGAACACCGGCTATCACATAATCAAGCAGATCGAAGAGCAGCTGCCCGGATTGGACATTCCTGCGCTCATAATCTGGGGAGAGCCCGACGACGTCTTCCCCAAGGAGTGGGCGGAACGGTTTTATGAGATCCTTCCTCGAGCCGAGAAGCCCATCTATGTTAACGCCAAGCATTTTATCCAGGAGGACGAACCCGAGTTCATCTGCCATGAATTGATTCGGTTTTTAAGAAGCCTGAAGGAGTGAAGTCTGTGCGTTGGATTAAACTTGTTGACAATATGCCGGCTTACCGTCGCGAATTGGTGCTTACCGAAACCAAGCTGGATCACTACGATGAGTTTCGCCGGTTCTTTCGCCAGGAGCTAGAGCTGCAGCCCGGAGACGTGGATGGAGGTAACAACCATTACTTCCAGGCGGAAAGCGGAAGGATTTACGAGGTAGTATTTGTAGGGAAAACCGGGCGTCCCTTCCCCTGCGGGCTGGAGATCCTGCTGCTGGTTGAAGATATCGACCCGCTGCCGGAAGACGACGAGATTGATAAGGACCTGTGGGAATTCCTGCGGTGGATGATTGCCGGGGTCGGCGGGGAATGGACATTGGACGCTCTGGAATCAACCGGATATCTTTACCGGGTGCCGTTTGCACGAAGACCGGTGAAGTAATGACCTGAGCCGTGATAATAATCAAACCCCCTGTTATCCATCGCCTGAATTAATAATTCCTTCCCGGTGGTTCAGTGCTGTCATGGACTAACCGGACCGTTGTTGACAAAACAACCCTGGGCTGTGGCGACAATACGGCCCTCGCAGGTTACAGTAGCCCTGGTGAATCCCAGCCGGGACCCCAGGGAGACTACCTCGGCCTCGACTACAACCTGGGCACCCACCGAGGGTGAATGGATAAGGTGCAGGGTGAATTCTGCGGTTAGAGGTCTTATGCCGACTGTAGCAAGGGCATTGCCCATCGCGGTGTCTGCCATGGTGGCAATTACTCCACCATGGGGTTTCCCCTGGGCATTGCAGTGCTGGTGGTTGAGCGTAAGGGCGTACCGAGCCCATCCTTTGCCCAAACCGGTGGGTTTAAGGCCTAGCATAATATAAAAAGGGGCTTGCAGGTTATGCTCGGTTATCGCATTAAAGAGTTCTTCTTCCAGACCGCGGTTTTCAATCTCCAACACCGCTGACGCTCCTTTACCATACGGTAGTTATGGCTGATGCCAACGTTCCGGCAATCCCCGTCATTCATTCCTTATCGCTTCCAAGGCCGAAAGGTTCATGGCCCGACGAGCCGGGAGATAACCTGAGACAACACCGATCAGCGCGGCAAATATGACGGCTGCGATTGCCAGTTGCGGGGGTATTATGGACATGGCGTCGATCCCGCCGGGGGAAAACTGCCGGGCGAAATGTGCGTAGCCTTTATTCAATCCGAAAGATGTCAGGTAGCTTAATGCCAGCCCAATTACCCCGCCCCCCAGGCCGATCATACCCGCTTCCAGCAAAAACAGTTTCTGAATATCGGAGATATCGGCCCCCAGCACTTTGATGATACCAATCTCCTTGGTTCTTTCATAAATACTCATCATCATGGTGTTAGCAATACCTATGGCAGCAACCAGGAGGCTGACGGCTCCAATGGCCCCCAGGATGGCCATCATGGTACGGGACTGCTTCTGCATCGATTCCAGTATGTCGGAGAGGCTGGAGGTCTGGTATCCCATATCTTTGATCTGCTGCTGGATCGATTGGACCTGGTTGATGTCCCGTGCCTTGACTCGTATCGAGGAATACTGGTCTTCCTGTCCATTCCGGGACGGCCTCTGGCCGGTTGAACGCTGGTCTGCCGCAATGATTTCCTCAAGAGCCTTCAGGTTCATATAAGCGTTGTAATCCTTTTCATTGTTGGATTGTGCAAGAATTCCCACCCCTTTGGCTTCGTGGGGTTCAGGAGGATTGTAATCCAGTTCCGGGATGGAACGGCGCGGCTCACCGAAGTAATGATCGGTGCTTATCATAAGTTTCCCGCTCAAGAGGTCCACCGGCGGTTCCGGCTCAGGTTGATTGGGGTCTCCCGGAAAGTACATCGGCATCATCCCCTGATTGCCTCTTGCTCTGGGATTGTAGAAGTTAAAAGCCACCATCTTACCGAACACTATGGCGTTCTTGTCGGAGCTCAGCAATAAGCGGCCGGTTTCTGCTTTGAAATCAAACTCCTCCATAACCTCGGGGTCGATGCCTATTACGGGTACCCCCGCCACCATTCTGCCGGACACCATCTTTAAATAGCTGTGCTTCTCCGCCATAACCGCCTGAACACCGGGAATTTTTTTGAATGCGGCTACCGCTTCATCGTCAAGGTGGACCTGCTGGCCCGGTTGCTGCTGCCCATCGCCATACCACTGATACGAGGAGTAGACCTGGATAATATTAAGGCTGCCCATGCTTGAAAGGCTCTCTTTCATGGACTTATCCATCGCCAGGCCGAGCGAGAGCATTACCACGATGGAGGCGGTGCCGATTACCACCCCCAGCACCGTAAGCACGGCTCTGGTCTTCCTCCGCATCAGATTTCTATAGCTCATGGATATAAGGTCCAGTCTATTCATCTAAGAACATTGCCTCTTTTGCTTTTTTCTTCTTCCGGTAGATCACAAAACCGATTGCTGCCAGGAGCACCAAAAGTCCGGGAATCATCCACCACTTAAAAACGGACGGGTTGGTAGGAGCCATCGGCGGTTCCATGTCGCCCGGATTCGGCATCGGCATGGGTTCAGCGACTACCAGGGTGAACTCTTTTTCCGTCTGGTAGTGCCTGCCGCCGTCGTCATCGTACTCAAAAATTATCTTCCCGCTTAGTTCACCGGTTTCGCCCGGAATTACAGTAACATCATAGTAGTCGCTTTTCCCGGATTCCAGAGTACCCAGGAACAGATAGCCGTCATTGACCTGGAATTGACCGGTGGTGTAAATCTGCAGGTTGCGGATGGTGGCCCGACCGGTATTATAAAAGTCCACGGAAACGGTTACCGGACTGCCGGAGAAGGCCTGAGGTATCACGGGGTCGGTTACGAGCAGCTTGACGGACTGCATGACGGGGATGCTGATTACCTCCTTCTCAGACAGCTTGTTCCCCTCGGAGTCCTGAAACTCGATATCAGCGGAAATGCTGTAGGTCTGGGATTCCGCGTTCTCTCTCGGCTTTAATCTGATGCCGGAGTTAACCGTTTCTCCCGGCCCGATTTCTCGTATGTACAGGGTACTGCCGCTGCTTACCGGAATAAAGACCTGTCCGTCCGAACTCAGGCTTATCTTGATGTTCTTGACTGCCGTCTGTTCGCTGGTATTGGTGAAGGACATATTCAGGACAAATTCCTGCCCGGGAACGGCAAAGTCACTGCTTCCGTAATCATAGTTGCTGATCAGGATCCGGGGAATCAGGTCATCCTGGCTCCCTTTGCCGGCTACCGGCAAATAGACCTTGGTCTCGGTTTTGTACTCCTGATCGTATTCGTCGTTGCAGCTGATGCTGAGATCCAGGATATAGGTTCCGGTCTTGGTCTCCGGGTCCACATGGATGCGGAAGGTTACCGGTTTGATTTCGCGGGCTTTCATTTCCCCGAGCTTCTGTGTGTCCGACCAGTTGTCCAGAGCCAGTCCGCTGTTAAAGCCGGTAAGGGTGACCCGGACATCCTTAACCGGCAGATCCCCTTCGTTGTTAAGGACCAGCGTCACCAGAGTTGATTTGCCGGCCGGGAGACGCTCATCCGGCAGGCGGACATTCATCAGGCTGATGGCGGGCTGGCGGTAATCATTGACAATTTCCACGTACACGGTGCTGCTGAGCTGCCCCCCGCCTCCAACGTCAGATTCGTATTTGACGTTGACATCGACGGGATAAATTCCGGGCTTGGTGTTGGCCGGCACCGTCAGGTTGAAACTGGCTATGACCGTGCCCGAGGTTATCGATGATATGTGTTTGGTAAAGGTCATTCTCTCAGTTTTAAAGGGAAACTTGGACAGATCGCCGACCACCAGCGAAACTTCCACGTTTTTGGCCGTACCGTTGGTGGTGTTTTCTATGGGAATGTCAAGTGAAACCTTTTCCCCGGCTTTGAAAACCGGCATCCACCTGTCGCTCGGGATTATTAAATGCGGGGCTTCGCGTATCACCTCGCCGCCGTCAAAACCATCGCTGGCTGCGGCTAACGGCAGGAACCCCAGAAACAGTATGAGTACTAAACCGAATAATTGTACCAGACGTCCAATCCTCATCGTATCAACCCTCGCTTACAGAATTATCTTCAATTTTTTCAATGGAGCCGTCCAGAATGTGGACTATCCTGTCTGCAATGCTGGCCACGTCACTGTCGTGGGTGACAATGATCAGGGTTTGCCTGTTTGCACGAGCCAGTTTCAGGATCAGCTCTTTAATCTCCCGGGTGGTTTTGGAGTCCAGGTTTCCGGTGGGTTCATCCGCCAGCACCAGGGCGGGCTTGCACACAAAAGCCCGGGCGATTCCAACTCTTTGCTGCTGCCCTCCGCTCATCTGGGTTGGCAGGTGGTTCATATGTGTCTTCAAGCCAACGGCTTCCAGCATGCGGGCGGCTTCTCTCTCCCGAATGCTTTTCTTAACCCCGCGGAAGGTCAGGGGCAGGCACACGTTTTCCAGCGCAGTCAGGGTGGGCAGGAGGTTATACGACTGAAAGACAAAACCGATAAACCGCTGCCGGAACAGGGCCAGCTGGCGCTCATTCATCTTGTCGATGCGATTGCCGTTAATTTTGATGCTGCCGCGGGTGGGTTTCTCCAACCCCGCTATGAGGTGGAGCAAGGTCGACTTTCCGGAACCGGAAGTGCCGAGAATACAGCAGATTTCACCGGATCTGATTTTAAGGGAGACGTTGTTAAGGGCCACCACCTTTTCATCTCCCACCCGGTAAACCTTGCGGAGGTTTTCTATTTCAACGGCGTATTTATCCACGTTATGCTCCTCGATCTGTTGCTCGTATTTAATACGAGTGTTTTGCAGAATACTTTCACCAAATTATACCACGCCGGAGGGACGAGGGGGCTCGAAAAAGCGCTCGAAGCATTCAAGATTTTCGGAGTCTATTGTTGTTTCCAGCCGTCTATCATTTTCACCTGTGGTAGTATAAAATGGAGTCAGCTGAAAAAACCGCATAACGTGAACAGGTGCCCCGCTGGGGATAATAGGGAAGCCGGGAGCTTTTTACGCTCACAGAAGCCGGCGCGGTCCCGCCACTGTGACGGGGAGCGAGCCTGCGATTAGTCAAATGACTAAAACCACTGGCTATTGCTGGGAAGGTGCAGGCAAGCCATGAACCGGAGCCAGGAGACCTGCCTGTTCACCTTGTAACCTGCCTTCGAGGAAAGGGGGGAACAGCATCGTGTTGAGTACCACGGGTTCTCGTCCAATCGTTCTTTGGCCGGGGCCCTTTTTTCTTGGCAGCGCAACGTGGGGTCGAATGGCCTGAAAAACCGACCGCAGCGGTTAACGCAGGATTAATGCCGATGTGGGGATGCGGAGGTCGTTGTCACAATGAATGATCTTGAAATTACCATACCCTCCCTCGACCAAAATGCAATGGCTCTAACCGGGGAGCGGCTCAACCACCTGGCAAAACCGCCGGGGAGCTTGGGGGTTTTGGAGGAGATTGCCGTTCGCCTCTCCGGGATTACCGGGAAGGTACCTCCCAGTGTGCGGAATAAGGCCATCATCATTATGGCGGGGGATCACGGGATAGCAAGTGAGGGGGTCAGCAGCTATCCGCAATCTCTCACCAGGCTCATGGTTCATACCATTCTTCGGGGAGGTGCCGCCGTCAACGTCCTGGCGCGGCAGGCGGGGGCCAGGACTCTGGTGGTGGATATCGGAGTCAAGGGGAGGATTGAACACCCCGAACTCCTGGAGCGCAAGATCCGGGAGGGAACCGGCAACATGCTCCGGGAACCGGCCATGACCGAGGAAGAAGCCAGGCGGGCGGTAATCGCCGGTTGTGATATAGCTTGCGCCGCCATTGATCAAGGAATTGAACTCATTGGGACCGGTGAGATGGGTATTGGCAATACCACGGCCAGTTCTGCCATTCTGTCAGTGTTATCCGGTTTTCCTCCGGAGTTGGTGGTAGGACGCGGCACCGGCTGTGACGACCGGCAACTGCAGCACAAGCGTGAGATTGTAAGACGGGTGGTGCAGAAACACCGACCCGACCCCCGGAACCCCTTGGAGGTTCTGGCCAAGGTCGGAGGCCTGGAGATCGCCGGTCTTGCGGGGTGTATCCTTGGCGCGGCCTCAAGACGGGTACCGGTGGTGATCGACGGTTTTATCTCTACGGCTGCGGCCCTGGTAGCCAGCCGGTTCGATGCCCGGGTTAAAGATTATATCTTCGCTTCGCACCTCTCCGAGGAGACCGGACACGATATTATGCTCAACATGCTGGGAGTCAGACCGGTCTTGCACATGCGTATGCGCCTGGGAGAGGGTACCGGTGCGGCCCTCGCTTTTGGCTTGATAGATGCGAGCATAAAGATACTGCAGGAGATGGACACCCTGGACGAGGTCACGGGCCGTGATAGTTTATAACACGCAAAACCGGGTTGTCATGTATGAAGAAACTGAGTGAAGGAGGCCATGATGTACAAATTACCACGAATAACAATGTTTATCGTGCTGCTGACGGGACTGGCGTTAATCGGAGGCTGCAGCATGCGGTCAGCGGCACCGCCGATGGTTAAGGAGGAGAATCCCGGGTATCCGGTAACCATCCAGGATGACCTGGGACGCCGGGTATCTATCGCCGAACAGCCGCAGCGCATAGTCTCATTGTCACCCAGCAATACCGAGATCCTCTACGCTATCGGAATGGATTCACGAATTGTTGGAGTTACAACCTACTGCAACTACCCGGAAGCCGCACTTAAGTGTGAGAAGATAGGAGGGTTCAGCGATCCCAACCTCGAGATGATAATAGCTCTGGAACCGGACCTGGTGGTAGCGGAGAGCATACACAGTCTGTTAATACCATCCCTGGAGAAGGCGGGAATAACGGTCCTGGCAGTGGAGCCGAAGCGACTGCTGGATATCAGCGGAGCAGTGGAGGTGATCGGCCGGGCTACGGGAAACCGGGCGGAGGCGTCTCGCCTGGCCGGAAAGATCAGGGATAAGATAGAACAGATTCGGTCAAGGGTGGCCGGGGTGGAGAATAACCCCCTGGTTTATTTCGAGATCTGGCATGAGCCGCCGATGACGGCGGGGCCGGGTACTCTTATTGACGACCTGATCACCGTATGCGGAGGGGTGAACCTGGCCGGTGATGCCGCCACCTCGTATCCCGAGATAAGTGAAGAGGTGATTTTCCTGCGCAATCCGGAAGTGATCGTATACCCGGAAAGCCATGGAGATGCGGCTATCAACCCCATGAACCGCGAAGGGGGTTGGCAGAAGCTCAAGGCCGTTCAGTCCGGGCGGGTTGAATCCATAAATCCCGATATTGTCAGCCGGGCGGGTCCGAGGGTTATCGAGGCCATGGATGCTCTGCTGTCCATTATCCACCCGGAATTGGCATTGTGAGGTGATCGAAATAGGTTTTTTCAAACGCCATGCCCTGTGGCTGTTAACAGTTGCTCTCCTATTGCTGCTGCTTCTGGCCACAACCATCGGGAGCGTCTACATTTCGCCACTCCGGGTCTTCGAGATTTTGCTTCATCGATTGCCGGAGTTCTATGCCTTCATGGCTCCAGATTGGCCGGAGAGTCATGAGACGATAATACTTTTGATCAGGCTGCCGCGGGTGGTTCTGGCCCTGGTTGTGGGTTCGGCCCTGGCCCTTGCGGGGGCCATCTTCCAGGGACTGTTCAAAAATCCTATGGCCGATCCTCACATTATTGGAGCCTCAGCCGGAGCCGGCCTGGGGGCGACCATAGCCATCTCAGTGGGATTGAGTGTAAGCTGGCAGGGCCTGGGAGCCGTACCCTTATTGGCTTCAGCCGGGGCTTTCCTGGCCGTGATCCTGGTGTACAGGTTGGCCAGAAGCGGAGGAGTGGTGCCCATTCCCAACCTCCTTCTGGCCGGATTGGCTCTGAACTCTTTGCTCTCGGCCCTAATCTCCCTGCTGATCTATTTCGGACAGGATCAGATGCACACCATTGTCTTCTGGCTGATGGGCGGGCTTGCCGGTCGCTATTGGAATTATGTGCTGTATACCCTGCCGTACCTCATAGCCGGCATAACGGTGGCTGTTTATTACGCCCGCGACCTCAATCTGATGCTGCTGGGTGAGGAAACGGCCCACAATTTAGGAGTTGAGGTGGAGAAGGTCAAAGCCGTTCTTCTGCTGGTGGCTTCTGTATTGACCGGTGCCGCGGTGGCTGCAAGCGGAATGATCGGGTTCGTTGGGCTCATCGTTCCTCATGTGGCGAGAATCCTGGTCGGGCCGGATCACCGCCTGCTGGTCCCGGTTTCGGTTCTGTCGGGGGCCATACTCTTGCTGGGGGCCGACATCCTGGCGCGCACGGTTCTGGCACCGGTTGAACTGCCGTTGGGAGTGGTTACGGCTTTGTTCGGGACACCGTTTTTTATTATGCTGCTGCGGCGTACCGGGGGTCATTTTACGGAGGCAGGTGATTGACGGGTGCGCGATTTTCTTGCAGTCCAGGATCTGACGTGCGGATATGCGGTGCCGGTTCTGGAGGATCTTAATTTCCAGATCGAACGGGGAGCTTTGGTCGGGATAATCGGACCCAATGCATCGGGCAAGACCACCCTGCTCAAAACCTTGTGCGGGCTGCTGCGGCCCCAAAGCGGTCAGGTTTTGCTGGAGGGAAGAATTGTCCACAACTTAAGACCGGCCGCCAGATCCCGACAGATAGCCGTAGTGGGGCAGGGAGGTCGCGTTAACTTTGCCTTTTCTGTAGCCGAGGTGGTGATGATGGGACGCCACCCTTATATACCCCGGATGGGGTCGCCGTCTTCGCGCGACCGGGAAAAGGTTGAATGGGCCATGGAGGTTACCGGTATTTCGCACCTGGCCCATCGCCTGGTCAGCAATCTGAGCGGAGGAGAACAACAGAGGGTCTTCATCGCCAGGGCCCTGGCGCAGGAACCGGATCTCCTGCTGTTGGACGAACCCACCTCATTCCTGGATATCGGCCACCAGGTGGAGATACTTGATCTGGTCAAACAGTTGAACCGCCGGCAGCAGATTGCGGTAGTAATGGCTATCCACGATCTCAACCTGGCCGCACAGTACTGTGACCGCCTGCTGCTGGTGCATGAGAACCGGATATTTGCCTGGGGTACGGTTGATGAGGTAATTACCTTGGACAACATCAAAAAGGTATATGGACAGCCGGTCCTGATCGAGCGTCACCCGGTTTACCGGTGCCCGCAGGTGGTGCTCCTCTCCCGGTTGTCAGATGTTTCGGGGAGGACCAGGCAGCTGCATATAGTCACCGGCGGAGGTATGGGCAGCGACATCCTGCTTAATCTCGCTCGCTCAGGCCACAGGCTCAGCACCGGGGTTTTGAACCGGGGGGACAGCGACTGGCAAACCGCGCAGGATTTAGGGCTGGAAATAGTGGATGTACCGCCCTTTTCTGCGCTGAGTCCGGAAAGCTCCCGCAAAAATTTGGGGATGATGCTTTGCTCCGATGCGGTAATACTCGCCAGCATACCGTTTGGACAGGCCAATCTCCCCAATCTGACCACCCTGATGGCGGCCGTTAGGCGGGGGATTCCGGTCATTGTGGTGGAGCAGGAGCCGATTGAGGTCCGCGACTATACCGGAGGCGTGGCGACCCGGATGTATCGGGAACTGGTGGGGTCTTCGCTGGCAGTGCTGCAGGACCCGGGGGAGATCATGCAGGTTTTGGGCGAGATTGAGAAGCGGAGGTCGGCAGATGGGTGAGAGATTGATAATGGTTACCGGAGGAGCCCGCAGCGGCAAGAGCCGATGGGCGGAGAAAATGGCGGCCGATCTCAGTCAAGGCCGCACCGTATTGTACATCGCCACCTGTATACCCCGGGATGAAGAGATGAAACAGAGGGTGCGCCGACACCAACAAGGCCGTCCACCGGACTGGATCACGGTCGAGGAGGAATTCGACCCTGCGGAAAAGGTGAAAAACCCGGCCCGGGGTACCGGGGTCATTCTTTTGGACTGCTTGACCATGTGGATCAGCAACCTGCTGCTGCGGGAGTACCGGGAGGATAGGGAGGAGAGTTTTTACTATGAAAAACTCATCCCGGCGGTGGAAGAGCTGGCGGTTGCCGCCAATGCGGCTCCCTGTCCGGTTATTTGTGTTACCAATGAGGTCGGCTGCGGAATCGTCCCCGATAACCACCTGAGCCGTATCTATCGCGATCTGGCGGGATGGAGCAATCAGGTTCTGGCCCGATATGCGTCCGAAGTTTACCTGGTTTGTGCCGGAATGGCCGTCGATGTAAAGCGACTGGCGGCAGCGTATGGTTGGAATCCGCTGCCACCAGGAGCCGAGAACAGGCGGCTTTAACCCGGAACCGGGAATGGCTGCGGTAAGGGGTTGCCCCACATAGAAAAATTTAAACTCCGGCTTTGGGGTTGCGGAGGTGGGTGCTTGCGTACCTTTTTGCTGGCTATACAGTTATTGACCCGGATCCCGGTAAAAATTAGGGGCGAGCTTTTTCAAGAGGAGACGGTCCGCTCCGTCACCGTGTTTCCTCTGGTAGGACTGCTGGTCGGCGCCGCGATGAGTCTTGTTTATTACCTGGCATCGCTGGTCCTGCCCGGATCATTGCCCGCATGGCTGGCGGTGCTGGCGGCACTGCTGTTGACCGGGGGGCTGCACCTGGACGGGCTGATGGATACGGCTGACGGGGTGTTCGGGACACACACCCGGGAGAAGGCTCTGGCAATAATGAGGGACAGCCGGGTGGGAGCCATGGGGGTGATGGCCTGTGTGGCGGTTCTGGGGATTAAGACCGCTGCTCTCGCTTCCTTAAACGGGCATCAACTCTATCCGGTGATCATTTTAACGCCGGTTACCGCGCGGACGGCGATGGTGATGGCGATGAGATACCCTTATGGCCGGCAGGGGGAAGGGGTCGGCTTCCCTTATGCCGGAAAGGTCGGTAAGGAGCACATTATGATATCTGTTTTTCTGGCCCTGGCGTTATCGGCTTTGATCATGGGGGTCGAGGGGGTTGTCCTGGCTGCGGGAACCTGGCTGGTTGCAGCTGTCATGGCCTGGTGGCTTGCGGAAAGACTGGGGGGAATGACGGGAGACACCTACGGATTCCTGAACGAGATCGCCGAGGTAACTTTCCTGCTGCTGGCACTGGGGGTTTGAAATGACCGTTTGGACGGAAGCATTAAGTTAACGTAAAGTATAAGCCGGTTATATGTTGTATAATGTCATTGGAACAGGTTGCTCGCCTATCAGGTTTTATTTGCGCCAAAACCTGATAGGCTTGGGATACCCCCTGGGCCATGACTTTTTAACCGAATAAAGTGCTGTGAACGAAACTCTGGTCGTTCTACGGCCAAGTTGCGGGTATGCCTTGACTCGCGGGGTCCTGGCATGTTAACCTTTTGTTATTGGTTGCACATTTTTGCAACCGCATGATCCGGGTATTGAAGCGGCGTTCAGCCCACCTGCGATCAGCGAGTCTCTAAAATGTGGAGGTGTAAATTCTTGTACGCTGTTATTAGAACTGGAGGCAAGCAGTACAAGGTTCAGGAGGGAGATGTCCTGAAGCTTGAAAAACTGGCGGCCGAGGTCGGTGAGACCGTTGAGTTTGATCAAGTTCTGGCTGTTAAGACCGACGGGGAGTTGAAGATCGGGACTCCCTATGTGGAAGGAGCCAAGGTGACGGCCAAGGTCCTGGGACAGGGCAAGGGCAAAAAGATTGTGGTGTTTAAGTACAAACCCAAAAAGAATTATCGCAGGAAGCAGGGACATCGCCAGCCATTTACCAGCGTTCGTATTGAAAAGATAGACGTCTGATTATGGTGACGGTTGAGCTGTACAAAGATGACAGAGATATGATAAAGTCTTTTCGTGTCGAAGGACATACCGGTTATGCAGATCGCGGGCAGGATATAATCTGTGCCGGGATCTCGGCGATAACGCAAACCGCCGTCATAGGGCTTATGAGCTACCTGGAGCAGAAACCGGTATACGAAAAGGATGAAGGACGGTTAATCTGCAGGCTGCCGTCCGATTTACGCGGCGATGATGTGTTGAAAGCACAAACGATACTCGGTACCATGGAAAAGGGACTGAGAGAAATCGAGTTACAATACCGAGATTTTATTCGGATAAGAGTTAGGAGGTGTTAAACATGTTTCGTATAGATTTGCAGCTGTTTGCTCACAAGAAAGGTGTCGGCAGTTCGCGGAACGGTCGGGACAGCGAATCCAAACGCTTGGGAGTCAAGAAGTATGACGGGCAAATGGTTACTGCCGGGAATATCATCGTCAGGCAGAGGGGAACCAAGATACACCCGGGCAACAATGTTGGCATAGGCGGCGATGATACCATTTTTGCCACTATTGACGGGCTGGTTAAATACGAACGCAAGGGCAAGAACAAAAAACAGGTTAGCGTTTACCCCGTTGCTGACCTTACCATGTAGCAGTTTTTTATACGAGAGATAAGGGTATTTTAATAACACGTAGAAAACATGCAGGAGAAGCTGACCCCTGGCAAGAGCCCAGGGGTTGTTTTTAATGGAGGGGAATTATGGACAGCGGGAAAGCCGCCCAACTGCTAAGCCGCCAACGGCATGATTACGCCAATCACATGCAGGTTATTAAAGGTTACCTGGAACTGGGGATGCCGGAGCGGGCCCTGGAGTATGTGGATTCAGTAGTCCGGGAACTGGCCCAGGAAAGCCACATTTTTCGTTCAGCGCCCCCTGAAGTAGCGGTCGGCTTATACGAAACGCAGTTATGGGCCCGGGACCAGGGTATAAACCTGCGATTCGGTACTCTTCAGTGCAAACACTCCGTCGGGGTCATGCTGTCCCAAGGGTTTGCAGAAATTTATCAGGTATTAAAGGATTTGGAGGTCCCGGCCGACGAGGAAGAGTTTGAGGTTGGGCTGGAACTGATTGAATCCGAAGACCAGACAAATATCCGGCTTTCATGGGAAGGAGAATCGGGGCCGGTCGTCCGGGAGATAGTAATGGCGAGGTGATTCCATGTTTGTGGATCAGGCTCGAATATTCGTTAAGGGCGGCGACGGCGGCAATGGGGCGGTCGCTTTTCGCCGTGAGAAATACGTTCCCCAGGGAGGACCGTCGGGAGGAGACGGCGGAAGAGGGGCCAACGTGGTTTTTCAAGCGGATGAGGGACTGCGTACCTTGATGGATTTTCGCTACCGCCGGCATTATAAGGGCCAGCGGGGCGAGCATGGCAAGGGCAAGAATATGCACGGGGCCAGCGCTCCTGATCTGATCATCAAGGTGCCGGTGGGAACGGTTATCAAAGATGCCGAAACCGGCGCTGTTCTTGCGGATCTGGTGGAAAACGGCCAGACTTTCATTGGTGCGAAAGGAGGGCGCGGCGGCCGGGGCAATGCGCGTTTTGCTACTTCCACCCACCGCGCACCCGCTTTTGCGGAAAAGGGGGAACCGGGTGATGAACGCTGGCTGATTTTAGAGCTTAAACTCCTGGCTGATGTTGGACTGGTCGGGTTCCCCAATGCGGGCAAATCGACTCTCATTTCCAGGGTATCAGCGGCCCGTCCCAAAATAGCCGATTACCCTTTTACCACTCTGGTTCCAAATCTGGGGGTGGTTGAGGTAGCCCCGGGGGAAAGCTTTGTAATGGCCGATATTCCCGGCTTAATCTCAGGTGCTCACCGCGGGGCCGGACTGGGCCACGAGTTCCTGCGTCATATTGAGCGTACCCGGGTGCTGGTATTCATACTTGACTGCTCCGGCTTGGAGGGAAGGGACCCGGTTGCGGATTATGAAACACTCTTGGAGGAATTGAGGCTTTACCGTTCGGACCTTCTGGAGCGACCCCGGATTATTGCCGCCAACAAAGTTGATGTCCCGGGGGCCATGGAGGTCGTAAGCAGTCTGCAGGAACGGGTTAAGGATATCCCGGTTTTCCCGATTTCAGCTCTCACCGGTGAGGGAGTTGATCAACTGGTGAACAAGGTTTACCAGACTCTTTCTCAGCTGCCCGAGGTTGTAACAACTACGGGCGACATGGTGATTACCCGCTTTGAGGATCGAGCTCCCTTTACGATAAATAAGATAGACGGGGTCTATGAGATCCGGGGTGAGCGCATCGAGAAACTGGTGGCAATGACCAACTTTGACAACGAAGAAGCCCTGCAGAGATTTCAGCATATTATTGAAAAGATGGGGATTAACCAAGCCTTGCGGGAAAAAGGCATTAAAGAAGGCGATATAGTCCGCATACAGGATTTGGAGTTCGAGTATCAGGAGTAGCATGCCGCAGGACAAGCACCAAACGTTGATACAGTCAAGGAGGGGGGAAGTTTGGAAGCCAGAAAAAAGCTAAAAGACTGCCGCCGCATTGTGGTCAAGGTAGGCAGCAGCACCATTACCCATGACAGCGGGCTCATTAACATATCGCGCCTCGAGAAACTGGCCCGTGAGCTGGCCGACCTTCATAACGAAGGCCGGGAGGTGTTACTGGTGAGTTCGGGCGCAGTGGCAGCCGGGGTTGGACGTTTGGGACACCGGGATTATCCCAAGACCCTGCCCCTCAAGCAGGCTCTGGCGGCCGTAGGCCAGGGAACACTCCTGCACCTTTACGAAAAATTCTTTGCCGAGTACGGCAAGGATATCGCCCAGGTTCTGCTTACCAAGGATGATTTTGACGAGAGGCTCAGGTATCTGAATGCGCGTAATACCTTGACAACGCTGCTCCAACTGGGCGTTATCCCGGTTATCAACGAGAACGACACCGTGGCGGTGGAAGAGATCCGGTTCGGAGACAATGATACTCTTTCCGCCCTGGTAGCGGAGATAGTTGATGCCGACCTCCTGGTTATACTTACGGATATTGCAGGTTTGTACAGCGATGATCCCCATGTTAACCCCCAGGCCGAGCTGTATTGGGAGCTGGAGGAGATACCCGACATGCTGGAAAAAGGCCTGAAAGGCAGAGGCAATAAGTTCTCCAGCGGGGGCATGTATACCAAGCTGCTCGCGGCTCGCATGGCCATGGCCTCGGGTATTCCCATGGTAGTGGCTGACGGCCGGACGCCGGGTGCGGTTCGCGAAATAATTGACGGCCGGCGGGTCGGTACTCTGTTTAAGCCCAAGGTGGGCCGGATGCAGGCCCGGAAACGCTGGATCGCTTTTGGCAGCCAGACTCACGGGGTTGTATCCGTCGACAACGGAGCGGCCGACGCCTTGCTCAAGAAAGGCAAGAGCCTCTTGCCCTCGGGGGTAGTCGGAGTAGAGGGTGACTTTGAACGTGGCAACGTGGTTTCAGTTCAGACTATCGAAGGCCGGGAAATCGCGCGGGGAATGGTTAACTATTCCGCAGATGAGATCAGGGCGATAATGGGCAGAAAAACAACTGAGATAGCCCGCATCCTCGGCAGCAAGGACTATGATGAGGTGATTCACCGGAACAACTTAAGCCTTATTACCTGATGCTGAGGTACAAAGGTGGACTGGCCTGGTGTTTCCGGTTTAAACGAGCCTAACCCGGAGCAATGAAATGGACTGCAAGAGCATGCACATTGAAGATTGCCAGGCTTGCGCTCAATTGAATTACACGAAGCCTGCACGGTTTACCAATCATAAAGGGGGAGATGTAGATTGATTCAAGCCCGGATGGAACAGATAGGAAGAAAGGCCAAAGAAGCGGCCCGCTTCTTGATGGTGGCGTCCACCGAACAGAAAAACCGCGCCTTGCAGCAGATGGCGAGGGCTCTGGTGGCCGAGTCTGAAGCCATTTTGGAGGCCAACCGCATCGACATGGATGAAGGCCGAAATAAAGGCTTGAGCAACACCCTTCTTGACCGGCTGATGTTGAATAAAAAACGGATTGAGGAAATGGCGGAAGGGTTGATGGCAGTGGCGGCTCTGCCGGACCCGGTGGGAGAGGTGGTTGAGATGTACCGGCGTCCCAACGGCCTGGAGGTGGGCCGGGTCCGCGTACCCCTGGGAGTGGTCGGGATCATTTACGAAGCCCGTCCCAATGTTACCGCCGATGCCGCCGGGCTGTGTCTCAAAACCGGGAATGCCATAATCCTTCGCGGCGGCAGTGAGGCCTTCAATTCCAACCGGGCTATTGCCGGGGTTCTTGCCCAAGCCGCTGCCGATGCCGGAATCCACGAGGGAGCCATCCAACTGGTGGATACGACTGACAGAGAAGCCGCCAACATATTGATGAGAATGAATCAGTATGTGGATGTCCTGATCCCTCGCGGCGGAGCTGGACTCATTCAAACCGTGGTAAACAACGCCACCGTTCCCGTAATTGAAACCGGGGTTGGCAACTGCCATACCTATGTTGATGAGGATGCCGACCTGGATATGGCCCTGGAAATAGCCGTGAATGCCAAGTGCCAGCGGCCTTCGGTCTGCAATGCCATGGAGACGCTTCTGGTGCACGAGGCGGTTGCCGAGGAGTTCCTCCCGCGGCTCTCCAGAGTTATGAGGGACAATGGTGTGGAAATACGGGGCTGTGAAAGGTACCGGGAGATTGATCCGGACATCAAAGCAGCAACGGAAGCGGACTGGGAGACCGAGTTCCTGGATCTGATCCTGGCGGTTAAAGTGGTGAAGAACCTGGATGAGGCTATTGAGCACATAACCCGTTATGGTACCGGCCATTCGGAAGCCATAGTGACCTCCAGTTACGACAGAGCCAGACGCTTTCTTAACGGGGTCGATGCGGCCGCAGTCTTCGTCAATGCATCAACCCGGTTTACTGATGGATTCCAGTTCGGCTTAGGGGCAGAGATTGGCATCAGCACTCAGAAACTCCACGCCCGCGGCCCGATGGGTCTGAAGGAGCTTACCTCCACCAAGTATATTATCTACGGCAGCGGACAGGTCAGAAAATAAAAATAAGAGGGAACAGGCGATGGTTAAGATCCCATGGCTTGTTCCCTTAAGCGTACTCAATGCTGTGACTCCCGCTGGTGACGACAGTCAATTACCCAAACAGGCGTAAGGACCGACTTTCGGCACCGGAATCCTAGATTATAAGGAAATTCCTGGCCTTTATGCGGGCTTGATCCTCCGGGGACACAACGTACTCGCGTTCCAAAAGCTTGCGCTCTTTTGCGTTGCCGCACAGCTCGGTGGACAGATAACGGAGGCCGTTGTCGTTGATCATGGTCACTATTCTTCGCGCCTCAGGAAAGCGGCGGGCTGTTTTCAGAGCCGCCGCCACATTGCATCCTGAAGAGATGCCGCAGAATATGCCCTCCTTGCGGGCCATTTCCCGGGCCACTCTTAAGGCTTCATCCGATTCAACCTGGACAATACCGTCGACGTAATTCAAATCCAGTATTTCCGGGATCAACCCGTCGGCAATCCCCTGGACCTTGTGCTGGCCGATCCTGCCTTCGGCCAGAATTGGTGACTCCAGGGGTTCGGAAATCAGGATCTTGATATTTGGATTCTTCTCTTTCAAGTAGCGCGCAGCCCCGGTTACCGTACCGCCGGTTCCCTGGCACATAATGAAGATATCTATCTCGCCGCCGGTTTGTTCCCAGATTTCCGGTCCGGTGGTGAGATAATGGGCATCAACATTTTCAGGCCTCACAAACTGACCGATTTCAAAGACCTGATCCCCGTATTTTTGCTTTTGCCGAGCAACCTCTTCCAGAACCAGGTCCACATCTGTTTCCGCCCCGGGGGTAAGCACCAGCTCGGCCCCGTAGGCTTCGATAGTTCTCTTGCGCTCCTCGCTCATGCCTTCCGGCATGACTATGATAACCCGGTAACCCTTGACCGCACCCACCATACAGGTGGAAATGCCGGTATTACCGGTGGTTCCTTCCATCAAGATCATCCCCGGCTTAAGCTCGCCCCTCTTTTCTGCTTCTTCAACAATCCGGTATGCTACTCGGTCCTTTAAGCTCCCGCTGGGGTTGGTGTATTCGAGCTTTACCAGGATCTCGGGCGACAGACCTTCCGCCAGACGGTTCAAGCGGATCATTGGAGTATATCCAATGGTTTCCAGAACATTTTGCATTACTCTCCTGCTGCGTTCCCAGTTCATCCGGTCTAACCTCCAGTATCTCATAATACGCTAAAGATTCCATTTGCTGTGCCTAGCTTCGATTCATCAAGGCTATAAAGGCCATTCTGAACCAAAACAGATGGGACGTACAATTTGTGCCGCTTCTTTCCGGGGTAAATGGCACCCCAGTTCTTCTTCCTCGGCAAGTACGCGGCTCATAATCGTTTCCAGCAATGAGAAGATGGCCTCCCAATCACTCCGGCGGCGCAATGAAAGATTTTCCTGGCTGATGCGAGCCGCCAGGGAATTATTCAGATCAATCTCATAGTTTTCCAAAAGCTCAAAGTATTCTTTCCAATGAGCAAGCCTGCTTTCTTTATCCCAGGAGATACCCGGACAGACAAAATGGCGGCAAACCGATTCCCGAAGCTCCATGGGCAGGAGGCATCCTTTTTCAGTGCTGTGGAACTGACAGCGGGAGGAACCATCCTTGTCCGGGAGACTGTTCACCGTAATCGAGGCATCCAGAACTGTCAAACCGGGAAGTTCGGCAATGTAATCAATCAACTGCCGACGCTGCCTGGCAATGAAGTAGAGGTCGGTAAGATAGAAAACCGGCGAATAATGCCCGCAGCACCCTTTGTGGTCACGGCGCGGGCATTCTATGCACAGATCAACTTCAATGAAACTGCGTAATCCCCTGCGATGGAAAACAAGATTGATCTCCTTCAGCATATTGATTTTCCGCCCCTTGGCCTCCTTTGTTGATTGGCCTATGCCAGCCCTTATCATTATAGCCATTTTGATGTTATAACCCAAGCTTTTAATTAATGATGGGACCGGAAGCGCCACGATATTTTACATAAACGAAAAAACGAAGACTCTCGGAATGACTGGCTGCCGATGCAGCGGGCGGAAAAATAGCCGGGGTAATGCGGACTTTCAAAAGGGAGCAAAAGATATCCGACCGATAGGAATGAAAAATGTCTCAGTTAGGCCAGGGGAGGCAGGCGCAGAACCTTCGCCCCAGACGTGGCGGGTCCTCTTTCCTGAGCCAACATGTCGGCAATGCAGTGGGCCGGTTGCGGCCTGGAAACCAGAAACCCTTGAATCTGGTCACACTGTAACCCTGCCAGTAGTTCAGCCTGCTCGGGTTTCTCCACCCCTTCGGCGGTAACCCGGAGATCCAGGAATCTTGCCAGGGAGATCAGCGCATGTGGGATTGCCATTCCAGTACCTTCTTTGCTCAGATCGCAAATGAAAGACTGATCGATCTTGAGGGAGTCGAGAGGCAGACTCCTCAGATAACTGAGTGACAAATGACCGGTTCCAAAGTCGTCCAGGGCAATCTTTATTCCCAGACTGCGCAGTTCCTTCAGCAGATTGTTTATGCGTTCTGACGTGCGGAGGGCTACGTTCTCAGTGATCTCCAACTCCAGGTATTCCGGAGCCAACCCGGTTTCTTCGAGCACCTGGACAATGGTTTCCACCAGGTCCTGCTGCCAGAAATGGCGCCCCGATATGTTTACGGAAACCCTTATCGCCGCCAGGCCCTGGTCCTGCCAGGCCTTGTTCTGCCGGCAAGCGGTTCGCAGAACCCATCTTTCGATGGGAATAATCAGACCGTTTTCTTCGGCGATATGTATGAACTTCGAAGGCATTATAAGGCCTTTCTCGGGGTGATGCCAGCGTACCAGAGCTTCCACGCTGACTATCTGCTTGGTTTTGATATCAATCAAGGGCTGGTAGTAAAGAACGAATTCCTCATTCTCAAGGGCCCGGCGCATCTCTTTGGCCAGGGTGACGCGTTCCACATAAACCTGGTTCATTGCCGGGGTGTATACCTGATAGCTGTTGCCGCCCCGTTCTTTGGCCCGGTAGAGTGCGCTGTCCGCATTTTTGATCAGGGTTTCGACATCCTGGCCATCGGTGGGGAAAACACTGATACCAATGCTGGCGGTAACGTGAATTTCCTGTCCGTCAATGATATAGGGCCGTGAAAAACTCCGCAGAATTTTCTCGGCAATAATCCCTGCATCCTTGGCATCCTTTATGCCGGGGAAGAGGAACATAAACTCATCGCCGCCCATGCGGGCAACAGTATCCCCTTCCCTTACCAGGGACTTAAGGCGCTTGGATACCTCTTGCAGCAGCACATCTCCCGCCATATGGCCCAGGGTATCGTTGATCATCTTGAAATTATCCAGGTCGAGGTATATCAGAGCCAGCATCTGGTTCTGGCGTCTGGCCTGTGGAAGCGCCACTGAAATCCGATCCTGGATAAGAAGCCGGTTAGGAAGGCCGGTGAGCGAGTCGTGATAAGCCATGTGGCGTATGGTTTCCTCATAGCGGTTGCGCTCGGTTATGTCTGAAACAATGGCAACTCCGCCCAGGGGCTTACCCTCTTTGGACATCATAGGAGCCACATGGGCTTCAATCGGGATTGTTTTTCCCGATATGGTGGAATGAAAGTCTCCTTGGAAAGAGGCTTTTTGGCCATTGAGCGCCTGTTTTATCGCCGCTGCCAGGTTGTCCTGGGGCAACTTCAGGAGGTTGTACCCGATCAGGGCATCCTTTTCTTTAGCTCCCACAATTTGTGCCAGACTTTCATTGTAGGCCGTAATACAGCCCTGGCTGTCGAAATGGAGTATTCCCAGAGGGGTATTTTCGAAAACCAGGCGATACTTCAATTCACTCTGCCGCAGATCCTCCTGGGCCTGTTTATGGGCTGTCATATCCCGCAAAGTTTCTATTGCTCCCATCAACTGCCCGTTTTTGTCAAACAGCGGAGACGCCTTGGCCCACACGTAAACGCCTTTTTCACCAAGTGCCGGGCAGAGGTTTTCCGCTACCAGGGTAACGTGCTCTTTTTTGTAATAGGGGTAATCCGGACGTCCGTTGTATGTACCCAGAGCAAGATCGATGAGCATGGGGCGGCGTTGGCCATAAAACGGCAAAGCGTATTCATAGTTGCTCTTGCCGATGATATCCTCGGCCTTGATCCCGGTCATTTCCGCCATGGCCCGATTCCAGCGAATAACTCGCCCCGAAGCATCGATGACAAACGTCGGATCGGGCAGAAAATCAATTATGTCGGCCAGTTGTTGCTCCAACTCTCTCCGGGCATCTTCCGCTCTTTTTCTGGTGCTGATATCGGTGACGAATGAATAGTAAAGGGGCTTGCCGCTGTCTTTGTCAATGAACTGATGTACCAGCAGTTCTACCGCAATCCGCTGACCGCTTTTCGTAATATATTCCTTTTCATACCGGACCGGCAGCCCGGTTTCGCGCAGCATGTTCATGTAATGGTCGTGGACATAGTGCCATTCTTGAGGCGTGAGATCCCTGTCCCATCTGATTTTGGATAATTCCTCCCAGGTATATCCCAACATATTCAAAAAGGACGGATTACAATACACAATCCTTCCCTCTGAGGTGACCAGGCAGAAGGGCTGAGAAGAATACTCAAGCATCTGGGCGAGATAACTTATCCGCTTGAGGTAAGCATTTAAGTAATCCGGGTTGTCCATGCTCAATGCATCGGGTGTGGGAAGTTTAGGTCCTGTTTCGCCGCTCCCATTGTGCGATGCTTTTTCGATCGGTCTCTCTTTCAATGTGTTTATCCTCCGACTTCAGCTACCGCTGACACTGGCAATTGTATACAATCATTTTATATATACCTTCTATTGAGTTTAACTCTATCCTGCTTAACATGCCAGAAAAAATTGGCGATTGTAGAGAGAAAGAATTCCAGAAAAAAGAAAGAACAAACTTCAGTAAATGCACTCGAAAAGGGAAACAACAAACTTTTTCCTTTTTCATACATTACACTATTAATTCAAGAAAAGCATCGACAAGTTTTGCAGGAGATATTATTTTAATGATGCAGTATGGAGAAGATCATCCTTATCAGCAAGTGCTTTCAGACCCCTGTCAGGGAGAGCAGCAAAGCGCGTCTGGAATTATTGCTCTCTGTCTGGAAACCGATTAGCAGTAACGGTATAATTAACTTGTGATAAAGCGTACAAAGTTTGGCTTACACAAGAAATGAGGGCTTACAAGGGTGATATGCTGTTGAAAACCGGCGTTTTTGGCGGAACCTTTGATCCGGTGCACATCGGTCACCTGGCAGTTGCCGAAAGGGTTTACTGCGACTTGGGCTTGGACCGAATAGTATTTGTTCCCGCAAGCGTATCACCATTCAAGTTGGGGGAAGTTGGCACCCCGGGTGAACATCGCCTGGCCATGTTGAAGCTGGCGATTAAGGATAATCCCCATTTTACGGTGAGTGATATAGAACTGCAGAGAGGCGGGACCAGCTATACGGTAGACACCATGGAGATGCTTCGAGAACGGTACCCGCAGGATGAGTTCTATTTTATTATGGGGATGGATTCCTTTCTGGAGTTGGGCGGTTGGAAAGACGTCAAACGTCTGGTTGAGCTGTGCCAACTGGTGGTAGTGACCCGACCGGGGTACGAACTGCCGCAGGAACAAAAAGAGCTGTCAACCCTGCCACCGTATGTGTGGCAGCGAACGCGTTTCCTGGAGATGCCGGGACTTGATATTGCGGCTACCGAAATCAGGGAAAGGATCAAAAAGGGCCGGTCGGTCCGCTACCTGCTGACTCCCGAGGTTGAATCATATATTTATGAGAACGGTATTTACCGCTGATATACGCGCAGCGGGACCTGAGAAGCTTTGCTTATAAATCCGGATCCTGCTGTGGATATATTATGCGTTTGTATCTTTACAGGGGAAATCATGGACGAGATAAGAGCTGAAGAAATAATAAGAGCCAGACTGTCAGAGAACCGTTATCAGCACTCTAGGCGTGTGGCAATGGTGGCCCGGGAAATGGCACGTACGTTCGGATTGGACGAGACTAAAGCCGGTTTGGCCGGTATTGTTCATGACTACGCCAAAGGCATGCCCGGGTACGAGCTGCTGTCTATTGCCAGAGAGCATGACCTGTTGGAGGACGAGGTGGAGGAAAAGTCGCCTGATCTGCTGCATGCGACGGTAGGGGCTTTTCTCCTCTCCCGGGACCATGGCTTGGATGATGAGGAGGTTTTAAACGCGGTCAGGAGCCATACCCTGGGCAGAGTGGGTATGACGGATTTGGAAAAGGTTTTATTTCTTGCTGACCTGATAGAGCCTGGACGTGATTTTCCGGGAATTGAACGTCTGCGGTGTCTGGCCATGCGCAATTTGGACCAGGGGATGGTACAAGCCATAGACTTGACCCTGCGCTACTGCATGGATCAGGGTCGGTTGATTCACCCCCGGACAGTACTGGTTAGAAATAACCTGCTATCATCTTTGCCAAGTGATCGAACCCTATGGTAGAATGTTCGTGGATCAACAAAGGGGGACTAACATGTCGACAGTTATCAGCACAGATCTAACTTCTAAAATCGTGGAATCTGCCAAGGAAGCAAATGCCACCGATATTGTTGTCCTGGATCTGCGCGGATTGACAATTCTGGCCGATTATTTTGTAATCGCCAGCGGTCGCAGCACCATACAGGCGAAAAGCATCGCCGAAAAGATTGAGGATCAGCTGCTGGAACATGGAGAAAAACCGGTTCGAAGAGAAGGATTTAATGAAGGGCGCTGGATTATCCTGGATTATTCGGGGGTCATGGTTCACATCTTCCGCCAGGAAGAGAGAGAGTTTTACCAGTTGGAACGTCTGTGGAGCGACGCACCGCTGCTCAAAGTAGGGAACAGTCAAGCTTGACGATGGCAATCGCTGTATCGTGCAGCTGAGATATGGCCTTCCTCACTCACTGGAAGGCCATTGTTGTTGGTACTGTTTTAATCGATTAAGTGATCCCTCCAACTCGAGGAGGGCCTTTTTGGTCTGCAGTGCCCCCGGTGCCGTAAAGCCGCCAAGCCCGACCGAGGCCACGACCCGGTGGCAGGGGATTATTAACGGCAGGGGATTTCTTTTTAAAGCCTGCCCCACCGCTCTGGCTCCCCGATTGCAACCTATTTCCCGGGCGAGGTTACCGTAAGTCTGCACGGTTCCATAGGGGATAAGAGCCGCTGCCAGCAGTACCAGGCGGGTAAAGTCGGAACAGCCGGCGAGATTGAGCTCACAATCCCAATGCTCGATACGATGGCCGGCAAAATAAGCTTTTACCTGTTCCTGCAGGCCGGGTAGGAGTTGGGGGTTCTCCATCTGCTTCCCTTCACATACCCGGTTTATGTTCTGAGCAACCAGGGTCGGTTCGGGAAGGGGCAGGATCAGAGAACTGATCCGGTGGTTGTTTCCCACCAGGCCGACGAATCCCCAATCGGTTTCAAAAACACAGAACTCCGGTCTCATTTTACCACGATATTAACCAGTTTTCGGGGTACGGTAATCACCTTGACTACCTGTTTCTTGCCGATGCTCTTCTTGACTTGAGTCAAGGCCAGTTCTTCCAGGTCCTCTCTGGGGATGTCCACCGGTACCATGATGCGATCCCTAACCTTGCCGTTAACCTGAATCACTATTTCCATCTCACTCCGCTCGAGGGCGGCCTCGTCCCAGGAAGGCCACGGCTGTTGATGAATACTGCCCTGGTGTCCGGTACCTTCCCACAATTCCTCGGCGATGTGGGGGGCGAACGGGGCCAGGAGCAGGATCAGAGAGTCCAGGGCTTCTTTTACTACCTGGGGATTCATTTTGCTCCCCATGCTGTCCCGGTACTGATACATGGCATTGACCAGTTCCATAATGGCGCTGATAGCGGTGTTGAAATTAAAGCGCTTCTCAATGTCTTCGGTTACCTTGTGGATGGTGTAATGGACCTTGTAGCGCAGATCCCGATCGCCTGTGCTTAATACTGAGCCGGCTTCATTGGTTCCTTCCAGCCATTTCACCAGATCGACCACCAGCCTCCATACCCGGTTTAGGAAGCGGTGGCAGCCTTCAACCCCCTGTTCACTCCACTCCAGGTCGCGCTCGGGCGGAGAAGCAAACAGGATGAAAAGCCGGGTGGTATCCGCACCGTACTTCTCAATCGTATCTTCGGGACTGACCACATTCCCTTTGGATTTGGACATCTTGGCACCGTCTTTCAGAACCATGCCCTGAGTTAGCAGATTGGTAAACGGCTCCTCGCAGGAGAGCATGCCGGCATCATAGAGCACCTTGGTAAAGAAGCGGGCGTACATCAGGTGGAGAATGGCGTGTTCCACTCCCCCAATGTACTGGTCCACCGGCATCCAGTAGTCTACCGCCGGTTTGAGAAACGGGCGGTTGGCCACATGGGGACTGGCAAAACGCATAAAATACCAGGAGGAACACACAAAGGTATCCATGGTATCCGTTTCCCGCCGGGCTGGTTTACCGCAGCCGGGACATTCGGTCTTAACGAATTCATCCACATACTTGAGAGGCGACTCCCCGGTAGGCCGGAACTCAACATCTTCCGGCAGGATAACCGGGAGGTCTTCAAAGGGAACCGGAACTATGCCGCACTCATCGCAGTAGACAATGGGAATGGGAGCACCCCAGTAGCGCTGCCGGGAAATCAACCAGTCCCGCAGCCGATAGTTCACCGTTCCCCGGCCAATCTTGTTGGCTTCCATAAACTTGATGACGGCGCTTTGACCCTCTTTGGTGGAAAGCCCGTTGAACTTTCCGGAATTGACCATTACGCCGTCCCCAACATAGGCTTCAGTCAGAGAACCGTCCAACGGCAGTTCATTTTCAGGGTTCTGAATAACTACCCGGATTTCGAGGTTGTACTTTTTGGCGAACTCAAAGTCCCGCTGATCATGGGCGGGGACCGCCATGATAGCGCCGGTGCCGTAATCCATAAGTACGTAATTGGCCAACCATATAGGAACCTCTTCGCCGTTGACCGGATTTATTGCATACCTGCCGGTAAAGATACCGAGTTTCTCGGCATCTGTTGCTGTCCGCGCCTGCTCGCTCAGGTTCTTCACCTTTTCCACAAACTCACGGACGCCTGCTTCATATTCGGTGCCCGCTACCAGGGTGTTCACCAGCGGGTGTTCGGGAGCCAGGACCATGTATGTCACTCCGAAGACGGTATCCGGCCGGGTGGTGAACACCGGGATCTTTTCACCCGAACCCTTTACCGTGAAGCTGAATTCACAGCCTTCACTGCGTCCAATCCAGTTGCGCTGCATGGTCTTGACCTTCTCCGGCCAGCCCGAAAGCTGGTCGAGATCATTCAGGAGGCGCTCCGCGTAGTCGGTGATCTTGAAAAACCACTGCTCCAGGTTCTTTTTTTCCACTGCGGTCTCACAGCGCTCACAGGCACCGTCCACTACCTGCTCATTGGCCAAAACGGTAGCGCAGGACGGGCACCAGTTTACGGCTGCTTCTTTCTTGTAGGCCAGACCCATATGATAAAGCTGCAGGAAAAGCCACTGCGTGAATTTATAATAATCGGGACTGCAGGTGGTAACCTCCCGATTCCAGTCATAGCTTATACCCAGTGATTTGAGCTGTTGTCTCATGTTGTCTATATTGGCGTAGGTCCATTTCGCTGGCGGGATTCCATGCTTGATGGCTGCATTTTCTGCCGGCAAACCGAATGCGTCCCATCCCATGGGGTGTAAAACATTGAAACCCTTCATGCTTTTGAAACGAGCCACTACATCCCCAATCGCGTAATTCCTGACATGGCCCATATGCAGTGCGCCCGAAGGGTAGGGAAACATCTCCAGGTTGTAATACTTCGGTTTATACGGGTCTTCATCCACCGAATAGAAGCCATTTTCTGCCCAGAAACGCTGCCACTTGGGTTCAATTCTCTTAAAATCGTAACGGCCCTCCACAGCCATCCCCCTTATTAAAATACTGTGTTTTTTCACTGAGATCTGAGATATATGGATAGCGGCAATCCCGGCTAAGCCCGGTTGCCATACTGGCGTGAGATTTGATTAAGCAGATGCTGTTAACAAAAAACCTCTCCATCCCAAAGGACGAGAGGTCTCCCGCGGTACCACCTTACTTGGCAAATATCTGGTGGAGCTGGCGGGAATCGAACCCGCGGCCTCTTCCATGCCAAGGAAGCGCGCTCCCTCTGCGCCACAGCCCCATGTTTTGCCCCCTTAAGATTATAACGTAATCAACGGTGCCGGCTATTTGGACTTGTCCGGGATAAAACCCATTCCCTTCACCGGCACGGCTCCCCGGCGAGATTCGACCCGCTACCTGCTGCCTCTCACCAACCGGCAGCTCTCTTAAAGGATTGCCGAGCCTACTACTCCGGTTCCTCACCACAATCTTTAATTGACATTGCACATTATATGATACCTTAGACATAAAAGTCAACCTAACCGCCAAATCAATTGTTGTAGTTCTGTGTTATTGTCACCCTGTAACAGTTCTGAGATTATGTCCCCATGAGAGGGGAATATATAGCTTTGTCTAAAACCGAATTGAAGAAACTGCACTTGATCCAAAAGCATCTTGAAGACCTCATGACCTAGCCCGGGCCGGTCGTTACGCCAGGTCAAGAGAACAAAAGAGGAAGTTGGTTTCGGTCTGTTGAATGTTGAATCAGGAAAATGCCATAAACTCTCAGCGGATACAGGAAACTTAAAATGATGGTGCCGCAAATAAATGAACGGCTATAGGCGAAATCATCGTCTGCCGAAGAATGGTTGGTGACTGACCCGATGAGGGCCGGGGAAATGATACCGGCTGACGTTGCGGTGATCGGCGGGGGACCGGGAGGAATGGCGGCTGCCGTAGCTGCAAAGCGAGCCGGGGCTGAACGGGTGTTGATCCTGGAACGGGACTTTGACCTCGGCGGTATACTGCCGCAGTGTATTCATGACGGCTTTGGAACCTTTATCATGAGGGAGAGGCTGACCGGTCCCGAATACGCTGACCATTACAAAGCCCTGGTTGCAGAAAGCGGGGCGGAATGCTTTCTAAACACCACGGTCCTGGAGATAGGTAAGGACCGTACCATCCTCGCGGTTAACCCGAACAAGGGTATGTTCAAGATCAAATCTCGAGCCGTGATTCTGGCCATGGGTTGCCGGGAAAAAACCCGCTTTCAGATCCTGATCCCCGGAACCCGCCCGGCCGGGGTTTATACTGCCGGAGCGGTACAGCGTCTGGTTAACATAGATGGGTATCTGCCGGGGGAACGAGCGGTTGTCCTGGGCAGCGGGGACATCGGTTTGATAATGGCCCGCCGCTTGAAACTCGAAGGGGTTGAGGTGGTGGGGGTTTATGAGATCCTGCCCCAACCCAGCGGCCTTACCCGGAATGTTGTTCAGTGCCTTCATGATTATGAAATACCCCTTTACCTGGAGCATACCGTCACCGCGATCCATGGGAAAAAACGGGTTGAAGGGGTGACAGTCAGCCGGGTTGACGCCCACCGTAAACCCGTTCCCGGCAGTCAGCGTTTCGTTTCCTGCGATACCGTGGTATTATCAGTAGGGCTGATCCCTGAAAACGAGCTGTCGGAAAAAATCGGGCTCACCATGGACCCGGTCACCGGGGGGCCCCTGGTGGACGAATGGATGGAAACCAGCAACCCCGGGATTTTTGCCTGCGGCAATGTGGTCAATGTATATGATCTGGTGGACTATGTTACCTATACCGGGGAGACCGCAGGTCAAGGTGCGGCGCGATATATAAAGGGAGAGCTTCCGGATCGAAACCCGGTCAGGGTGATGGCCGGACCGGGGATAAGACTGGTGGTGCCACAGCTGGTAACACCCGCAAGGATTGTTGAACCCTTAAGCCTCTATTTGCGGGTAGAGAAAGCCGGAACCAATGTAAGAATCACGGTCAAGTGCGGGGATAGGATAATAGCCCGCCGCCGGGAGCGAGCGGTAAAACCCCCGGAGATGATAAGGCTCGTCATTTCGCCTGAGAAGCTGAAGGAGGCGGCAGGAGCCGGGGACTTTTTGGTTGAGCTTGTGGATGAGGGGGAGGCGGCGCGGTGAGCAAAGAAAATACCAGCCTGACCTGTATCCTCTGTCCCATGAGCTGTGTGCTCGAGCTTACAGTGGAGGATGGCCGGGTTATACAGATATCCGGCAATAACTGCAAGTTGGGTCCTACTTATGCCGAAAAGGAGTTAATCAATCCGACTCGAACCCTGACAACTACGGTGGAGATTGAGGGGGCGAGAATCTCCAGGCTGCCGGTAAAGACCCTGGAGGAGATTCCCAAATCGATGATCCTTGAATGTATGCGGGAGATCAGCAGGATCAAGGTTAAAGCTCCGATTGGTAGAGGTGAAGTCGTGCTGGAGAATGTGGCCGGAACCGGGGTGAACGTTGTAGCGACACGGGATTTGCATTAGCCGGATTTCAGCGCGCTCCGTGCCGGTCGGATTGTCTCTTTCCGGAGGCGGAAGCGGGCGGATTGTGTAATGTAATTTGTATTCATTGAGGAGGACAGCGGATTGGAGAAAAGCATGGTGATAGTAAATCCGGTTTCCGCCAATGGCAGGACCGGGCGCAATTGGCCGCATATTGCTGAAGAGCTGAAGAATGCCGGGCTTAAATTCGATGCCCGGCTCACATCAATGCCCGGAGAGGCGGTTCAGTTAACTCGTGAGGCTTTACAGGAGGGTTACCTGACCATTGTTGCAGTGGGTGGAGATGGTACCCTGAATGAAGTATTGAACGGTTTTTTTGAGTCGGATGACGCCCGCCCCGTCAATTCCGAGGCCCGCCTGGGGTTGATACCCAGCGGTACCGGGCGGGACTTCATCAAGACCATCAATTACTCCAGGGATATCAGGCATGCATGCCGGACCCTGGCTCGGAATCAGACCAGAACCATCGATATTGGTCAGGTCTGGTATGTGGATGGGGAGGGAAGGCAGGCTTCCCGCTATTTTATTAACGTTGCCGGCATGGGCATGGATGGGGAGACGGTTGACCGGGTCAACAGGACTACCAAGGTCTTTGGCGGTAAGGTCTCTTTTCTGTGGGGAACCATAGCAACGCTGGTCCAGTACCGCAACCGCGAGTTGACATTGGAGATTGACGGGGTCACCCGCTATCATGGAGAAGCCACCGTGGTGGCGGTTGCCAACGGCCAGTATTTTGGCGGGGGCATGCGGATTGCTCCTGAAGCCAGCCTGGAAAGCGGTCATTTCGATATTGTAGTGGTCGATGGCATGTCCAAGCCTGAAATCTTGGCCAACCTGTACCGGATCTACCTGGGCACCCACCTGAGTTATCCCAAGGTTTACCTAATGCACGGCAAGCACATACGGGCCACCTCGTTACAAAGGGTGCTCCTGCAGGTTGACGGCGAGCAGCCCGGGGTGCTGGATGCTGAATTTAAACTGCTGCCGCGGAAGCTGCAGCTGATCTGTTAGGGGAAAACTCCTTTAACTATGTAACCGGCATTTACGCCGGTCAAGCATAGGCGCTGTTACTTAATAACCCGGCTTTTTCCAGGATAAATTGCGGAGCATCAGGAAAACCAAAACAGTTGGAGCAAGGAGTGTTGACTTATCAAAGCATTATTCTTAAGAGAGAACCTTCGACTATCGCTGGAGGAAACAGAGAAGCCGGTTATTTTGGAACCGGGAGACATCATCGTCAGGATGACCGCGGCATCAATCTGCGGCAGCGATATCCACTTCATTACCGGGGAAGTACCGCTGGAACCCGATTTTATCATCGGCCATGAGGGAGTGGGGGTGGTTGAGGCCGTTGGAACGGGGGTAAAATCCTTCAAACCTGGTGACCGGGTAGCAATACCCTACATGGTTTGGTGCGGGACCTGTCCCGAGTGCAAGGCGGGGAGAACTTATTCCTGCACCGCGGACCTCCAATTCGGCGTGGGCAAAGCCCGGGGTGATCTGCCCGGCTTACAGGCGGAATACGTCCGGGTTCCGTTCGCCGATTCATCGGTTGCCCACATACCCGATTCCGTTTCCGACCGGGAGGCCCTGTTCGTCGGTGACATCTTATCTACCGGTTATATCGGCGTAATCAACGGGAATATTCAGCCGGGAGATGATGTGGCTATTTTCGGGGCCGGACCGGTAGGGCTGTGCGCGGTAGCCTGTGCCCGTTTGTTTTCACCCTCGCGAATTATCCTGGTTGACTTGGAGGACTATCGTCTGGAAGCCGGAAAACGCCTGGGAGCCACCCACACCATTAACGCCCGCCATACCCGGGCCGGTTCTGAGATTCGCAGGATAACCGGTGGTGTTGGAGTTCAGGCTTCGATAGAAGCTTCGGGAGCTGAGGCCGCGGTTGACGACTGCCTTACATGCACCGCTAAAGGCGGGATTATATCGGCAATAGGCATGACCCCCTTCAGTATTAGATTGGCCATGGGGAAGGTGTTTTACAAGAACCTGACGATAGTATCCGGATATACCTCGCTCCATGAGATGAACCGGCTGCTGAAGCTTATAGAACATAAGCAGTTGGACCTTACTTCTCTTATCACTCACGAGGTACCCTTCAGCAGAATCCTGGAGGGATATCGGATTTTTAGGGACCGGCTGGATAACTGTATAAAGGTAGTGGTTGTTCCGGATTAATCGTTGTTGACCTCCGAACTGGACTCGGCGAGTACAGAGAGCCGGTCGCAAACTCGGGTTTGCGAAAACAGGGTGTCCCATTTGGGACATAAGACGGACAACAGGGTGTCCCATTTGGGACACCCTGTTCTTATGTGCGCCCGGCATGGGTGCTGTCTATAGGGTGAAAGTCCCGAATGACGAAGGTAGCAGTAGTCGTTAGCTTAAGGCAAGGGTGTCCACCGCGAGGTGGAATCTGAAGGAAGCCGGCGGCAAACCTCCGGCCCGAGGACCACGAACCCCAGGTGAGGCTAGTGGCAGTTGGATGAGCTTGCATAACAAAGCGAAGTCCTTGCTACCAAAGGCTGCCAAGAGTAAATGGGGCGGGTAGATGGAGGGAAAGACAGTACTCTTACCCGGGGAGGTCTGCCAGGCACGCCAATTAAATTGGTAACCCGTACAGCAATGTGCGGCTGAACTGGCAGAAGTCAGCAGAGGCCATAGTACCTGCATGAGAGACGTCTTGAGCAGGGAAGGGCCGAACACGACTGTGAGGGAAGTCTAATGGCAAGCTCGCGAGAGAAGCAACGACAGCAGAAAATCCCGAAAGGGAGCTGCCACCAGGAGGAAGCGGTGAATCCGCCGGGGACTGGTGGAGTGCCGAGTTTCTCTCCGGCGCGAACCAGAGGAACGACCCGCGAGGAAGACCGTACGCCCTGGATGGAACAGGTGGTAGAGAGAGCAAATATGCTCTCCGCCCTGCGCCGTGTGGAGGCCAACAAAGGAGCGCCGGGAATCGACGGAATGACCACAAAAGACCTGCGGCCATTTCTCGTCGAACACTGGCCCCGGATTAAGGATGAACTTCTTAACGGAACCTACCAGCCCCAACCCGTACGTCGAGTCGAAATCCCGAAACCCGGCGGTGGAGTTCGGCTGTTAGGTATTCCGACGGTGCTTGACCGCCTGATTCAACAGGCCCTCCTACAAGTGCTGAGCCCCTACTACGACCCAACGTTCTCCCCGTTCAGCTACGGCTTTCGGCCTGGACGCAAAGCCCATATGGCCGTAAAGATGGCCCAGCAATACATCCAAGAAGGAAACCGGTGGGTGGTGGATATCGACTTGGAGAAGTTCTTCGACAAAGTCAACCACGACATATTAATGTCACGTTTGGCCCGAAGAATCTTCGACAAACGTATCCTACGCCTGATTAGACGCTGCCTTCAAGCCGGAATAATGATAAACGGAGTAAAGGTAAGGTCCGAAGAAGGCACCCCGCAGGGTGGGCCGTTAAGCCCCCTACTGGCAAACATAATGCTGGACGAACTGGACTGGGAGCTGCTGCGCCGCGGGCACAAGTACGTAAGATACGCTGATGACTGCAACATCTACGTAAAGAGCCGGAGAGCGGGAGAACGGGTAATGGCAAGCGTTCAGAGATTTGTGGAGGGTAGGTTAAAACTCAAGGTCAACATGCAGAAAAGCGCTGTTGACCGCCCGTGGAAGCGAAAGTTTCTTGGATTCTCCTTTACTCACAACAGGGAACCAAGAATCAGGCTAGCGCCAGAGACCATCAAGCGTTTTAAGGACAAAATCCGCCAACTGACCAGACGTAGCGACGGCAAATCCATGGAAGACAGGATTAGGCTTCTAAACACCTATATGGTGGGATGGATAGGATACTTCCAACTCGCCGATACCCGAAGTAAAATCCAGGCACTTGATGAATGGATACGCCGCAGACTACGTATGTGCTACCTCAAACAGTGGAAGAGGCCCAAGACCAGGAAGCGACGCTTGGTTGCACTTGGTATTCCTCCGGACTGGGCGGCACTAATCAGCGGGTCACGCAAAGGGTACTGGCGCCTGTCAAATACCCCACAGGTAAATAAAGCCCTCGGCCTCGCCTTTTGGCGCGACAAAGGGCTTAAGAGTTTAACCGAGCGCTATGATCAACTTCGTTCCGCAGCGTGAACCGCCGTATACCGAACGGTACGTACGGTGGTGTGAGAGGACGGGGGTTAGCCGCCCCCTCCTACTCGATTGAATTTGGCGCAAATGCCGCTGGACCAGCATTTTACATCCTGGCACGGAATTTGCATTCTTATTTGAATGTACATCGGGTGACCAGATGAGAGGAGGATTGTGATTGAGACACGTTAAGGAATTGTTTGATTTGTCGGGACAGGTTGCAATAGTTACCGGTGGAGCAGCCGGTATAGGGGTACAGATGTCCTATGCACTGGCAGAGGCCGGCGCCAGTTTGGTTATCGCAGCCCGCAAACTTGACCGGTGTGTGGCGGCGGCGGAAAAGATGACTCAGGAACTGGGGGTTAAGGTACTGCCGGCTCGTTGTGACGTAACCAAGGAAGAGGAAATAGATGCTCTGTTCGAGCTGGTGATGAAAGAGTTCGGCCGGCTGGATATCCTGGTTAACAACTCCGGAGCTACCTGGGGTGCTCCTTCGCTGGAGTACCCGCGCAGCGGTTGGGACAAGGTGATAAACACCAACCTGACCGGGCCCTGGCTCTGCATGCAGAAGGCGGCGAGGATTATGTCCAAGCAGAACTATGGACGGATCATTAACATCGCGTCTATAGCTTCGTTTGTTGGTGCCAAACCGGAGATTATGGATACGGTAGCCTATCAGGCCAGTAAGGCCGGAATTGCCGGGCTGACCAAGGATCTGGCCGTAAAATGGGCCCGTTACAACATTACCGTCAACGCCATTGCACCGGGGTGGTTTCCCTCCCACATGACTGCGGAAAGCCTGGCTACGAAGGAGGAAGCATACCTGGAAATGATACCCATGGGCCGTTTCGGAGGCAGCGACGAGTTAAAGGCGGCTACTTTGTTCCTGGCCTCCCCGGGTGCCAGCTATGTCACGGGGGTTGTCTTGAGCGTTGATGGCGGCTATGTGGCGATGTAGGTTAGCGGGCATTCATTCCGGGGTATGACATCACCCGCGAAGAGTTTGTGGTTTGGATTAAGAGTTGACTAAGGTAAAGGTTAATGGGAAAGGAGTTGGCGTAAATGTCTTTTAAGAAGAGCAAGGATGACATGGTCTGTGTAGCCGCTACCAGGACTCCGTTCGGACGTTTCGGTGGGTCGTTGAAAGATGTGGACATCTACGACCTCGGTGCTTTGGCGATGAAGAACACCCTGGACAGGATAGCGCTCGACCCGGGAATGATTGACGAGGTCTGGTGGGGATGCGGCGATACCACCAACTGTAAGGACCCGTACACACCGGTTACCGCCCGGCAGAGCATGTTGAAAGCGGGTATCCCGGCGGAGAAGCCTTCAGTTACCTTTGACCAAGCCTGTATCTCAGGAATGGCTGCCGTTAAATATGGCCTCCGGAGCATTCGCCTGGGTGAAGCTGAAGTGGTAATGACCGGGGGAGCCACCAGTTTCAGCACCGTGCCTTTCCTCCTGCGCGGTATCCGCTGGGAAGGGAAGCGCCATACCTCCTTCCTGGTGGAGGACCCGATCATTCCTCTTGGTTACAAGGACTATGCGCCGGTGGCGGTTGATTCCGGCAATGTGGCCCAGGAATATGGGATCTCCCGGGAAGAACAGGATGAGTTTGCTCTCAACAGTCACCTGAATTACGGCAAAGCCTGGGAACGCGGTTTCTTTAAGAGTGAGATGGTTCCTTATGAGGTGGTAAAGACAGATAAAAAGGGCAATGTAATTTCCTCCAAAGTTCTGGACATTGATGAGCAGTACCGCCCGGACATCAAGCTTGAGGATCTGGCAAAACTGAAGCCGATTTTCGGTAATCCCACCATCACCGCCGGAAATGCACCCGGCATGAATGACGGTGCCTGTGCCCAGATCTTCATGCGGCGTGAGAAAGCCGAACAGCTGGGACTCGATATACTGTACACGGTGGTGGAGATATCTTCGATTGCGCTGCAGCCGCGCATAATGCCCGTATCACCCGCATTTGCGATCAAGAAGTGCCTGGACTTGACCGGTTTGACGGTTGACGATTTGAAGTTCATCGAGATCAATGAGGCCTTCGCCTGCGTTCCGCTGGTGGCTACCAAACTCCTGTCCAACAGGAGATTCCTTGGGGGAGATTATCAGGCCCTGGTAAGGGAAGCTTCTGAGAAACCTATTCTTGACAACGACCCCGGCCTTTATCAGGAACTGAAGAAGAAACTGAATGTCAACGGGAGCGCAATCGCCGTCGGGCACGCCAATACCGCCAGCGGTGCGCGGATCATGATGACCGCAGCGTACAACCTGAAAGAAAACGGCGGCGGGTATGCGGCCTGTGCTATTTGCGGAGGTCTGACCCAGGGTGCCGGGTGCATAATCTGGGTTGAATAAACTCCATGTTTGGCAGCAGGGGGCAAGCGTTATTATGACCCCCGCTGCCGCAATAACAGTTTTTTGGAGGTGGATTCGGCATGATCAGTTTTGAACTGACTGATGAACAAAAAGAGATGCAGTCATTGGCCCGGAAATTTACGCGTTCCGAGATAATCCCGGCGGCGCCTCAATATGATAAAACCGGCGAGATGCCATGGGACATAATCAGGAAAGCATTTGATATCGGTCTGTGGAACTTCAATCTTCCCGCCAAATACGGCGGTTTGGAGCTGGATCACGTAACCGAGGCCATCCTGGTCGAGGAGCTGGCTTACGGCTGTTTGGGAATATCAGGCGCATGGAACGGCAATACCCTGGCTTTGACTCCTATCCAAATCGCCGGCACCGAGGAGCAGATGGATCGGTGGCTCCCACAGTTTGGAGAGGCTCCCCTGCTGGGATCATTCTGTCTGACCGAGCCCAATGCGGGTTCCGACGCTTCTTCCATGGCGACTTATGCCAGAAAGGTGGGCGACGAGTATATATTGACCGGAACCAAGTGCTTCATTACCCATGGCGGGATTGCAGCCATGAATACCGTCTTCGCCAAGACCGACCGCACTCAGAAGGGTACCCGGGGAATCAGCGCCTTTCTGGTGCCGGGCGATGCCCCGGGACTGTCAATGGGCAAGGTGGAAGATAAAATGGGCGATCGGGCTTCGCATGTGGCGGAGGTTATCTTCGATGAGGTTCGCGTCCCTGCCCGGGATCGCTTGGGTGCCGAGGGAGAAGGCTTCAAGATCGCAATGCGGACCCTGGATCAAACCAGGATGAGCATTGGAGCGGCTGCGGTAGGTGTGGCTCGGCGTGCTTATGAGGAGGCCCTGGAGTACTCCAAGCAGAGGGTACAGTTTGGACGCCCCATATCCAGCAACCAGGCGATAGCCTTTATGCTGGCCGATATGGCGACCCAGATTGAAGCCGCCCGCGGACTGGTCTGGCAGGCGGCCTGGCAGATCGACAACGGCAATCCGGATCCCAAACTTGGTGCCATGGCCAAGCTCTTTGCCGGTGATGTGGCCATGAAGACCGCGGTGGATGCGCTGCAGATCTTTGGCGGTTACGGCTATATGCGGGAGTACCCTATGGAGAAACTGATGCGTGATGCCAAGATCCTGCAGATCTATGAGGGGACTCAGCAGATCCAGCGGGTAGTAATCTCGGGGAGAATCCTTGCTTAGCCGGAACGTTTTCCAACTTGCGATACCAACTTATATTCCGGCTGATACGGCTCCAGACGCCTGTATCAGCCGGGTTTTAACTCGCCCGGTATAAAGGTATTGCCGGCTTGGCCCGGATTGAACGGACGGCGGAAGCAATTCGAAATACTCTCCAATAACTGTCTTTCAGCCCGTCTCCGGTACCGGGGAGCCACCCGGGCGGCCGGGCGATGCCTGCATTTCGGGTGGTATAATCAAATACAGTTACACAACCCGCTAACGAGGTATACGGCCGTGAATGAAAACAAAAGGGAAGTAATAAAAATCTGGAAATTGCTGCACGAACGGGGCGAGTATGAGGGTATAACCCTGTCTCCGGAGATCCGTGAGTCCTGGGCGCGGAGTGAGGCCCTGGGAGTTAACCCTTATAAGAGATGCTGTGATGTGATAATCAGCCCGGCAGAGTTGGAAGAGCGGAAAGCAGCCAACAAGTCTTTAATCGAGCAGGCCACCATTATGATGGGACACCTGCACCGGTTTATGGAGGGCTCCGGATTCGTTTTTGCCCTGACGGATAATGAGGGGTATTTTCTGAAACGGATTGGTGATAAAGACGGGCTTGAATTTACCGGCAGAGCCAACCTGACCGAGGGCGCGAAATGGTCCGAAGAGGTTATGGGAACCAATGCCGCCTCCCTGGCCCTGGTTTTGGGCAAGCCGGTGCAGTTGCTGGGTTATGAGCATTACTGTCTTTGCGCGTCAATAGCCACCTGTTCCGCATCCCCGATCTTTGATGAAGAGGGCAGGTTGATCGGGGTGCTGAACATTATCGGCCCTTATCACCTGGTCAACCGACATACCATGGGCATGGCGGTGGCGGCTTCCCGAGCCATAGAACGACAGATGGCTTTGCATAACGCCTATCAGCAGAGCGAGATGGCCAACCTTCACAAAGCTGCCATAATGGATTCCATATCCGACGGTGTAGTAACCCTGGACAATGAGGGATGTATTATCCATATAAATCATCAAGCGGCTCAGAACCTCGGTATTGATCATTTCAATTCCGTTGGCGAAAAACTGACCGATTTGATGATGCCGGAAAATGAGCTCTTTTTTGACAGGATCAACAGCAAACGCAGGCTTTTCGGGGAACCCCTCTTGATCCGCCGCAAAAATGACAGCATCAAGCTGGCGGTAAGCTGTACCCCCCTGGTTTCAAAAGAGCAGGGAACCCTGGGAACCGTAATCATCATCCAGCCGATGAAACAGTATAAAAAAATGATTGAAAGGATCTCCGGGGCTCAGGCCAAGATGACCTTTAAAGACATCATTGGCCAAAACCCTGATTTTAAATATGCCGTCCACTGTGCAGAAATGGCGGCCAATACTGATTCCAACATCCTCCTGCTGGGTGAGAGCGGTGTGGGCAAGGATATGTTTGCTCAGGCGATCCACAATGCCAGCAGCCGATGCCGGGAGCCCTTTTTCGCCATCAATTGTGCTGCACTGCCCCGGGAACTGGTATCCAGCGAGCTTTTCGGCTATGAAGAAGGTGCCTTCACGGGAGCCCGAAAGGGCGGCAACCCGGGCAAGTTTGAACTGGCCGACCAGGGAACCATATTTCTGGATGAGATCGGAGAAATGCCGCTGGATCTGCAGGGATCTCTCCTGCGGGTTCTGGAAGAAGGAAAGATAACACGTCTGGGAGGGCATGAGGTTACCAGTGTCAACGTTCGCATAATTGCGGCTACCAATAAGAACCTGAAGGAAGAGGTTCGCAAGGGCAACTTCCGATTGGACCTCTATTATCGGTTGAGCGTTATTGACATAAATATTCCGCCGTTAAGAGAAAGAAAGGACGATATCCCCATACTGGTCGAGTATTTTGTTAAGACCATCGGTCCCCGATTGGGGAAAGAGATAACAAAAGTGGACGACAAGGTTTTGGAGGTACTTGCAAACTATGATTGGCCCGGCAATGTGAGAGAACTTAGCAATGTCATCGAACGGGCCATCAATATCACTACTGGCAGTACCTTAACGCTGGACGTTATTCCACTGGAGCTGAAGTGCAATCTGGAGGATAAGACTGAAATTTGGGATAAACGCCTTCCCAGGGACCCGGGTTTGCAGGAGCAGATAATAAGGAGTTTCCTGCATAAACACAAAAACAATAAAACCCGTGTAGCCAGGGAACTGGGCATATCCCGCAGCAGCCTTTATCGCAAGATGAAGAGGTTTTCGATCTAGAGACAGCAAGGCCTCGGCATACAATCGGCTTGGGTCAACGTCGATTTCCTTCGGTTCGTTTAAGCTATTATCACGGGAAACCACCCGCGCATCTTGAATACGGTCCGGATAGCGGGTTATTTCGATATTGTATGGCTGATAGCCCGACCAAGCCTGAAATCTCTGCCAGCCTATCCCGAAATTAATAATTGTGCTCAAAATCACCCCCGGGGTGATTTCATTTTTTTCACGGATATCTACAATCAAACATAAGCAGAAGGAATGATTAAGATCCGACAGATCCCTCCCGCCGGTGTTGTCCTGGATGCCGGGAAGGAGAATTGAAAGGAGGTCTGAATACTGTAAACAGGGGCAGAATCCATGTAGTAGCCGCGGAAGAATCCTCATTTCCCGGCACGCTGTTTTGTGCCTTGTGAAAGAGGACAGGACGGGGAGCGATCCCGGACCCGATTGGCATCACACAGCCGCAATCGATGTGGCATGCCTGCAATTTGATCAGCTTTATCAATTCATGGTTTCAAGGGAGGTCGTTTTGTCTTGAAAAGATTATTGGCTGTTGTCATCTGTTTGCTTCTGGCTTTTTCTATGGTGGGCTGCGGCGGTGCCGAGACGGCTCAGCAATCAGAGCAATCCAAATCGGCTGACGAAGCGGGCGCTCCTGCTGCTTCAGGTGACCGGCAGGCGGTCATATGCGACAATTACAAGGCCTTTAGCGATGCCAAACACGCATATGAAAATTATATTGTCGATGCCAGTGAGGATCATGAGGTGGTATCTATTCACCGGAGTCAGGTCATTGTACTTGGGAACACGATTTTTGACTACCTTCTGCCCTTGGGTTTGTTGGGTCAATCAGTAAACATCATCGGGAATTTTGATGTGAATATGGAAAAATCAATGCTGGAGCAGGGATGGGCTGATAATGTAGGTCTGGTTGACAATGGGGATGGCAGCTATCAGATTACCGGCGAAAAAGATGGAAACAAGTGGAAGCTGGATGTTGCCTACGATGCAGCCACAGATTCCCTGAGATTGGTCGGTTACGAGAACGACAAGCTGGGGCTTGTTTTTGAATACTGTAAACTTGGTAAGGGGTATGCAGCCCAGTACTATTTTGAGGATGTCACCGGCCATGAGCAGGCCCAACCGGTTTATGAGTGGTGCAACTATCGGCTCGTCTTTGAAGGCAACAATGGGTCCTCGGCTCGTTTTGAAGGGGTAGAATCCGAACCGGCGAGCATCTTCAAGAATCCGCCCGATCCGGATACATGGATCAGCGGAGCCACCCAGTGGCTGACCGTTACTGATGGAAGCTTTACCGGCAAACTGAGCGGTACAGAATTCTAACCAAACCGGGCGTAATGGACGCCCCGGACCGGTTAGAACATCAATACTTATTGCTCGGAAGGGACTGTTCTGTCGTGCGGCGGAATAGTCCCTCTGAATTTTTAGAGGGTCGTTGTCACTACAAAATGTTTTTCAAGGTGAAACTTATTTAATGAGAGAGTGTATAGAGAAATGAAATCCTCCAGGAGGAATATCTAATGGATACCCGGGATGACCGCCAACTGGTCCTGGCATGTCGGAGGGGAGACGATTACGCCTACCGGGTGCTGCTCTCCCGCTACGAAAGCTATATTTACAGCCTGTGTTTCCGGCTGACCGGGCGGGGGGAGGACGCCCTGGAGCTGGCTCAGGAGGCCATGGTCAAAATAGTGATGGGGCTGGACAGCTACCAGATCAACCTGCCGTTTAAGCCGTGGCTCCGTCGGGTGGTGATCAACACCGGGATCAATTTCCTGCGTCGACGGTCGCCTGATTTGCTGTCACTGGACCAGGATATCGCGGACGGTCTAACCCTGGGGGATTCACTGGCCGCAGGCAACAGCGGGAATCCCCAGATGCGGCTGGAATGGATGGAAACCAGGCAGGCTCTGGAAAAGGCCATGCAGGAACTGCCGCCGGAATATCGGCTGGTGCTCACCCTGCGTCACCAGGAAGGGATGAGCTATAAGGAGATTGCCGATACGATCGGTATACCGGTTGGTACGGTCAAAACTTATCTCTTCCGGGCCCGTAATCGGCTGCGGCAGATGTTGAAAGATGTTTATGGATGGGAGGCTTAGCCGCATTGGAATGCAATCACGAGATGCTGCAACTTTTTCTGGACCGGGAATTGGAACCTGAACAGGTCAAAGAACTTAAAAACCACCTCGCTCGATGTCGCGAATGCCGGCAAGAGCTTTCCCGGCTTAAACTGATGTGGCTGGAACTGGAGCAGGAGGAGGAGGAATTGGACCTGCCGCCGGAGCTGCCCTTTCTGCGTCAGCAGGCGATAACCGCCGCCAGGGCACTGTCACAGATGCCAGTCGGCGAGTTTTCCTACTGGCAGACTCAAAAACTGGCATGGGAGCCGGTGGCGGCTGCAATCACCCTGATTCCGGGAACCCGGACGCTCGGCAGAGCCGCGAGAGCGATTGGCAGCAGGATTCCGTCCGCGCTGGAGGTTGTGGGGAAAAAGGGGTTAAAACTGGTGTTTCGGGGGCGCAGTTAATGAGTGTTCTTGCGGTGACATTATCAGTAATCCTGGGCTTAATCCTGGTTCCTGTGGTGCTTCCGGTGAGTTTCCAGGGTCAGGTACAGATCGAAAATGCTTTTCGCGGTTATGGAGAAGTATCCGGACTCGGCGGTTGGATTAGGTTGTATGTATCAAAGGAACCGGGCGCGGAAGCCCGCCAGTACCTGAGGCTGTTTTGCTGGGAGAAAAACCTCGCTGCCGGAAAGGCCAAAGCAACATCGAAAAAACAAAAGCTGGGGGCGGGCCGCTTTTTAGCCGTACTTAACCTGGAGCTGATGAATGCAGTCTACCACTACCTGATAAGACTGGTGCCATGTCTCCATCTGGAAGCCCGACTGGACGGCGAGTATGGTACCGGTGATCCGGCCTTAACCGGGATGTTGTCCGGCGTAATTGCAGCCCTGGCAGTTGAACAACCCCGGGTACGCTTGAATCCAAACTTCATGGAGGCTTATCTGGATATCGAAGGGGAAGTAAAGGGCAGGTTTTT
>JAKOVY010000025.1 GCA_029781825.1 Bacillota bacterium | reverse complement strand
CACTGCGGTAAGCTCGCTGGGCGTCAGCTGGCGCATCTCATCAAGGCTCCAGCCAAATTCACGGGCTAAAAGCACCACTACCTCGGCTGTAAGCCAGCTTGAATCAAGCTCATAAGCGGTTTCATCAGCCGCTTCAGACCGGTAAAATTTACTTCTACAAAGACCTCAATCAATCGTTCAAGTTCTGACATATACGCATTTTTAACATCCTCTTCGGTGATGTCCGGGAAGATTACCGGCAGTTTCTTATACAGCAGATCAAATCCGGCCTGCTCCAGAAGCTTGCCCAGATTTATCTTTTGAATGTTACCCTTTGATTCAGGAAACAGCGCGGCAACAATCTTTTCAAGCTCGCCGATACGCTTTTCTTCAACTCGGATTTCTTTGCCGGCAAAACTCACTACCTTGTTTCGCATCTTATCCCTCCTACGCCGGTAAGTGTAATGGTTGATTCACGTATTCCATCGGTCTTTTTCAATGATGGCAGCTCTACATATCCGGCCAGGCAGCGGGCATCGCTACCCTTGTCAATGAAAAGCCGGACGCAAGCAGTTTTCCGCTGCAGTTTTTTTACTGCCCAGTATGCTTCCGCTTTTACATGCCAGCTAACGGGAATGCCATGCAATTCCGGCCCATAAGTATATTCCTTCCTATGCTCCACTTCCAAGGTCCAGTTAAATAGTAACGCTATATTATCAGAAATTGGGGCGGTATCATCTTCGTATACCGCCCCTACAATACCCTTTATGGCCATTATCCCTTATCTTTAGTGGTCGTCTTTGTCGGCATCATCATCATTTGCTGTATGCCAGAAATGCCAGAAATCCCATCTGGCACCAGAGGGCCGGACCCCTGGAAGTCACATGAGAAGCTCGCCTTGTCGTCAACTGGTGTTTCGATGCTGGGTGTCACTAAAGCCTCACCGGAGAACTTCACGGAATCATTCACCCGAAGCTCCAGCTTTACCTTTTGGCCAGCGATCCAAGCGTTTATCAGCGCTGCCTGGCCATCTGTGTCGTCCGGCTTGAAGTTGCCCTCAAAGGACCCTGACCATTCCTTTATCCCTTGGATGCGCTCGCGCCATCCCTCGGAATCAAAGCTGGTTACGTCGATATCGTCTGCAGACATATCCAGGCTCCAGTTGGCAATTTCCGCCACCTTTGTTGGTACAGTGTCGCCAATGTAAACACTACCACCATATCCTGCTATTGCCATGTCAATCACGCTCCTTCATAACTTCAAAGTTAACAAACAACTCAACTCTGTTGTTTGCGTCACGTTTCAGCACCTCAGGGCTGCCCCGGGCTTTGATAAGCAGATACCGGGTGCCGGATAGCATTTGTTCATGTAACCCATGGAGCTGCCCCATTACTTCCCCAATTTTTGCCCTGGCAGCCGCATAACTCTTATCCCTTACTCTCACCTGTAAGCCGGGGTATTCGCCGTTCCAGTGTAAATCCGGTGGTGACCCGGCATACTCAAAAAGGGCTATGCAATTATCCGGTTGGTCAGGCATCAGCCCAAGAAAAATATCGGTCCCAACTGTACCGATACTCTTCGCCGCCAAATATGCGCCTATTTCTGCTAACACCTGGCACCACCTCACTCGGCATCCTGGAGGGCTTTTTTAATCCTCAGCTCAGCCATTTTTACAACCTTTTTCTTCAGCCGGTTAAACGGATCTTCGAGGTATTTGGCCTTGCCGCCTCGGGGGTGATTGTAATCTAGTTCCTCGTGCTGTCGCCGGGCGTACGGCGTATTGAAGCTGATATAGACAGCCTTCTCCTTACCTTCCAGACCGGAAAATGCATCCTTCATGCTGCTCCCGGATGCAGCAGCTTCATACACCTGCACCCCGTCCGGCAACGCCCCAACGGTTACGGTACCGCTGCGGCGTAAAGTCCCGGTATCAATCGGCGTTTCGTCAATTGCTTCCGTGAGAATTGCCTCTGCTCCGGTTCTAAGCGCTTTCAGTCCAGCTTCCTCTGCTATCTTGACGGCTTCTTTAATGCGCCATTTGTCCTTTGCCATCAGACCGCTACCTCTCTATGGCTTTCCTTGCCATCCAGTCCGGGAACAGTTGAAACAGCAATTACCGGCCACTCGCGCCCGCCGTGCTCCAGAATATCTCCCGGCTGAACCGGTTCCACACAGAAAACCCTAGCTTCTGATACTACCTCTCGGCCTTCGTTGTCTCGGACAAGGCGACGTTTCCCTTCCCAACGTACATTGATTGTCTTTTGCTTTGTTACCGGTTCACCGTATTCGTTGCTACCGGTTTTCCGCTTCCATACCGCCCTCTGGTTCAGGTAGCCCTCAATCATTCGCTCCACACCCTCTCGAAACTGCTCCTACCCACAACGGGCTGACCGTCAATCTCACCCGAAAACTCGAATACCAGCGGCTCTTTCTGTTTTCCGGCTTCTTTGTAGTCCGGGACAATCAGGTCATATTGATACTTGCCTTCCCCAACCCTCTCCGG
>JAKOVY010000012.1 GCA_029781825.1 Bacillota bacterium | reverse complement strand
CACCAAACCGGTGCCGCCAATTCTCATGAAATCCTGGTTATGCCCACGGTTTCCTTGAAGCCGGAGGACAAGGATTATGCCGTGTCTTTTGCATTGCCGCTGGACACCCCCGGAATTACACTGATATTTGGCAGGCAGACCAATGACGAGCGCAAATTGGGAACCCTGGATCAGGGTAATCCCACCTACGGGGTTGTAGGCGGCGAGGCCCTGGTGGTATTTAACGATGTTTTCGTGCCCTGGGAAAGGGTGTTCATGTTGGGTGAAACCGAGTTCGTAGGCATGCTGGTAGAAAGGTTTGCCACTTACCACCGCCACAACTATGGTGCCTGTAAAGTGGGTGTTATCGATGTCCTGATCGGCGCTACCGCGCTGATGGCTGATTACAACGGGGTACCGAAAGCCAGCCATATCAAGGACAAGATCATCGAAATGGTTTATTTAAACGAGAATATGCACGCCACATCTTTGGCGGCGGGTTATGAATCGCGTGCGCTGCCGGCGGGCAACTATTACCCCCATACCATGTACGCCAATATAACAAAACAGAGCATAACCCGGTACCACTATGAGATCTGCCGCCTGGCTCATGACATTACCGGTGGCTTTATCGCTACTCTGCCATCGGAGAAGGATTTGGCACATCCCGTAGTCGGGCCGATGATTACGAAGTACTTCCAGGCCACCGCGGGAGTGCCCACATTGGATCGAATCAAAATCGGCCGGCTTATTGAAAACGTTACCGGCGGTACGTCTCTGGTGGAATCCATGCATGGAGCCGGTTCGCCGCAGGCACAAAGAGTGATGATATTGAGAGATGCCAATTTGGAGCAGCTTAAAAAGCTGGCCAAAGACATTGTCGGAATCGACGAAGAAGAGTAACCTCACTGGGCTATGAAAATCGGTATCAAGTACTGCGGTGGATGCAACCCCGTCATCGACCGGAAGCGGCTGGTTAAACGGCTCATGCGGGAACTGCCCGATGACTGTGTCTATGAATACTTCAATCTTGATAATTGCGATATAGTTCTGGTCGTCAACGGCTGCAGCCTGGCCTGTGCCGAAGCCCCCTCCAAAGAAAACACAATCACGATCGCCGGGTGCACCATTGACGGTTGGACTTATCCCGAGAAAGAGCTGGCTGACCAATTACTGGCCAGGTTGTCGACAACATGAAAAAGAAGACGCAAAAAACGAGGACTATGTGTATTGAATCGCATGGTCCTCGTTTTGGTATCTATGGACGTAAGCAGTTCTGTCCTGTATTGGTATACGCCTTAGCTTCCGGTTAATCCAGATTATCCTCCTGAGCTTTCCTGAACCCCTTGATGGCTTTGCCCATCGACTCCGCCAGCTGCGGAAGTTTGCCGGGACCAAAGATGATCAGCACGATCGCCAGTATGAGCACCAACTCCCAGGGACCAAGACTGCCGAACAGACCAAACATGAGTTTCCCTCCTTTTCACTGTGGAGTCTACCGATAATGCCTTAAGATAATAATACACTACCAATATGGTTGTAGTTAAGCTTTATCCTCCAGTTGCTCGGGCTCTTCCTCCTGGGCTTTTCTGAACCCCTTGATGGCTTTGCCCATCGATTCGGCCAACTGCGGAAGCTTGCCGGGACCAAAGATGATCAGCACGATTGACAGTACGAGCACCAATTCCCAGGGACCGAGATTCCCAATCAAACCAAACATATGTCCTACCTCCCTTACTGTTCTGATAGATTAACGTCAACACAACCTGCATTTATCAACAACCGCTAAAGGCAAATTTAATATCGTGTGATCAGCAGTTTTTAGTTATTGTTCTATAAGCGCGTAATCGCAACAGCAGAGCTTTTCCTCAAGCATAGCTGTGCAATCCAGGAAGCAGATAATTGACTCCGAAAAAGGTGAACATCACCAGCAGAAAGCCTATGATCACCATCCAGCGGGCATTATTGCCGCGCCATTCCCGGTTGCGGTAAAGATGCAGGTAGACCGCGTAGATAAGCCAGGTTATAAGGGCCCAGGTTTCCTTTGGATCCCAGGACCAGTACCGTCCCCAGGCCTGTTCCGCCCAAATGGCTCCCAGGACGATGGATAATGAGAGCAGGGCAAAACCGCATTTTACCAGCAGGTTCATGTGATGTTCCTTTATCCCATGACCAACCGGAAAGAACTGTATCACTGCCAATCCGGCTGCCACAGTAAAGGCAGAATAAGCTACGGCTGCGGTAATAACGTGGACAGTCAGCCACGGGCTTTTTAAAGCCGGCATCAGAGGAGCTACAGCATGAAGGCTGCCGCCCGTCAATGCGATAAGCACAAATACCATCAATGCAGAAAGCAGCATCACTACGCCGCCTGCAGCTTGAATCTCATAACGGTAAGACAGGATCAAGTATATCAGGACCGTAACCCAGGCGAAAGTCAAGAGGAACTCCGACCCGTTGGTAAGGGGAAGCATACCCGTCAACAAGGTCCTCATAACCAGGAGCGCAAAGTGAAGAACACATCCCACAACCGCCAACACCAAGGCATATTTGAAGAAGGAAGCTTTGCTTTTCAGGTTACCTCCCAGATAAAGTATTCCTGCCAGCAGATACGAGAAAAGAACACCATAGATGATAACCGTCATTATATTTCCCATGGTCTCAACTCCCAACCAAGTAAGAGTTATTATCGATGGTCATTATTGCTTTTTCGACCCGGGGCTGTCAGCAATGCCAGGCACACTCCCAGCATCAATGTAATTCCGCCGGCCAATACCAGGGGCAGGCCCGGATCGTGTTTGACCTCCAGGACCGTGTAGGGTTCAACTCCGGTGAAAGTTACATTGACGTTTTCATCAATTTCTACAGGTTCATTGAATGCCGCAGCTCCAACGCCCAGGAACTTGTCTCCTTCATAAACCGAAAAAATTATACGTGGGTTGTCAGGGCGCAAGGTTACCGTATTCATACCGTGTGCCGGGTTGAAATTGGGTATATACTTAAAGATTTTAACCTTTCGTTCCGTACCTCCCGGCTGCAGCAAGGCTCCTTCCACAAAGCTCCCGGACTTTTCTTCTCCGTCCTCCGCCACATATTCAGCATTAATCATAAAGCCGAAGCTGTATTGATAGGCTTTAACCCCCTTATAATTAAGCGGATGGTTTACACTGATTGCAACCTGTTTTACCTTTTGCCCCTCTTCCAGGATGGTAACCTCAGAAACATACTGGGAAGGTGAGCCGTCTTCATTAAACTCTATTCGGAATTCATTCAACTGCAGGGTAAATGAGTGTTCAATATCCAGCACCCGCTGCATATTTACCCGTTCGCCGGCTGCCAGGTGGATTCTGTTATTCTGACCGTAGGCTGAGTACATCATGCCGCCGAGCAGGATAAAGACTATCCCCAGATGCAACAGCAGGATTCCCCAGTTACGATACCAGACCTTTCTGCCGGGTCCGGCAAGCAGTGATCGAACCGTCAGTCTAATCCGGTTGACCGTGCACAGAAACATATTCAACAACAACAGCAGCAGAAGCAGTTTAAAAAAAAGGGTCTCAAAGAAGGTTCGGGGGAAAACAGCGCTTCCGATTGCCGAAACCAATCCAATTAAAACGAGCACGACCAGTCCGGTTTTCATTGAGGAAATAAATTTAAATACTTTCCGCACGTGCTCCATAGACCTGACCTTTCTCTATTGACTGAATTTTAATTTCGACGACCTTATTTTAATTGATATATTACAACTTGGCATTAGATTTATTCCACAGCCTTAGTAATATTTAAGTGCTGCGGTAAATGTTGGTTCTGATGTAGCTCTACTCCAAATAATTAAGGGAGCAATTCATACCCCCTTTAAAATTTATTATGCTGCTGTCAAAGAGCGTTTAATCCTCAGTAATCCAGACTTCTTTGTCCAGGTCGTCAATCCAGTCGAAGATATGGCATTGTGAACAGAAAACATAAGACGGTTCGTGCATATTGTGACAGACATTACATTCCTGTTCACCGTGGTGAGAATCGTGAGGATTGGATTCTTCAAAATCGGTTGCTGCTATTATCTCTTCCCAACTGGATCCCTGCCCGTCTTCGGAATGGCATTCGAGGCAGAATTCCCGCATCTCTTCGGGACCACCCTCCAAAGGAACTTTATAATTCCCGATTATAAAGTTCAAACCTTCCAAAGCTTTTTCAGGAATACTCCTCTCATGGCATTGCTGACAGGTTATGTTTTCCTCAGCGTGTTTATGATCCAGCAGGGGACTGTCTTTCCATGACAGATAATATGGTTCGACTATATGGCAGGTGGCGCAAAAAGACGGATTCTCACTGGCTTTCAGCAATCCGGCAGCGGCCCCGGTGACGATAATCACTGCGGCGAGCAGTACGACAAGAATAGTGCGTTTGTTGAGAAACCTCTGGCGAAAACTCTTTTCTTCCATATGGGAACCCTCCGATTCTATGTTTACGGTTTTAATATCCGAAAGGACTGCATCGTGCTTTCCGCCGATTTATAAGCTCATTCTACAATAATTGAGTTGTCTTGCCATTGTAAGTACCTACAGTGTTTTCCCGGAAGTCTCGTAATTGCCTCCAAAAGACTTAATTGGGTTTTCATACAGTGTTTTGCTCAAAGGTTCGTATCTCCTCACGATGTTTGTTAATTTCCTGAGTGCTAGACTGATCGAAAAGGGCTGCACCAGTATAACCCGATTGGACCTACAAGTATCAGCCTTGCTCAGAACGGCAACAACGGCAACTTAAGGAAGGGAAAGGAGTGCATGTGATGAGTAATGAAGAGAAGCAGGAAAAAGGCTTTACTCGAAGGACGTTTATTAAAGGTGCGGCACTCGGGACCGTCGGTATTGCCGCCGCTGGAATTCTGGCTGGATGTGGAGACGATCAAACTGCGGCTCCGGGAAATGAGACGGGTGCAGGTGAAAACCTCCCCAGTTTCTTAAAACCTCCCCCACCTATACCTGAATCCGAAATTACCGAGACGATAACTGCTGATGTAATCGTCATCGGCGGTGGAATGTCGGGCTTATGTGCTGCCATGTCCGCGGCTGAGGAAGGTGCCAAGGTAATACTGCTGGAAAAAACAAACCAGGTAAACTTCCGCGGCAATGACTACGGAGCCATAGACAGCAAAATGCAGTTACAGATAAACAACCGCGTTGACAAAATGGCGGCTGTGCAGGAAATCATGCGCTACAACGCCTACAAGGGCGATCAGAGAGTGGTGAGGCTATGGGCGGATCACAGCGGTAAGGTTGCCGACTGGATCATGGCCAAAGCTGAGAAATACGGCTGTAAGCCCAAACCGGTACCGATTGATGAAACCGTGACTCCCGGAACTACGGTACGCGGTTTTGCAACCTTGAGCTTCAGGATGGATCCCAGTGAAGTGGCTCTGAATGATGCTCCCAAGGGGACCGATCCCTGGACTGCCTCCATGCGTTATGCGTTAAAGCAAGGCTGTATTGATGCCGGTGTCGACATTCGGTACAAGATGCCTGCAGTTCGACTGGTGCGGGAAAACAACAACACGGGCCGGGTTACTGCGGTAATAGCAGGCGAAAAAGGAGCCTACAAGAAATTTGTCGGCACCAAGGGTATTATCTTGTGCTCAGGGGATTACAATGCCGACAAAGAAATGCGCGAATACTATATACCTTCGACCAAATACATTCACGCCAATATGTTCGAAATGGTAAATGGCCCCATCAATACCGGTGACGGGCATAAGATGGCCATGTGGATCGGTGCCGCCATCGACGAATGGCCGCATGCGCCCATGTATTTCGACTTCGCCGTTCCCGGTGCTCCCATTCTGGCTGATGCTCTGATGCGCCAACCCTGGTTAAGTGTCAATTCACAGGGTCTGCGTTACTGCAACGAAGAACTGCCCTATGCTTATCTCTGCAACGCACAGCGCCAGCAGCCGGACAATATACGTTGGAATGTTTGGGATTCCAAGTGGCCGGAAGAAGCTCCATCTTTCAAGGTGGTGGCCTGTAAGGACATGAGAACCAACTTCCACAATCCGGAGAATGTCAAACAGTATATTGAGAAAGGCTACATTCGGAGCGCTGAAACCCTCGAAGAACTGGCTGAAAAAATGAAAGTCCCCAAGGACAATTTCCTGGCTACTGTTCAGCGCTACAATGAACTGGCCAGAAAAGGCGTGGATGAAGATTTTGGAAAACGGGCGGCTTGCCTGACTACCATTGAAAAACCGACCTTCTATGCGGCTCCGCTGGGTACCGCATTATTGGTAACCCTGGGCGGTTTGAAGATTAATCCGAACCTGCAGGTGTTGGATACCGAAAATAAAGTAATACCCGGACTGTATGCCGCCGGCAATGCATCGGGTTCATATTACGCCAACGATTACTGCGTCAGCCTTCCCGGCAACAGCCATGGCCGCGCCTTTACCTTCGGATATCTGGCCGGGAAAAACGTAGTAAAACTCGGTTAATCGAGGACTGAACCGAATACCCTTTAATCCTGTATAGGCGGGCCTATAAATAAGCCCGCCTTAGTTTTTCAGCAGGTCATATTCTTTGATTTTTCGGTATAGTGTGGAACGGCTCATGCCTAAGAGGGAAGCCGCTTCGGAGATATTGTTATTGGTCTGCTCCAGAGCCCGGGCTATCATTATTCGTTCTATCTCTTTGAGGGAGAGATTTGAAGCCGTGTCTGAAACAGCATCATTTTTCGCCAGTGCTGCAAAATCGACACCGAAGGTGATTTCTTCGGGCAGATCCTGAGGTTGAATTACTCCGCTGCTGCAGACATTAATTGCATACTGAATGGCATTTTCCAGCTCTCTTACGTTGCCCGGCCAATGGTAGTTCAACAAACAAAGTGCTGCCTGATCGCTCAATTTCGGCCTGGGAATGCCCTGTTTATCGGCAATGCTGCCGATAAAAAACTGGGCTAACTCGACAATGTCAGCAGCGCGTTCCCGCAGAGGGGGTATATCAATTCTCAGGACTTTGAGGCGATAGTACAAATCAGAGCGGAATAGCCCCCTTTCAACCAGTTCATGCAGGTTCTGATTGGTAGCGGCTATCAAGCGGAAGTTCACCGGGATGTAGCGGGTTCCGCCAAGGCGCATTAGTTTTCTCTCCTCCAGAACGCGGAGCAGCACGGGTTGAAGCTGTAATGGCATATCGGCTATTTCATCCAGAAACAGGGTGCCGCCATTGGCCAACTCCAGCTTGCCGACACGTCCCCTGCGTTCCGCTCCGGTGAAGGCTCCTCCCTCATACCCGAACAATTCGCTTTCAATCAGGTTTTCGGGTATGGCGGCGCAGTTCACTGCTATGAAGGGACCTTCCGGGCGGCTGTACCTGTGTATGGCTTGAGCAAACATTTCTTTTCCGGTACCGCTTTCTCCCTGGAGCAGGATGTTGGCATCTGATCCGGCGAATCTGCGGGCTAATTCGATAGCCTTTTGCATTCCTGGAGAGTTTCCTTTTATGTCCTCGAAGCCGAATCTTGTTTCCGGGGTCTTAGGGGTGCTCTCTACTATTTTGGGCCGGCTAAGCCGGTCAATCTTTTTCACCGTGATTATACAGCCGAAGTTGTTGCCGGCATGGTCATTAAGAGGCTGAACCGACCTGATCTGCAGTTTTTGGTGAAGTTGATCGATTATTATTCCAGCGTCGTTAACCGCTCTGCCGGATTCAATTACCGACCTGATTAATGGCTGCTCGCCGAGGAGCATTTCGATGCGGTTTCCTATCAGACTCTGCGTCATGTGGTAAAACATCTGTTGAGCAACCAGGTTGGCTTTAGTTATAATTCCATTTTTATTTACAACGATAAGGGCGTCGTCTGTGGCCTGCAGTGTCAGGTAAAAGAGTTCATTCTCCAGAGCCAGCTGAAACTGGTTTTGAATCGCCCAGGCCATGGAAACAACCAAACCCAGGGATTGAGCACTCTGTTTGCTGAAGCTCGACGTGACCACTGATAAAGAACCGGCCAAATTATAGTTGACATCCAAAATCGGGGCCGATGAGCAAGATATCTCTTCGTATTTTTCAAAGTAGTGCTCAGGCCCGCATATCTGCATCGGGGTACCCTGAACCAGGCTTATACAGTGAGCGCAGGTGCCAACTGTGGATTCGTTCCAAACCGACCCCGGCACTAGGTTAAAACGCTCATTCTGCCTTCTAAGTGAATCATTACCTTCGATTACCCTGAGCATTGCGCCTTCTTCGTCCGACAGCAGAATGATGGCGTCAGTCAGCATGGCTTCCATCTGACAGATATACGGATCCGCAGCCTTAAGCAGCAGATCCTTTCTATGCTGCCGTTCCTGAAAGGCGTACTTGTCCAATACCGGTCCATAAATATAAAAATAGGGATCCATCCCATTGTTGTAGGATCTCAACCAGGAGTTGATTACATCTGGTCTGATTATATCGGGATTTTGTATGTCAAGACGCTGGTTGACAAGAGCAGCCTTGTGTTCGCGGATTCGTTCCATAAGGATGCGATCGTTTTCACCAATGGGCTGAGTATCCGAACGGTTTTTGGTCATGGGGCTGAGCAGGTTTTCGACAAGTTTCAACCTGAACACCTCTCTTCCTCTTAATGACGGTACAACCTTTCTCATGGGATACAACAACCTGATATTCTTATTTTAACACAAATTATCTGCCGAAATTGTGTTCTTATGAATCAAATTGAGACGATTCTATTTCCTTTAACAGGCATAAAGCGGCTTAATATCGATTTGCACCAGGGTTTCCGCAGTTGGCACATGTTTTGCAGTTATTAAATACTGAAAAAATTCGGTAGCATCACTGCGATAGCGAGGTGAGCCGCGATGTCTATGATGGTGCTAAACCCTGTGTATCATTTAGTAGACGGAGTGCTTGATGAGGGTCTATCGTTTGTTGCCAAATATGTCGAGGGCAAGCTTGAGTGTCGGATAATAATAACCGACCACGATGGACACATCCATTATCCACTGGAAGGTCAATATTCAAGCAAGGTTGATGATGTATTTATTACCATCCCCCCGCAAATTGCGGGAAGGGAATACTACTACCAGAAGGATAACGGCTGCCTTTATTATCGTGTACGCTATGACGGCTACAGCGCCTATGTTATAGCCCAGGGCATTCCGGTGGAGAAGATATCCCACGCCCTCAAGGTACTGATTGAGACCAGGCTTGCCGTCAAATGCTATTTTGCGAAACCGCGCAAGGAAAATGAGCAGTTTGAAAAGGAACTGGCCGACTATCTTTTTGGCAACAGTAATGCGAGCATCCGCGATATTGCAAAACGAAGCGAAAACCGCCTGGAAATGGACCGTTCATATTTTGTAACCCTATTGGAGGCCGAAGAGGGATTTGGCACCGATATGCAATCGGTCCGCTCTTACCTTTGTGAGTGCCTGAAGAGAGATAAGTTTGATCCGGTTCCAGTCGTTTGGTCCAATACCCTGACCATGATAGTCCCCACTTGCGCCAATCAGGACCGCCTCGATGAACCTTTCAATCGGCGTGATATGATGAGCTACAAGGAGGTTGTGGAAAGAAGGTTTAACCTCTCGTTGTCTCAAGGAGTCGGCCGCGCTTATCCGTTGAATGATCTGCGGAAAAGCTTTTTTGAAGCGCGGATTGCTTTAACCCTGCCCGGTCTGTTGGGTAGAAAATCTTACCTGCAGAAGTTTTCAAAGCTGGGTATTTACTATCCCATATTCAGCCAGAGCCTTGATGATATCAAGGGATTTTGCGAGGAAATGCTGGGTAAGGTTATTGCATATGACGAGAAAACCGACGGCGAATTGATGCCGACCCTGCGCAAACTTTTGGATTCCAACGTAAACATGAAGAGTACGGCCGACAGCCTTTTCATTCATGTCAATACCCTTTACTATAGAGTTAATAAAATAGAAGAACTGCTGGGAATCGATTTTTCAAGCATGAACAGCCGGGTAAACCTGTTTATTGCCATCAAGGTTTGGGACACTTTGAAGGCCTGTGGTCTGATGGATTAAAACCGGAAATGGAGAGGATGTATGCAAATTTCACCGGATATTGCAGGGCTTAAACTGAAAGAGTTCCGGACTGAGATCACCTGGCGGCAGACTACCAATTATGCCGCGGCGGTAGGTGATATGAACCCATGTTACTTTGATGACAGCAGGCCGGAAGGGCTCATTGCCCCTCCGGTTTTCGTGGCGGCTCTTACGTGGCCCATCCAGCAGAGACTGCACGAGTATGTTGACATTCCGGGAATTGAGGAGGCCATGCGAACCGTAGTGCACTATACGGAGCACATTGAGTATTATCGCCCGCTGAAACCCGGAGACCGGGTTTCGGTAGGGGGTGAAGTCCTGGCCGTAACTCCCCATAAAGCCGGAACTCTGCTGGTGCTGAAATTCTCCATTAGGGACTGGGATGGAAATCTCATTGCGACCGAGCATGTAGGAGGCTTGCTTAGGGGAGTAAGGTGCGAAGGCGGTGGGAGAGGTGGCGAGAATCTCCCACAGATCCCGAGATACGAACCCGATTCTCCGCCGGTCTGGGAGGTCAGTCTGCCAATCGGCAGGGAGGCGCCCTACATCTACGACGGTTGTACCGATATCGTGTTTGCCATACACACCTCTCCGCGGTTTGCCCGCGCAGTCGGCCTTCCCGATATCATTTATCAGGGAACGGCCACGCTGGCACTGGCCGTGCGCGAGCTGGTCAATCGCGAGGCTGGAGGCAACCCCTCCCGCTTGCATTTACTGTCCGCGAGATTCGGGGGAATGGTGTTCCCGGGAACCGGCATTCGCGTCCAAATGTTGAAGCGTTTGGACGGTCCTAATTCGGCAGATCTCTTTTTCCAGGTTATCAACAGCGAAGGGCAAAAAGCTGTTACTGATGGATATACCCGCATCTCATACCAATAATCACAATTGTTTTCGATCGAGTTAACAGTTCTGTTTTACCTGCCCACATTCATGTTTTCCAGGTTCCCCAGGCTATGATATTATGATAGGGTACAAATATTACGAGCAGAAACTTAGCAGCGCATGAGAAAGGGGATAATGGTGTGGACTGGAAAACCCGCTTCAAGGATAAGGTGCTTTCACCTGAAGAAGCCATTCGAAGAGTGGTCAGGCCCGGCGACATAATCGGCGGAGCCATGACCTGTGGTTTTCCCCAGGTATTGCCTGAGGCAATTGTCCGACTGGCCGAAGAACTGTCGGGTATCACCATCATGCATGGCATTGTTGTCGGGAATGCTCCTCATTATGCACCCCATCTATCGAAACACATAAAGCTGAGGAATATCTTTGTCTTTGATGCCACTCGCGAGGCGGTAAAAGAAGGACGGGCCGAATACGTTCCCATGTATTTCTATGAAATGCCTGAATGCTGGCGTAAAGGTATTTGGAAAACCGATGTTACCATGATGCAGGTATCGCCCCCGGATGTCGACGGCTATATGAGCTTGGGGGTCACTGTCGGATATACCCCGGCGATGATGGAGGTATCCCGGGCGGTGCTGGCAGAAGTCAATCCCAATATGCCCCGCACCCACGGGGAGACCTTGATCCATGTCTCTCAGGTGGATTACCTGGTGGAAGGGGATCGTCCGGTGCCGACCATTCCCAGATCCGAGCCCGATGAGGTATCGCAGGCTATTGGCCGGCATGTTGCCGAACTAATCGAAGACGGCAGTACCCTGCAAATCGGGATCGGAGCCATTCCCGATGCGATACTGAGTTGCCTGACCGGGCACAAGGACCTGGGGCTGCACACCGAGATGTTTTCCGACGGCGCCATGGATCTGCTGAAAAAAGGGGTAATAACCAATGCCCGCAAATCGTACATGCCTTACAAATCGGTGGTTACCTTCCTGCTTGGATCGGAGGAACTTTATGAATATGTGCGCGAGAACCCCAGTGTGGTGCTGCTGCCGGTGGAAAAGGTAGCCCACCCCATGGTTATTGCCCAAAACGATAAAATGGTGGCAATAAACTCGGCCCTGCAGGTGGACCTGTACGGCCAGGTTAATGCGGAGACCATCGGCACCCTGCAGTACAGCGGGGTGGGAGGACAGGTGGATTTTGTACGGGGGGCCGCTCTCTCCAAGGGGGGGAAGTCGGTGATCGCGTTGCCGTCAACTGCCGCCAACGGAACAATCTCGCGTATTGTTCCTTACCTGGACTATGGCTCGGTCGTGACCACCTCCCGTTGTGATGTCCACTATGTGGCAACTGAGTACGGGGTGGCCGACCTGAAAGGGAAGAGCGTTAGGGAACGGGCCGAGGCCCTCGTAAGCATTGCCCATCCAAAATTCCGCGATGAACTGGCGAAGGCCATTCCCTGATTAAAACCGAAGCAGCATAAGAATGGTCGTTCTTCCCGGTGGGAGAACGACCATTTTTTCGTTATAGATCTTATTTTATTGTTGTATGTAGTCAAGCGTTTTTATACTAAGAACCCACTGTAGTGAAGCTCTGCAGTAATGGAGTCCGGAATTCGTGTTTAACCCGGAGTATAAGGTTGATGCACCCGGACAATATAATATTGGCCGTCCCTGTCATTCCTGACCACATAGAAAACCAGCTTCTTATCGGATACAGCCTCAAATTCGGTCAGTTCTTCATTAAGGAACCTGACGGCTTCAGCCGTTATCTTATAGGCGCCGGCATGATACATTAAATAGTCTTTCCACTCGACGGTGTACCTGGTTTCAGCTTCCTGGAAGCTTTTATCGAGGGCAGGAAACTTAAATTCCCCTCTCAGTTCGGGCATAACATATTCCAAAGCCTCCGGGATGTTGTTTTGCTTCATATGATAGATATATTTTGATACCGGTTCGGTCGGATCAATTCCTTGGGACCAGGAAACGCCTAGTTTAAAGTAACGTTTCTTTTCCCATTGCGGGGTAAAGTGGATATAGCTGGTCTTATTGGTGGTTCTATCGGTAATGGCGATAGTCAGTCTGCCGTTCAAATCATCCAGGTTAAAGGTGCCATCACCATGCACACTGCAGTAGTTGTCGCCGGACATAATGGCACAGCCTGTACTGATGTATCCCGGAAGGATATTCACGTTAAACTTATTGTACACGTCACGATTCCCACCATCTGTGTTATCCGGGTTGACGTAATTCCTAACTTCCGCAGGGTAGATCAGGGTTCCCAGGACGCAAAAATCAGCATTTTCTTTAGTGCGCGGGGTGCGGGTATAGAATTGCAAGATGTTAAAGATCTTTTCGGTCCAGTTCGCGGGAAGATTTGCTTCCCATATCTTGATGTAAATCCAGGGGATTTCATATCCCGACCGGTCAAGCTTTTCTGGGTCGCGGTCTGAAATGCGGATATCATCGATTACCAGAGTCATGTCACCAATTGGCACTGCCGCTCTGAGGTTGGTGCATCTGTATTCGATCGGGTGCTGGAAATAAAAATATACGGTTATAACCGCAAATATCAGCAGCAGTTTAATAAATATCCGGGTAACAGTTGATTTGTTCACATCATCCC
>JAKOVY010000002.1 GCA_029781825.1 Bacillota bacterium | reverse complement strand
AGCAAGGAAAACATAGCTACTCAATCGCAGATCCGCAGTCTGATGGAGATCAATACTGCGGTACAGAAGCAGAGCCTGACCTTTCAGTTTGCCGCCGGTCTTATTGAATTTATCGTCCTGGCCTATTACAGCCATTCCCTGTGGAAGAATCTGGCCCCCGATGCTTACCACGCCCTGGCTGGCTGGATTCAGTTGGTGTTTGTAATCCTCTTTTCCGGTACCACTGTATATATGACTCACCTGCTGGCTGAATACCTGCAGGGAGACAAGCACGTTAAACAGAAACTGCTGTTCTTCTCCCTGTTCTTGCTGGTTATTCTTCTGGTAGTATTGATGGCCAGTGTAATGCTGTCAGGAGCGGCTGCTCACTAGATATCCATGAGTTTTAAGGCTTTAAGCCGCTCTGTTAGCCTTTTCAAATGGGAATCCTCTTCCCGGGCAATTTGTTCCAGCAGCAGCCGGGTTTCCCCGTCTTCCGCTACTTTAGCCGCCATGTCCAGGTACCGGTCACGGGCCTGGGCTTCGAATTCTATCGCCTTTTCCAATGCTTCTCGGACATTCATTAAGTAATAAAACCTCCCCCATTACTTACCAATTATTTTCAATTATAACTTAACCGGTGGTGATAATACACCAGTGTATGGCAGCCATTTCAGAGGCTCATACTAAAAGGTGAGCTTGTGGGATGGGAGGCGATAGCCATTAATGAAGCTCTGGTAGTGTTGGCGCGCAGTATTGTTGCCTTCTCCACCTTGTTTATCTTTGCTCGTTTGCTGGGCAGGCAGCAGGTCAGCCAGCTGACTTTTTTTGACTACATCCTGGGAATTTCTATTGGCTCAATTGCTGCTTCCCTCTCGGTAGATTTGGGAAGCAGAGCCTGGCCCCACTGGGTGGGCCTGGCCGTATGGACCCTGGCCGTACTCGGTATCCAGATAGCCAGTACCAAATCCACCGCTGCTGCCAAGATTTTCGTGGGAGAACCGGTGGTGGTTATCAGTAAAGGTAAATTGCTGGAAGAAACTATGGGCCGTATGCGCTATACCACCGGGGAGATACTTGAACAGCTGCGCAACCAGGGGATTTTTGATATAAGTACCGTAGAATTTGCCGTCATGGAATCAGACGGGCAGCTATCGGTTCTCCTAAAACCGGAATACCGCCCGGCTACCGTGCAGGACTTGGGTTTAAGACCCCAGGGCGGAGGTATGAGCGCCCAGCTGATCTATGACGGCCAAGTGATGGAAGAAAACCTGAAGGTAGCCGGCGTGGACCAGGCCTGGTTGGCTAAACAGCTGCAAGAACAAGGAATCAATAATGCCTCCGAAGTTTTCCTGGCTTCCTATCATCCCAGCACGAAAAAACTCTTTATCGACCGTTATGAGGACGGGATTGACACCAGCACCAAGAAAACTAACTGAGCATAGGGGCTGTAACCATGCAAAAAATTTGGCTTTACACCATACCATTAGTTATCCTGGCTGGATTTGTAGTAATAATGAACAGCGGGGATTATTTGAAAAAACCTATGAGCACTCAGGATAATTTTATATATTACCTGCAGGAAACAGAGCAGGCCATAATGCGGGAGGACTGGACCGGAGCCCTCGATCACAGTCATAACCTGAACACCGCCTGGGAGCAAGTGAGCAGGCGTATCCAGTTCAGCGTAGAAAAAGATCAAATACAAGCTATCAATGTAAACCTGTCCCGTTTACATGCCTTTCTGATCGCCCGGGACCGCAGTCAGGCTCTGGGGACTACCGCGGAAATCCGTGAGCATTGGGAACGCCTGAACGAATAGGAGTCCCGGAGCGAGCCGGCTCATACTCCTGCTTAAGACGTGCAGCAATGTTTTCATTCATCGTAGTCTGAGCTTGAGGTGACAATTGCGAGCCCCGTCAAGGGCGTGGCAATCTCATTCAAATCAGCCGGGCTCACCGGTTGAGATCACCACGTCGCTTCGCTCCTCGCGATGACACAGCGCAGTTATTTGCAGAACAATCAGGTTCAAAATTTTCGGGTTTGTGCGCGTCTAATAGCTTTTATTACCAAATCCTTGTCAGGGTTGTCCGCCATGGTAAAGCGGCCAATGCCGGTGGGAAGCACAAAGCGCAGCCGGTCGTGAGTGGCTTTTTTGTCGCCCAACATCCCATTGTAAATAGCTTCAGCATCGTAACCGGGTCCTTGTACCGGCAGGTTCAAACTCTGCAAAAGGCTGCGAATGCGGGAGGTTTCTTCAGGCTTCATTAATCC
>JAKOVY010000149.1 GCA_029781825.1 Bacillota bacterium | reverse complement strand
ATCGCTTCCGCCCCGGTCCGCATGGCTTTCAGTGCCGCTTCCTCGGCAATATTGACAGCCTCTTTAATGCGCCATTTGTTCCGTGCCATCAGACCGCACACTCCCTGTGAGATTCTTTGCCGTCCAGACCCGGAACCGTAGATACAGCAATCACCGGCCAACTGCGCCCGTCAAACTCCAGCTCGTCTCCAGGCTTCACGGGATCAGTGCAAAATACCCGGGCCTCTGACACTACCTCCCGGCCCTCATTATCCCGGACCAGCCTCCGCCTACCTTCCCACCGGACCCTGATTTCCTTGTTCTCGGTTTCCGGCTCCCCGTACATATTCTGGCCGACGACGCGGTGCCATGTGGCGGTTTGATTCAAATATCCTTTTATCATGTTATCATCACCGCACCTATCAGCCACGGCCGGAGTAGTTCCTTTGCTTCCTGGCTCAATAAGCCCTTGCCAGCACCTGCAATATAGGTTTCGCTCATGCTACCGAGGGTAATGGACTGCACGCCTTCCTGCTGTAGTTTCCTGCGCTGGCTGTTGCCGCTTTCGAGTATGGCAAGGGCTTCTTCACAGCAGGCTTCCTTGACTGCTTCAGGGATTTCAGTGTCCGGATACCGGGGGAAAGCAAAAGGCTGATGCAGGTCCGTTTTCCTGCCTCTGAACGGCATGCGGTCTATGCTTCGGGTCGCTTGCCAGAGGGCTTTTTCTTTTGTGCTGTTGTCTGCTTGCTCCCAGCTTTCGGCGTGGAGGCGTCTGCCGAAATATTCGTTTGCGTATTCGATTGTGCAGTAGCTTTCTGACATTTTGCCTCCGCCTCCTTCTTTGCTTTTTCCGCCTGCTGCCTGCGCATGCGGTTAAATCCAGTTATGTCAACTGCCATAATATCACCTCGAAAATGCAGAGAGGCCCGAAGGCCTCTCTTTTTCATCCTTTCGGATGCTCATAGACCTCATTGGGAATATGGGTAAACCTCTTATAATAATCAAGTTTCCTCACTTATATCCCACTTTATGACCCGGAGGAATATGCTGTAACGAGCTTGTGCTTAAACTGGACAATACGCACGTTCTTGCTCTCGTACACCCTCTTCCAGTTCTCGTAGTTGGCAAGCTCGGCGTTGCTCGGGGTTGCTCCGGATACTTGTTTATTCTGGAAGGCCACTCCCCTCGGATGCAGGATGAAGTGTCTCCTGTGTACGAGTATGTCGTCACCAGCAAGAGCATCACGAGCGGTTTCTACAGGCACAGGAGTGCCGCCTTCGCCCCAACCAAAGGCACCGGCACCGAATATATAGGTTGTGTATACGCCGTTGGATACCGGTAGGCTGTCATCAACAATGACAGGTTTGCCGAGGAACATTCTGACTGCAGGCTTGCCCTCTGATGGAGGGATAGTCTCAATCAGGTCGTCTTTCGTAAGCTTTGCCACCGTTGCGCTGTGCATTGCAAAACCGGTCAGTTTATCTGCGTTGTCGCCCAGCTTATAGATTGCATCAACAGCGGTCTTTGCGCTGATAACATCATCATCTTCAGCGGTTGCAGAACCGGAAATGTCATGCTGGTTTGTGTTCATCAGAGTTGTTGCGGCATTACCGAAGATTCCGTCAAGGGTCTTAATCAAGATTGTCTGGAATCTCCTTGCCCAATATTCGGCCACCAGGTCACCGATTGCGGCCATCGGGTCATCGCCGGACAATGCTTTTGCCAAGTCATTCACGCTCCATGCACGGCCACGTGCCAAGAGAGCTGCCACGTCCCGTTTAGCGGTAATTTTCCCAACGGTCAGAGCTTCGGTGGCAGAGAGCACCTCATCATCACCGGTCAGGTCCTCCCAGAACGGCATATTGATCAGTTTACCGCCGGAGCTTGCGAGCCTGTCCAGTTCAGGGTTCCTGGCAATAATTCCGGATTGATAAAATGCACTCAGTTCAGCAGTACGCTGAATAACATAAGGGTTAAATACTTCGGGAACGATAACGTCACTGATTATGGTTTTTGTTACGTCTGACATTTCTTATCACCTCATAAATTTCTTATTTGATTCCCGCCTCTGCTTTCATCCGTGCAGCCTTCGCCGGATCCTCCCGCAGGATCTTGCCCTGCAGAGTAAGATTAAACGTCTCCGGCTTCCACGGGTTCACTTCAGGGTTGCCAGCACCTGGCGGGTTTGTGCCTCCCCCTACTTTGCCGGAATC
>JAKOVY010000134.1 GCA_029781825.1 Bacillota bacterium | reverse complement strand
CGGTAGACAGAGTTGTCGGCAGGGGTGTGGATGCAGATCATGGAAAAACCGAGCAGGCGGGCTGCGTCGACGGCCCTGTTGTGGTTAACGGGCATGATGCCCCTTTCCACTTCCTTGATCCGCTCCCTTAAGATCCCTTCCGCGATGTTCACGGGTATACCCAGATTATGCAATATATCTTCCTGCAGGTGCATGACCTCGTGCAGCCGGGCCAGGGCGGCACCTTCGGGGTGGTGGGCCACGATGGCGTCAATGTGCTGCCCTTTATCCCTCAAACGGTCGGCCAGCAGCACTTCACCGATCTCCATATCGATACCGGCCAGGATGGAGTTGATCTCCGCCCCGGGGTTGCCGCAGAGAATCCGTGTATCGTCGTACGGGTTCCAGAGCCGGTCCTGGTCAAATTCTTCTTTCTCTTTTTCCTTGAGCTCCTGGTAAGCCTGGCGTGTATCGGCCAGGGCCTGCTCCACTCCGTCCTTCCCCCTGGGGTCGGCTTCGATCCCTTTATGTACCGCTAACTCGTATAACTCCTGTAATTTCACCTGTCCTGCCTCCTCAAGATCATCTTTAGGGTTTTACGGGCCAATAACCAGTTTCTGTTTAAGCTGATTATACCTTAACACCGGCATTGACTGCAATTGCGGGAAAGCTGTGCCGGAGAGCGGCTTTTCAACAGGTCCCGCCGCCGGTTGTAAGCAAGGGCGGGTGGTCCCTTCTGGATTCGGATTGGATCTATTTTGCCTGCCTTTCTATTTCTTACCGGGAAGCCCGGGATTTTCGAACTCTTAAGTGCTTGCTTCTTCTGGTTGAGGTTGAAAAAGAACCTGCAAAAGTTTTCGAAAACATTTATCTCCCTGGCAGGAGGTTTCAGGCGGGGCTCTGCGGTGTTAGTGTAAAATTACTGTAGGTATTTTGGAGGAAATTTCAAAGGAAGAAGAGAAGAGGAACCTCACATCTGCTCGGATGAATACCCCCTAGAAGGAGGCCGAGGTTCCTCATGGATGTAGTTCGTTTAGTAGAATCAAAATTCCTTTCGGTAGCGGAAAAGATACTAGAAGTTTTAGCAGGCGGAAGCGACTATCTTACCTTTGAAGCCAAGCTAAAGGAGGAGTTAGATAACCTGGGGTGCGACATATTGAAAGAGGTGCTGGAGGCTCTAGATCAAAAGTTACATGAAAGTGAAGACAGGAAACGTAACTGGACGGTTGTACGTAGAAACGACCGGAAAGAGATACTAACTC
>JAKOVY010000083.1 GCA_029781825.1 Bacillota bacterium | reverse complement strand
CTTTGGGATCCCGGTTTGGAAGTATTGGGTATGCGGCACTAACGGTGACTGGGATAGGCAGGCTGATGGCTACAATAACGACGGAAAGCTTGACGTGGCCTCCAAGCTTGTAGAAATTGGTGATGAAGATGAACTAGTAGCTGAAGGAGCCGGAGCTGGTCCCGACAACTATGTCAGAGGCCTGGGGGATTTGCTGGAGATTACCCTCGATAATGGTTACCCCGGATACACTGCATATGTTACTGCTGATATAGCGAACATCGGTACTATTCCTGTAAAGTGTGATTTTGCTGAAGTAGTAGGCAGTGAAGTTCCCGAGTGGATGATTGTCCGCATCATTGATAAGGACGGAGTGGAATACTGGAATTCTGTAGACGGACAGTTGGCTGCTACACCGACCATCGAGGCCGATGGCAAAATCACCGTTAAGATTCACGAAGAAATCCTTGATAATGCACCCCAGCTTGCTGAAGCCACATTCTCCATCGAAGTTGTCGGCATTCAGTGGAACGCCCACGGAGTGCAGCAGGCACAATAATAGTTGAACCGTAATTAATCAAGAAAAGGGAGAAGGACAATCTTCTCCCTTTTCATATTTTGTGAGTGATCAACGCAGGAATTGGATGTTAAGTCTTGAATATATCTTGTGTTAACCATTGTGCGGAGGTTCGATTTTTGCAACCTGTCAAAACGTATCTCGCGAACAGACAGTCGAACAAATATACAGTTTGCCTGATCCTGCTGCTTTTGGTAATCAACATACTGCAGAACAGGGTCTTTGGCATTTATGTAAAAGGCCTCCTGGGTAATTACGGCCTTCCCTTTCTCTCCTGGGCGCTTCTGGTTGCCTTTGTGTTCTGGCTTCCGCGAGTTCGCAGCCGGATCAGGCTTCGCCAGCGACCGCTTCTGATATGGATAGCATTGGTGTGCATATTGATAACCGTCTTGGGATTCATGGTTCAGGGAGCCATGAGCGGTTTCGGCAAAAGCCCCTACGATCACAGCCTTAAGGGTATCATCATCAATTTGCTCGTTCTTGGAATCACTCTGGTGGGAACCGAAATGGCGAGAGCATGGTTGATGAATCGCCATTTTTTCCGGCATCCCCTCCTGGGCGTATCCACTCTAGGCCTTGTCTTTACCCTGCTTTCCTATCCATGGAATAAATTTCTTAATCTTTCCACTGGTCTGGCCGCAGTCAAGTTTCTGGGTTCCGATTTTCTGCCCACCCTGGCCCAGAACCTTTTGGCAACCTACCTGGCGTTTTTGGGGGGACCGCTTCCCCCTATCATATACCGGGCAGGCATCCAGGCCATTGAAAGGCTTTCTCCAGTCCTGCCAATGAACAACTGGGCTGCTCAGACCCTGATTGGCATTGTCGTTCCGGTCCTCGGGATATTACTGTTACGGCAGATATTTTATGAAGAAAACAAAATGGTCAGCCGCAGTAACGGGCAGGAAGGTTATTTTGGCTGGACCCTTACTGCTCTGATCTCAGTTCTGGTAATGTGGTTTGCCATGGGTGTGTTCAGCTATTCCCCTCAGGTAATTATCACCGGCAGCATGCATCCCGCTGTCAAAATCGGTGACGTGGCAATCGTTCATAAACTGCCGAAAGATAAAATAAGGAGTGAGGTACGGGTAGGTGATATCATCCTTTTCCCTATGGGTGAGATTAAGGTAACACACCGGGTTATAGGTATAACCGAAATAGAAGGTAAGTACTTCTACGTCACCAAGGGCGATGCCAACCATGCTCCGGACAGTCCTTGGACTTTACAGGACCATGTCCTGGGTAAGGTTGTCATGGTGGTTCCAAAAGCAGGATGGCCCTCTTTGCTACTTCGCACTGCAGTTGATTAATTATAACCTAGATGTTAATGAAAAGATAAAAAGGGGGAGAATACGATAATTACTTTAAGAAAACGAACCAAACAGGTATTGATAGGTGTACTGGCTCTGCTGCTGCTTATCTCCACGGTTATGGCTGTCCAGAAATTTCTTCAACCCGACCAGATGGCACAGCAAGTCCCGGTTTATAAATATAAACACCAGGCAAACATCGATTACCGGGTGTTCATTTTGCCAAATCCGTTCTTCGATGTTGAAAGCTTTGACGCCGGCCGGGGTTACATTACCCCTTTAACCAACTATATCAGCACTACATTAAAGTACCAGCTGACCGGTGAGGGACCGGCCATGATCAGTGGCGACTATCAGGTTGTTGCAGTATTAACAGGTTATATCTTTAAAGGGGATTTGTCCACCACTCAGCGGGTAAAGATCCCAGTGTGGGATAAGACTTTTACCCTGCTTCCAAAAACAGAGTTTAACAGTTCCGATGGAAATATCACCCTGGACAAAGAAGTCCAGGTAAACATACGCGAATATGCGGATTTTGCTCAGAGGGTTCAGGAAGAATACAAGTCATCCTCAACCCAGGTTGAGCTTTCCGTTAAGTACGAGATCAATGCCAATGTAGAAACACCGGATGGGAAAAGCAGTAACAGTATTTCCCCTACCCTGGTGATCCCGATTGATGGAAACACATATACCGTTGACGGGGTTCTAACCGATCAGAAAGAAGGATCTATTGTTGTTCAAGAAATGGTCCCGGTGCCGTCGTTAAAGGGAATGCGTATCGGTTTCTCCCTGGCATCAGTCCTGTTGGCTCTGGCATTGTTCTTCGTTGTGAAAAAGACGAAGGTCAAACGCGAAGACCCCTTAGAAAACGAACTGAAACGGATCATCAAGAAATATGGTGATCGCATTGTCGCCGGCAACGGATCCATCCCCGGTGTTGACGAAAAGAAAACCCTGGTTCTGGGCGAGTTTGAAAATCTCCTTAAGATTTCTGATGAGCTGCTCCAACCCATCCTTTATGAAAACGTCAAGGATGGAGTGCACAATTTCTATGTGATCAGTAAGCAGCTGCATTACCGGTATACCCTGGAACCGGGTACGGTTGGACAGTCGGAATATGTTGTAAAACGCTTTGATGAATGATGCTTATGTTATATTTTTCCTGTGAGTATGGTACCAAAGTATACCTTTTTGGTGTTTGAAGGGATAGTTAAATACTAGACCTCAGACCGTAGTATTAAGCAGCCGCCGATATTAATATGGAAGTAGCATAAAATCCCTGTTCACGATTATTTCAATAAATGGAGGTATAACTGTGAAGCTGAAAAAACTTCAATGCCTGTTATATACACTGGTTTTCTGCTTGGCCGTATGCGCCAATGCCCTGGCCGCCGATGAGCCGAAAGCCCTGATTGCGTGGAGCAGCAATCCGGCTCCCGTATCCAGTGATCCCGCCGGCACTTTGGATGCGGGTAATCCCAGTGACCCGCGTGACGTGGCTATGCTGGACTGCGAACTGGTAGATGATCATAACCTTAAAGTTACCATTGGTCCCAACCCGGATAAAAAAGGAGGCGCCTATCCGGGTTATCAGGCAAGTGTAACTGCAACCATTGTAAATACCACCAGTGATCAGGTCCAAATAACCGGAGTTGAGATTAGTGAGATACCGGATGCGATTTCCGTTAGTATAACCGACCCCAACGACAATGATCTGAACCTGGTTGGTAAGGTGCTCGGTGCGAACGATCGCTTACAGGTCAAGGTAACTACCAAGGTTACAGAAGCTGCGCAACAGAATGCAAAATATGAGTTCACAATACGCATTGACGCCAGACAGGAAGTATCTGATGAATACACTCCGCCCGGCGGCGGAGGCGGTGGCGGCGGAGGCGGTTTCCCCAATGAACCTGAGGAACCGGTAGTAATACCGCCTGGTGGTGAGCCCCTATCTCCGGGTGAAGGTCCCGGCGAACAGCAGCAGGAACCGGTTGTAATTCCGACGCTGCCGGAAGCCCTGGCCGAGCTGCCGTACACCGGAGGAAATGTGGCCCTGTTTATTGGCACTGCCCTGTCCCTCGGATGCATCGGATTAGTCATGCGCTATAAGCCGTAGGCACTCAAACGGGCTGATATACATATGGCACGCATCAGACGTAATTCGGTTAAATGGAAACGAATAGCCAATATAATAATAGTAACGGCAGCAGTGGTTGCTCTGTACCCACTGCTGACCGATTTCTATGCCTGGTATCAGCAGTCACAGATGAGCCGTCAGTATCACGTGGCCATTAACACCAATAACAGTTTGGCTGCTGCTCCTGATGAGGACGAATCGCCCGCCCTGGACCCGGAATTGGTCTGGGCGATGCTGGAGATACCAGAAATCGATGTTAAGACACCGGTCGTAAAGGGAACGAGTCAGGAGTTGCTTGCCAAGGCACCCGGCTGGTACACGGAAACCGCCCTTCCGGGAGATGGCAATACCGCTATCGCCGGTCACCGTACCATGTACGGCGCACCCTTCCGTAACCTTTCCAAGCTTAAACCCGGCTCCACGATCAGACTTATCTATGATCAGAACACTTACCGCTATCGGGTAGTAGAGGTGGCCTTGATTTCCAGCAATGACTGGAGCGTGATCAAGGATGTTGGCTACCCTGCGCTCACCCTCACCACCTGCACGGGCAACGACGAAAAGCGCCTGGCTGTGAGGGCCCGAATGGTTCAGGAAGAGTGATGCCGGTTTAATGGAGAGTTACAACCGAGGCGGTATGGGTTTTGGCGAAAACCGCTTTCGATGGAGCCAGGAACCTGGTTGATTGTGCCGGAACAAAGGCGTTATCCTTTGTATATCCGGCGTCCCAGCAGGTGTCAACCGGTACCCACTGGCCGTTAATAAGCACCTCGTTCCAGGCGTGGTTTACAGGGGGAGTGCTGTCTGATGGGCTGGCAGGTCCGTTAATAATCCTCGCAGGCAATCCGGCGGCCCGGCAGAGGGCGGCCGTTAAAATTGCGTAATGGCTGCAAACCCCATCCCCTTTTTTCAGTATGTAGCTGGCCTTTTCGAGGTTTTCTCGGCCGCTTTCGTGGTATCTGCAGTCATACTTGATATTTGTGGTAACCCATTTATGAATGTTGCGGAGTTTTTCCATGTCGCTAAGCCCGCTCGGAGCGAGGGTTTTAGCAAATTCCTGAATTACGGGGTTATCGCTGTCCACATAATACGAGGGCGCAGTATTCCGGTTGTCCTGTTTTTCGATGTTTTCAACCAGAAAGCGGATGCTGCCGTCGAACTTCTGGGGGTGTGATCCTGCCCATACCGTATATTCACCTTTTCCATAACGGAGGTTTATATCGATGGCAAAGGCACCGTTAACCACATCGGCTTTGTAGCCGGTCAGCTCTTGATTGGGGCCGCGTACCGCGAAATAAACGGTACTCAGTTTGCTGGTTCCGCTTATGGACAAAACTCCATTACATTGGACCAAATTGGCGGAGGGTGAAGTTATGGTGATATCACTGTTGCTGAAGGAAACCCGGTAACCGGCCGCCCATGCATCAGCAGTACCGATTCCTGCAATCAATGTTATTGCCAGAACGAGCACAATCAATTTTTTTAGGCTCTTCATTCGGTTACCTCTCTCCCCAACTGTACTTTTAACAGCCGTCAAGGCTGCAAAATAAAAAGACCTGCACACCAGCGCAGGTCACACGTTTACGAAGTAACGATCAGATACTGACCGGCAACTGGCTGGCATGGCGTTTCACCCGCTTTAGCCCCTGTAGTTTTGCGTCACCACTTTTCAGTGGGTTTGCCCTTGGTCTATTAAGTTGTGGGTCCTAAATAGTGCACTTTTTTGTGACAATTTAGGACCATCTACCACATACTATATAACATGAAATTTAATCCAACAAGCAGTTTTTTTGCGATTGTGGTTATTTTTTTTCGACAATTTATTTCACAGGATATTCTGAGGGAGGTAAAAAGGTGTGCCTCGGTTGAAGATCCGTTCATTGCTGTCACCGGTTCTAATGATAGCAGTGATTTTATCCCTGCTGTGGATGCCGTCACCCCTGTTGGCAGCCGGCAGTTCCAACATAACTGCTGTATACGGCAAATCGCTACCATATGATCAATGGTATCAGACCGACAAGGCTCACATGGCGGCACTCCTGCAAAAATATAAGGGCAACAGCCGTCCCCTGATCAAAATCCTTGTCACGGAATGGTATGAGATAACTGCAGAACTTGGTGCCGCACTGGGCGAGTGTTACCGGGAACCGGTAAGGCAGTACCTGGTGTATGATGCCCCTACCAGCGGCAGGATTCATGTGCTTAGCCTGGCCAGGTATTACCGGGAGAAGGTGCTTTCCGACTTGTTGGCTGGAACATATCCGACTCGAGGGTACCCTGACCGTTGGAGCAGCACTCCGGCGGGAATCCCTTCATCTGTTTCCAACGGCTTCTCCCCTGCTTCCCAACCGCCGGATTTTGGTGTTAACGATGTGGTGGCGGTGGTGAATGATTTTGACCTGCCCCCAAGCACCTTGCGAGGCCTGGCATTCTACATACTGCCGTTTAACCTTACCGGTTATGCAGGGTCATCCCACACCCGGTTTCTGCCCGGCTGTGAAGAGTCTATCTACCTGTCGGCAAGCATTAACAAAGAATCGCCGCCCCTAGCGGTTACAATTGCTCACGAATTGGGCCATTACATCCATTACCAGTATATCGGTACCTATGAACGGGATCCGGTCAAATGGAGGTCTTTTCTGAACCTGATTGGTGAGGATGACTTTCAGGGTTCATCCAACCGATTCGAGGACAATACCGAGGAGCATTTCGCCGAGTATTTCAGAATGGTCTATGGTTCGGCTGCAAGCAGGGGCTTTAGATTCAGAACCACCGCTCCCAACCCCCTCTATCGACCTGACCTTTTTTACGGTTTCAAGCGGATTGTCGACGGTCTGGTCAGCCAATCCCATCCCAGCTACTACGATGTCAACAATATGCGGATCTCGGTCATCGACTACCGGGGACGGGCGGTTTCGATCCCGGTTGGAGTGAGGTCGGAGCAGATCAATACCATTGTGACAACCTCCCCCCTACTCCGTTTCTCATCATCGGTGATATTAAACCCGGAGGATCCGTTTAATCCCCTGGTAACCTGTTTCCGTTTTGATCCAAAGGCTGTACTGGTCGACCACGCGACTCCCAAGGTTGATCAGGGCTACATAAGCTGTAGCATCAGGCTTCCCAAACCGGGTATTTACACCCTTTTTGTCGGAGAGACCGATGGCTCAAAAGACATACTCAATTCCATGTCATTCAAGATAATCTATACCGGGAACATTTAACATACTTTAGCCATTGTTGCCGTGAATTAAAGCCTGTGGTTACAATCCAAATACTGCTTCCTAAGAGCATTCGTGATATTCCTGGAATTCGTTCAACGTTCGGTTTGTTTTCAAATACTGTTTACTGGGAACGGCCGCAATCCCCGCGGACGGAAGCAGTTGCCAACCAACATCGTTTATTGCTACGCCAAACTGGCCACCCAAAACACATGAAGAATAAGACCATCCATTTGGGTGTTTCTTTACGAGAAATCACCAGATCCTCAACGCACGTTCTTTTTATCATTTCATTACTATGTTGTCCGTGTTCAATCATTTACGCTTCTTACTGCTGGCATTCCTGGCTCTTGCCC
>JAKOVY010000036.1 GCA_029781825.1 Bacillota bacterium | reverse complement strand
CTACTCACCCTAACTACATTAAGCGAATATTGAATAGCTGGGTCAAGGAACAAGCCTTCACCAAAGAAGCTGTGGAGCGAATTGAGGAAAGACATCAGCGTCAAAGGCAGAGACAAGAACACTCGGAGGGTGGGCCAGGTGATGGCTGGCTAGCAAGTATATATCTACCGGAGGAAGATTGATGAACCGTGACATTAACCTCCTAGCGGAAGCTAGATTGTTAGGCAATATCATAAAGCAGCCGGAAGTCTGGTACGAAATCGCAACCGGCTTTCGCCCTGAACTGTTCTCCGATTCAGCTTATCGGGAAATAGCGCAGATCATTATCGACTTAACCGAAGGTGGGCAGCGTCCCAGTTCCGTCAAAATTTACAACGAGATGTATAGGCGGGACGTGGGTTTGACAGTTGAGGATTTACTGTCTGTAATTTCTAGCCACGTCACTGTCAAAGAAACCAAGTCCCTCTTGGCCGAGCTGGAAGACTTGTGGAAACGCAGGACGGTGTACGGAACACTACTGGCCGCCCTTAATGAACTAAAGGACGCGGACAAGCCTACGGATGAAGTTATAGCTTATGCCCAGCAGGTAATGATCGAAGCCTTTTCCCAAACAGGGCGCGCTGAACTGAAGACAATGCAGGACGTTTGCGAAGCGCTGTTTGTACGGCAAGAAAAGGTACAAGCGGGTGAAGTTCCCCCGACGTATGCTGTCAACCTTTCTGGCTTGCAAAGCCTGGTGGGCGGGTTTGAATCGGGTTCGCTGAACATTATTGCGGCTCGTCCTTCAATGGGTAAAACGGCCTTCATGTTGTCGGAAGCCTTGGGGTGGGCTGAAAGGGGGTTGCCCGGTATCATTTTCAGCCTGGAGCAGAAAGACATTCAAATCGGGCAAAGGAACTTGGCTGCGGTTGAAGGAATACCCGTTAACTTTTTGCGGGGCAAGTTAGACGAAAAACACCTTGACAAGTTTTATAGCGGGCTGTCGAAACTCAGGGAACTGCCTATCAAAATAAGCGACAAACGGGGACTAACCGCTGATCAAATTTGTTCTATCGCCCGCATGGAAAAAATGCGGAACCCTGGTTTGAAATGGGTGGCGGTGGACTATTTGACGGCCATGTCCTTCAACCCCAGGCAATCACAACACCTGGCTGTGGGGGATGCAGCGTTAAAGCTGCGGAACTTGGCTGAAGAACTAGACGTATTTGTCATACTGCTATCCCAACTGAACCGCGCGGTGGAAGCCAGGGGCGACAAAAGACCAATAATGGCCGATTTGCGGGACAGCGGAAACCTGGAAGAGTACGCCGATACGATCATTTTCCTTTACCGTGAAGGTTACTACAGTCCCGGGTTCCTGGATTGCCCGGAGGGTGACTGGATCACCGAGATCGAAGTGGCCAAGAACAGACAAGGGGGTAACGCCGGAAAAAGGACATTGGCGCTGTTTGAACAGCCGACCATGCGGTGGTTGAACTGCCCTAGCGATTTGGCTGAAAAGTACATGAAGAAGGTGAAGCGGAATGGCTAAAGCCGGACGCTACCAAATCTGGGTAGACGGTTGTCCAACAAACAACACCAACAATGACCTGACAAAGGTAATCGACCTAGCTCACCGCCTGCACCTGATCACCAAAAGGCGGTATCAGGTGCGGGGGCCAGGTGGGGTAGTAGTGTGGACGAGTGAAAGAAAGGGGGAACAGTCATGAAGCGTGACCTGATGAAAGACCTGGAGTTGTGTAACGAGGCAACGCCGGGGCCGTGGGTTATTTGCGATTGGGATACAGACGTATGTGGTGGTATAATAACCCCCGATACCCAAGAGGTTGTAATTGAGGCAGAG
>JAKOVY010000026.1 GCA_029781825.1 Bacillota bacterium | reverse complement strand
ACTGGGAGAACTCCCAGTTTTCTTCCTCTTCCTTCCTCGCCTACAATGATTGCAGGGATGGTAACCCCTGCACCTTTCAGTGTGAAAGAGTCAACTCTGGCTCCTTTGAAAACTTTTCCACTTTCGATAGTAAAGATTTTCATTTTTTTCATTTTTTCCTCCTTTCGGGCTCCCGGTCTTTTGACCTTCCGCCCTGTGCGGCTGATTCTCCCCGCCGCCGGGAAGTTTGGTATAATACCCGTCAACCTTCTTGTCTATATCATAAGACAAGAAAGTTGACAATGTCAAGCATATTTTTTACTCAGATGTGCGCCAGCGCCCTGGCCCCGATGATGCGCCCCTGGTCGTCCCGGACGGCATCATCTACGATGAACACGTCCTGACGGTCGGGCACGGCCTGGGCAACCAGCGCGGACACCACATAGATGGTATCCGGCTGCGGATCGGGCAGGTCGGATACCTCCCCAAACCGGGTTTGAGTCACCGGGACGGTAATTCCGTCTACGGTGACGGTATCCACCTGCACTCGGGAGGTGGCGCACCGGGCCACCAGACCGGACGGCGGAATGGTGACTACCGGGCCGGTCGGTCCGGCTGGCATCAGGTTTAGGGCGTGGGGCGTCAGGTTCACGATATTCAAGGTTATCCCTCCTTTCTTTGGTAGGCCTTACCCTCCTGCCTATGCCCTGTGGGCACAGGCAGCGGGGCAAGGCCCGCCTGCAGTGACTCTTCAGAGGGCTTTATATGGATATGCGGCTAAAACTGTATTTGGTTGTTCATAATAGAAATGATTTGGCGCAATTTGACTCTCGCGGATACCTTTAATATTTTCTGGATATTCCCATGTATTGTGGTCATTTTGTTGCTGCCTTATATAACAGATTAAAGCTTTTTTAGGTTCCAAAGCATATATGGCCTTGCGTTCGATGTTTCCTTTTTCATGAAGTTCATAAATCACGCTCATTGGTTTGCTCATACTGTTATCCTCCTTCTTATGTTTATCGTTACATTAATATTGAGCCGTTACCGGCTCCTTTTCTCAGTGGGGCCGCAATCACGCTGGAACTCGGCCCGAATCAACGGGTCATCCTGCCCAGATAGGGCCTGGGCAGGACAGGGAAGGGTTAGGGCTGCTCGTGCCCCAGCACCCAGAAGTTCTCCCAAGCCGCCGGAATAACGATGTTTCCATCGGCGTCCAGATGGACGGGCTCACCCAGAAATACTTCCAAGGTCGCACCAGGAAATTCCTGGCCTTCCCCGTTCCGGTATGTGCCGCGGAAACGTACATACTGGTCGCCTTCTTCGCACTCCACGGCGTAGGCGAAGAAATCGCCGTGCTCATTCAAATCGAAAGTTTCATTCCAATTCATCTTTTTTTTCATGTGATTTTCCTCCTTTCTAAGGGTAACATTCCTGATATATTCGCTGGCGCTGAGTCCGCGCTCAGCTGCCATCCGCTGGATCGCCTGCCACTCTGTGTCGGTGGCTTTGAATGTCCGGGTTTTTCTCTTTTTATCAGCTGACATGGCCGGGCGTCCTGCTTTTTTC
>JAKOVY010000153.1 GCA_029781825.1 Bacillota bacterium | reverse complement strand
CGCTGACGAACTGCAGGAAAAGCAGGCCCAGCTGGAAGCCCTGCGCAAACAGATCGAGGCCCAGCGCCAGTTGGTTGGTGCGGCCAGGAAGAAGGAAACCGGCATCGTTAATGAGATCAGCCGGTTGGAAAAGGATATAAACAAGCTTGAAAAAGAGATTGCTTCCCTGGAAGGCCAGCTGGGTGTGGTAAGCAGGCGCATTGAGAATACTCAAGACGAAATCGCCGAGGCGGAAGCTCACCTGGCAGAGCGTATGAGTGTGCTTGGCGAGCGCCTGGTTGTCATTTATGAGGTGGGAGATATCTCTTATCTCGAGGTTTTGCTTTCGGCCACCGATTTTGCTGATTTCCTCTCCCGCTGGGAACTCCTGAAAGAGATCGTAAGTCAGGACCGGGAGCTTATAGCCAAGATCAACGAGGAGAGGCGGCAGTTAGAGGAAAAGAAGAGGCAGTTGGAGGCCAATAAAAAACTGTTGGAGGAAGCCCAGCAGGCCCGCAAAGAAAAGGAAAGCCAACTGGAACAGAAAACCAAGGAGCGGCAGGCCGCGCTGAAACAGGTACAGCAGGATCGCAAGCTGTACGAACAGGCCCTGCGGGAATTGGAACAGGCCTCAAGAGAGATCGAATTGATGATTCAGCGTATGCAGAGCGGCGGTGCATATATCGGCACCGGCACGTTTACCTGGCCGGCTCCCGGGTATACCAGAATAACCTCCCAGTATGGGATGCGCTATCACCCCATCCTGAAACAGAACAAATTACATACCGGTATGGACATTGGAGCACCATCGGGGGCCAAGGTGGTGGCGGCAGATGACGGCAAGGTCATTACCGTTACCTATAATTCAGCCTACGGAAACATGATCATCATCGACCATGGGGGAGGAATATCCACCCTCTACGCGCACCTTTCACGGTTTGCAACCTCACAGGGGGCTATGGTCAAAAAAGGCCAAACTATTGGCTACGTCGGTTCCACCGGCTGGAGTACTGGCCCTCATCTCCACTTCGAGGTCCGCAAGAACGGGACCCCGGTTAACCCCAGGTCTTACCTGTAGCGGGGTGAAAGATGCTGCACCGGGATTAACCCCGGTATCGCTAAACCGCATTGAAAAGTGGTATACAGTTTTAACGTTAGCAGGCGAGACATGACCTCGCCTTTTTTGTCGAGGTTTTTACTCAAATCTTTTCCATACAGATTATGGGTTTCTTGTTCTGCTCCCTATGTTCAGGTAACATATTAACTATGACCGGGTAATAGACATATATATGAACGGCGGTGACAAGTTGAGAAACAGGAGCATATTCCAGGGACTCATATCTTTTTTTGCAATTGTAGGCTTTCTCTGTGTGGGCGGGTTAACCTATCTCCTTGCCACCAATCATTACAACCTGGGCAGTCTGGTCAAGGTCTTCTGGTTGACCGAAACCCGGGCTCTGGAGAACCCAACCACATCAGCTCTGATTCAGGGTTCGATCAAGGGTATGGTGAGTGCCCTGGGGGACCCTTATTCGAATTATATGCCCAAGGACGAATATGAGGAATTGGGATACAGACTGCAGGGCAGCTTTAATGGTGTGGGTATCGTGGTAGGTGCGGGAGTGGACAATCAGGTTACGGTGGTGGCGCCCATTAAAGACTCGCCGGCGGCCAAAGCAGGAATCAAGAGCGGCGACATTATTACCGCCATCAATGGGGAAAGCACCCAGGGGCTCACCGTCGACGACGCCGTTAAGCTGATAAGGGGCGAACCCGGCACCCAGGTGGAGATCAGGGTATACCGGGAAAGCATTAAAGATGAAATCGATTTCAAGATCATCAGAGAGAGTATTACCGTTGATTCTGTTGATTCAGAAATAGTTCAGAACGACCCGGAAATTGGATACATCCAAATTACTCATTTCACCATGAAGACCCCAGATGAATTTGGCAAGCACCTGAATTCTTTAATCAAAGAGGGGGTTCGGGGAATAATAATAGACCTAAGACAGAACCCGGGCGGCGATTTTAATGCCGCAATACAGATCGCGGATATGATAATGGACCGGGGGGACATTGTCAAAATAGTAAACCGCTACGGCAGAGCCCGTGTATATGAAGCCTCTTCCGGAGGAGTGGATATACCCATGGTGGTCCTGATTAACCAGGGATCGGCCAGCTCTTCGGAGATTCTGGCGGGTGCCCTGAAGGATCATAAAATCGCCACGCTGGTGGGGGAAAAATCCTACGGCAAGGGCCTGGTGCAGACAGTCTATCCACTGCCCGGAGGTGCTGCGCTTCTGCTTACTACTGACAAGTATTACACCCCCAATGACGTTGATATAAATGAGGTAGGGATTATTCCTGATTTCGTGGTAAAGAACCCGGATGACTCCAGTTCGGACGCCCAGATGAAAAAAGCGGTTCAGGTTTTAAAGGAGAAGATTCAAGGGTAGGTTAACATTGCACTCCAAAGTCGTACACCCGGCGAGGGATAGGAATGACATTTGAAGAATCAAGGTATAACCGGATATGGAACTCCTGATCACGCTGACAGTTGAAATCGCGAGGAAATACTTTCTCGCGATTTTCTCCCCTTTCTACCTGCTGCTTATCGTTTTTATCGGCTGGCAGTACAAAAAAATGCAGGAAAGGCAGCCTGCTGCCGGGCTTGCAGGATACAGACGGCAGTACCTGCATGCGACCCTGATAGCGACTGTGGCGGGGATACTGGGCGGATTCCTGGGAAGTTTTCTGTTAATCCTTTTCGGTATAGATATCGCAGGACTCGGCCTTATATACCTGTTTGCAATCGCCCTGCTCCTTTTAATGATTCATCCCCGCTTCCTCTGCTTTGCCTACGCGGGAGGTCTGCTGTCCTTAGTGAGCCTTGCGACCGGATTCCCTCGGATACAAGTAGCCGATGTGATGGCTTTGGTGGCCATCCTGCATATGGTGGAATCCCTGCTCATTCTTTTTACCGGGCACCTCGATCCAATCCCGGTATATCTGCGCGGGGAACGGGGAACCGTAGGAGGGTTCAACCTGCAAAAATTCTGGCCCATACCCCTGGTAGCCTTAATGAGTACCGGGATGGTTCCCATTTCCACCGGACCTGACAGCTGGTGGCCGCTGCTGAAAGACAGTATCGGGCTTTACGAGGGAGTGAGCTTCAGCTTGGTGCCGGTTCTGGCCATTCTCGGTTATGGGGAGCTGACCACCACTGCCATGCCGGTGCACCGTTCTCGGAGTTCCGCCCTCTACCTGGCCATCTTCAGTGCGACGCTGTTGGGGCTGGCGGTTCTGGGGTCGTACTACCCCTCTCTTCTCTTTCTGGCGGCTCTGTTTGGGCCTCTGGGTCATGAGATGGTAGTTTTTATCGGCTGGCAATCCGAACGCCGGCATCCCCCCATATACGTCTCCCCTCCCCAGGGGGTAATGGTCCTGGATGTCGTCCGCCGGTCCCCGGCAGAGAAGGCGGGTCTGCGCAGCGGAGACATCATCACCGAACTGAATGGGAGAGCGGTCTACGGACCTGCCGACCTGATCCTCAGCTACGACCGCCTGCCTCCCTGGCTGTCCCTGACCGTTCTCCGCCAGGGACAGAGGCTGGTTCTGTCAACCGGAATGAGAACTTACGATTACCTGGGGATAATCCCGGTTCCCGGTCCGGATGGGCAGGCTGCAGCGGACGTTGTTCCCAACCACTCCGGAATTCTTTCCTCCATACTCCGGAGGTTCGGGAAAAAATAAAGGAATCACAGGGCGGAACGTCCGGACCGCCCGTGCAAGGATACTCCGGAGCGGAAGAATCTTGAAACCTCCCTGCAATTGCCTGCACCGATCTCCTCGAGGGTGTTCACCTTTTGTCTACAGTTTGCATATTCTGGTTGAGGGGAAAGGGGGATTGCGGTTGAGAAACCGGATTGAGTATGTTTTCACTAGCGGCTTTACCGCCCAGGGTTACTATTCCTACCTGCCAGCGCTCCTCAAGAATATCGAAAAGGTTATCCTGCTGCATGGTGCGCCGGGGAGCGGACGTTCCACTTTCATCAGGAGTGTGGGGCTGAATCTGGCCGAGAGGGGTTACCGGGTGCAGTTTTGGCCCTCACCGCTTGATGTTTCCTATATAGATGGACTCTATGTCCAGCAACTGAAAACCATTATTATCAACGGAGAGGCTGCCGGGGATACAAAAATTGAGAACCATCCGGGGATCGTGGTCGAGAGCATCGACCTTAACGAGTATTCCAATTCCCGGGAGATTGAGAATTCCCAGGAAGAGATTGCTTTCCTGACCGATCAGCTTGAGTCCATCATGGGTGGCGTGAGATCAAATTTGGAAGCGGCGCGGGATAACCACAAAAAACTGGCCAGCAGTTACGAGCATCTGATCGATACCGACAGACTCCAGGCTGTAAGTCAACAGTTGGTTAAAGAGATATTGGGAGATGTGGATCAGGCAGCCCATTACTTTGCCCGGGCCATAACCTCCGACGGCCTGGTGGATTTTTTTGAAGAGATAACCGGGGAATGCAGCCGGCGTTACATCCTGCAGGGACCTCCCGGGAACGCCAAATCCTGGGTTATGCGGCGCATCGGGGAGGAAGCCCTGGCACAGGGACACAGGGTGGCCTTTTATCACAGCGGGCTGGACCCCGATCTGCTGGAGATGGTGGTGTTGCATAGCCTGGAAACTGCGATAGTTGACGGTGATGTGGTACGCCTGGCCAACCGGCCGGGAGACTGTTATGTCAACCTGGCGGAGTGCTGGGAAGACACGCAGGCGGCGGATCATTCCGCGGTGAGGGAGATGGAGAGGGTGGTTTCCAACCGGGTTTTTCAGGCGGTTCAGGCGTTAACCCAGGCCCGTCAGGTGGAGCAGAAACTCAGCAGGCTGTTTACCAAAGCGATGCGGTTCGAGCAGCTTGATGCGCGGCGGGATGAGCTGATAATGGAGATCCTGCAGATGGAGTAGTTTCGCCGACGTGGTGGAAGCCCGGCGCGAAAGCCGCATATTGGGGGCTTGCGGGC
>JAKOVY010000139.1 GCA_029781825.1 Bacillota bacterium | reverse complement strand
TGTTGTTGCTGGATGAACCGTTTAGCGCCCTGGACTACCAATCGAAAAATAATCTTCGCCAGGTAATACTTGGGCTCAAAGATGAGTGGCGGATTCCCATGGTGATCGTCTCCCACGACGAAGAAGATGCCGGGCTGCTTGGTGATATAATCATCTCCCTCGATAAGGGACAGGTTATTCAACGGGGAGACGTGGAAAAAGCCTATCGGAGAGATGAGTTTCACCAAGGAGGAGAACTTATTTGAACTTAGTCACGTGTTTTTCAGAAATACGGGCGGAATGTTTTTTTTGCGAAATATCGTAATATTGCTACTGTTAAATTCAAAGGAGGATTTTTAAGCAGTAATAAAGAAGATTCGTTATAGTGTATTTGATAAATAAAGTGCTTTCTCCCAAACGGCAGCAGCCAGCAGGGAGCCGGAGGCTAGATTGTTACCCAATATGCACGATGCAGCACTAAACGCTCTATATCCCATAACCCTACAATGAGTTGATAGCATGACGTGCCAATTATTGCGGAATTTATTTGAACGACCATCTGCTGACAATGGCTATCAATAAACTCATTGTAAGACCAGATGATCCGTCATAAATTTCGCAGTACTGCGGCGTCATGCTTTGAAACTAAAAAATATACAAGGAAAGGAAGGAAGCAAATGAAGGAAGTAGTATTGGTCGATGGAGTACGCACACCTAACGGCAGGGCGCATGCTGAAAAGGGATGGTTCCGCAAACGGATGCCTGATGAGCTTCTGGTAGCCTGCTATCATGCACTGTTTGCCCGCAATCCCCAGGTTAAACCCGAAATGGTTGAAGCGGTTTACGTCGGTACTGCCAACCAGGGCGGAGTGACCAATGACATGGGACGTTTAGCGTGGCTGGCTGCCGGGCTGCCTGAAAGCGTTGCCGCCAACAGTATCTGCCAACAGTGCCCCTCCGGGATGTCCGCTATTGAGCATGCCGCCAGAGCTATCATGTGCGGAGAGGGCGACATCTATGTGGTCGGCGGCGTAGAAGACATGGAGAAAATGCCCAAGGGGATGTACATTCCCAAGGCCGTTGCCGACAAATACGGCGAGTGGGATCTCCAGATGGGCCCGACGGCCGAGAAAGTAGCCGCCTTGTGGAATGTCTCGGTTGAAGACATGAATCTGTTTGCTTACTGGAGCAACGTGAGGGCGGCTGAAGCCACAAAAGCAGGCAAATTCAAACATGAAATCGTTCCCGTCGAAGGTCATGATGAGGCGGGTAACCCGATTATTGTGGACCGTGACCAGTGGGTCAGGGACGAAGTCAGCATGGAAGCTATGGCCAAAATGAAACCTGCTTTCAAACCCGACGGCGTTATCACTGCTGCAATGTCTTCACCTCTAACCGCCGGCGCTTGCGCTCTGATCCTGATGAGCCGCGAAAAAGCTGATGAACTCGGCTGCTCCTACCACATTAAATACAGGGGCGGTGCCATGGCCGGTAATGACCCGACCATCATGGGTGTAGGACCGATCGAGGCTGTCAGAAAACTGTTGGCCCGTACCGGTGTGACCATGGACGAGATTGATGTGGTTGAGCTCAACGAAGCTTTCGCCAGTCAATCACTGGTTGTTATAAGAGAACTCGGCCTGGGATACAACGCACCCTTCGAGAAGGTCAACCTGTGGGGCGGCGCCCTGGCTCTGGGACATCCGCTGGGTGAGTCCGGTGCCAGAATCGTCATCACCCTGAACAACATAATGAAGTATGAAAAACCTGACGCGAAGTACGGCCTGGCAACACTGTGCGGCGGATTCGGAAACGCAAATGCTACCCTGTGGGAGCGCGTGAACTAAAATCGCCCAGTTGTAGGACAGGTACAACAAAGTCCTGAATTACTCAAACAAAAAGAGGCTGCTCCGAAGTCAAATGAGGGGCGCCTCTTTTAATTTTTAAGCGTTCTGATGCCCGATGACCCTGCGGATATCGCCCATGGTTATTCCGCGGTTCAGCAGCAGAATGATCAGATAAACAGCCGCGCCGACGGCCATCTCATCAATGTAATTAATTAAATGGCCGCCCCTTGAAGGCGCCAACATCATAAAGGTAAACAGCATCCCCATTGCAGCCGCACAGGGCTTGGCGACAAAACGGCGCCAATCAATCTGCATCCCGGTGTGGCGCTTGATGGCGACGATGTTGAGAACGGCGCCGATGAAAAAACCGATATTGAAAGCCCAAGCCGTCCCCATCAGTCCCCAGGCGGGATGACCGGTCAGCCAGTAAAGCAAAGGAAGGCGGAAACCGGCAGCAACCAGGGAGTGAGCCACCGGCAAATGGGCTTTGCCCAATCCCTGCAGAATTCCGGTTGTTGTCTGCTGCAGATAAGAGAAAATGCCGGCAATGGCCAGGATACGCAAAACCGGGGCGATATTGACGCTGTTGAAAAACGCGGTCAATGACTCGGCAAAGTAAAACATGGTTACCAAACATGGGATCCCAAACATTATTGTTATCCGAATTGCTTCGGCAATGCTGGACCTCATGGTGTGGAAGGACCTTGTGGCTGCCGCTTCGGCTATTGCCGGCACCAGCGAGGTTGCCAGGGCAATTGTGAATACGCTGGGAAAGCTGAGCAGGGTAAAACCGGCTCCTCCCAACTGACCGAACAAAGCGGTGGCGTGACGAGCCGTGAAGCCGGCAGCCTGCAGGCGCCCGGGAACGATGATCGCATCCAAAGCGGACAGGCCGGTGGAGAGCAGGCGCCCGGCGGTTATCGGGGCTGCCAAATTCCATATCCGAGCCAGGATATGCCGCCTTGGTGTGAGCTTCGCGTCACGGTCAACATGTCGGGGAAGCCGGTGCCGGCGGTATTGCAAGCCTATGGCTATCAATCCAACCGCCTCCCCGGCCAGCATGCCGAAAGCCAGACCCATGGCGGCAAAGGCAATACCCCTGGGCAGGAAATACAACGCCGCCATAAAACCGAAGCATACCCGCACAATTTGCTCCAGCGTCTGGCTGACGGCGGTCGGGACCATGTTTTGCAGCCCCTGAAAATAACCCCTGAAGGCCGATGATATGGATACAACCAGAACCGCCGGTGTGCACATTATCAATACCGGTATTACCCGCGGGTCCGCTATTATCCGTCCCACCATGCGGACGGCAAAAAGATAAAGCAGTACACTCACCAGAGCCCCTGATATACAGAGTATCCCCAGGGTCAAGCGAAAGATCGCCCGGGCCTGCCTGTAATTTCCCAGAGATACCTCCTCGGACACCATTTTGGCAACCGCCGGCGGTATCCCGGCAGTGGTAATGACCAATGCCATTATGTAAATAGGAAAGACCTGGGCGAAAAGACCGTACGCTTCAGCCCCGACATGGGCCATAATCAGGTATTGATAGACAAAACCCAGGATGCGGTTGAACAAATTGGCCGCCAAAAGAACCGCAGCGCCGAAAACAAATGTGCGCCTGACCATGAATTATCCCCGATATAGCTTGGTCTAAATCCAATGTATGCTCGTCCCTTACGCTGCATGCAGTGGTTGGCTCCGGGCTTTAGCTGTTATTGACGCCCGCGCCTGGCCCCGTCTTGCTTCCAAAGAGGAGCGACATTATTGAGGGGGAAATGATAGAAATAAAATAATTAGTTAATTCAGAAAGGAATGATTATTGTATAATGAGAAATAAGTGAATAGGTATATAAAACTATACATAACAAGGAGGAATTCGCTCTATGATTAAATCAAAGCTCTGTGACATCACGGGTATCAAGTACCCAATAATTCAAGCGGGAATGGGACCTTTTCCCACCACCAACCTGTGCATTGCATCGGCCAATGCGGGTGTACTGGGGATTTTGAGTTCCAGCGGCATTGCCTCCGACGCAAACCAGCCTGAAATATACGGAGTCTTCTGCCGCTCCGGCGGCGCCGATCCGGAAAAGGACAGCAAAGAAACGGTACTGAGGAAAATATTCCAGAAGGTTCTCGACGGCACCAAGGAATCCCAGGGAATCTTCGGCGTAAACGTAATGGTGTCGGCCGAGATGAGAGAACCGGCCGAGCTCATTATCGGTACCATGCTCAAGGTCCGCGAAGAGGACCCGGAAATGAAAAAGCGGTTTAAAGTCCTGATTACATCAGCCGGCGATCCGCTGCCGTGGAGCGATGTCATCAAGAAGACCGACCTGGTCTGGATGCACGTTATGCCTTCGGTTAAGGCGGCATTGCGCTGCAAGAAAGCAGGGGTCGATGTGATTATCGCATCCGGACATGAGGGCGGATTCCACACCTCCTGGGAGCCTGTTCACTCCATGGTGCTGCTCCCGGCCGTAATCGATGCGGTAGCCGATGAAAACACTCTGGTAGTCGGCACCGGCGGTTTCTGTGACGGCAAGACCCTGGCAGCCGCTCTGGTGATGGGTGCTGCGGGAGCCCAAATGGGAACCAGGTTCCTGGCTACCGAGGAAAGCGACTTCCCGCCGCTCTGGAAACAGGCCGTAGTTGATACACCTGACCGGGGAACCCTGGTAGCTCGCGGTTTCGTTGGACCGGCTCGCTGGATTAAGAATCCTCGCAGTCAGGAGCACGCCAAGAACACCCTGGAGAAATCGCCCGGAGTGTACCTGGGAATACCCGACGACTACAGCACCATTGACATGTCGCTGATTGATTACGAAAATGAATCCATCAACGCCGTTTACAAGGGCGACAAAGAGAAGGCCATGATGGCTGCCGGTGAATCGGCTCAGCGCGTTACCGATATGCCCAAGGTCCATGACCTGGTACAGAGGATCATGAAGGAAACCGAAGAGATCTTAAGAGCCGTTCCGCGGCTGCTTGACTAATGCAGATAGGATAACGAATACGGAATCGGTTTGCGGTTCCGGCTAGGTCTGAATAAGCTCAATAGTCCACAGTTTCGGACTGTTGAGCTTTTTGTTTGTGTTTTTTAAGTGCTTTTGGTTATATTTGATAAAGGAAGACTATTGTCGAAAATTTACATCATCGCTAGTGTGGTAAAATGTATATATATGTCGAAATTTAGCGAGGTGATTCAGATGTGCCTGAACAAGGAACAAAACATAATGGATTATCTCAGGAAAGAATACCCGCAGAAGTTTATAAGCGCAGAAACCGCCTTTAGAAAAATACAACGGGGAAACAAATTATTTATTGGAACCGGAGCAGGGGAACCCAGATACCTCGTGAGGTCATTGCTGGATTACCTTAACCGCAATCCTGCCGCTTTCTTTGATTGCGACATTTTTTATGTATGGACTATCAATGACAACAAGGAATACTTTTTGGAGAAATACAAACATAATTTCAGAGTCAACTCCTTCTTCATCGGCGATCCCAACAGAGATGATATCAACCGGGGAATTGCCGATTACACCCCCATTTTTACCTCCATGATACCGGAGTTGTTTGAACGCAAGTATTATCCCATTGACATAGCCATGGTTCAGACATCTCTGCCCGATGAACACGGCTACTTTAACCTGGGGGTTAATGTTGATGTGGTCAAAGCCGCGGTGGAAAATGCCGGCACAGTGATCGTGCAGGTGAATTCATATATGCCCAGGGTGCACGGGGATGGATTTATCCACATCAATGACATAGACTACATCATCCCTTACGACGAACCCCTGCCGGAGTACGACCCGGTTGATGACGACGACCGTGAGGTGGCACTGCAAATCGGCAAATACGTTGCCAGTCTGGTTCAGGACGGCGATACCATTCAGGTAGGGTATGGCGGCATACCCTTTGTGGTTTTGTCCTGTCTGGAGAAAAAGAATCATCTGGGTGTGCATTCCGAACTCATTACAGACGGCATAGTTGAATTGATGAAAAAAGGGGTTATTGACAACAGCAAAAAGACTATAAACAGGGGAAAGACTATCGGTTCACTGTGCCTGGGCAAAAAAGAGACTTACGAGTATATAAACAACAATCCGGCGGTGGAGCTGAGAAGACTTGATTATGTTAACAATATTATGAACATAGCCCGGCATGACAACATGGTAGCGATAAATTCGGTTTTGGAAATCGACCTCACCGGGCAAGCCACCGACGAATCCCTAGGCAATATTTTTTACAGTGGCATCAGCGGCTTTGCGAACTTCATGCGGGGAACGCTCATATCGAGAAAAGGGAAGTCGATCATTGCCATAAAATCAACAGCCAAAAACGGGCAGGTTTCAAAAATAGTTCCCAACCTCCTGGAAGGCTCGGGGGTAAGTGTGCACCGGGGTGATGTGCAGTACGTCGTTACGGAATACGGGATAGCTTACCTGAGAGGAAAGAACCTGCGGGAAAGGGCGATGGAACTGATCGCGATCGCCCATCCCAACTTCAGACCCTGGCTGATTGAAGAAGCCAAAGCCCGCAACCTCATTTACAAAGATCAGAAGTTTATTCCCGGCCCTCGGGGCAAGTACATTCAAGACTACGAAGCGCATAGAAAAACCAAGGCCGGGCTTGATATCCTCTTGCGGCCCATTAGAATCAGTGATGAACCGCGTCTCAGGGATTTCTTCAACTCGCTTTCCGATAAAAGTCTATACCTGAGGTTCTTCTCGCCATTTCCATATGTATCGCACGAACAACTGCAGGACATCATAACCGTCGATAATGCCAAGGGTGTATCGATTGTAGCCATAATCAGAGAGGAGGAAAACGAAAAAGTATTGGGTCTGGGGCAGTATTTTGTGGACGAAACCAACTATTCCGCTGAAGTCAGCTTTGCCACCAGTGATAACTACAGGAATCACGGGATATGCTCGATATTGCTGGAACACTTAACGTACGTGGCCAAAAATAACGGTATATTGAGCTTTACCGCTACCGTGCTGAATGAAAATCAACCCATGCTTCATGTGCTCAAAAAAGCAGGATTTACTCATAAACATTCCGAACCGGGATACGTGGTGCTGGAGAAGGTATTTTAGATAACAAGACCAAGCAGTATTTAATCTGAGCCGTTGCCGGTTTGCCGTATTCATAGCGGGAGACCAGGTAATGGTTCATTTTTTTTTGCTTGAAACTGGGGTATGAATTTTTCACGCCCGCAGAAGGTGATAGGTGGGTTACGGAGAAAAAAATATGAATATTAGATATTTACAGACGGGACCGTCGCTGTAAGAATCCTGATTGGTTTGTGCTAGGAGGAGTATATTATGAACAAGCGCATTATCGGCGCTATAACCGGCCTTGCCATTGCTCTGGTTATGTCCGCCATCGAACCATTGCCCGGATTGACCCCTCAGGCGATGCTGGGGTTGGGCATATTCTTTTGCGCAGTAGTATTCTGGATCTTTGAAGTCTTCCATGATTATGTTACGGCACTCCTGATGTGCGGGGCCTGGGCGGGTACAGGGATAGTCCCATTCAAAACTGCCTTTGCCCAATTCTCCAGTGACACCTGGTTCTTGCTGATCGCAGCTTTTGGACTTGGGGTGGCAGTGGCCAGAAGCGGTCTCTTAAACCGCGTTTCGCTCAAAGTCATGGAGGTTTTCCCGGCTACATTCAAGGGGCAAACAGC
>JAKOVY010000014.1 GCA_029781825.1 Bacillota bacterium | reverse complement strand
GGATTGATTCCAGCAGTTTTGATACGCTGGAATCCTTGGCATCCGACAAAAATAGATGCTGAAGTAATTCTGAGTCGATGGTAACATGGTATTGAGCCATTGCAAGGTCACCTCCGGTTGTGGTTTGTTTCGTCACTTACCATTCTAAACCAGGGGCCTTGTCTTGGCTCTTCATTTTACACAATTATATGGACTTAACTGTTCCCGATTCCAGTTAAGAAAGGGGGAATGTACGGGTATGCTTGTTTAATATCCTGCATGTTATGCCTGTTAATGTTGTATCCCGCGCTAGACGAGGAAAAACTGATTCTGCCATGTTACACCACGCTATTTTAGATGCAACGCAGCACCATAAACATGAAATAGTGCTGGCGTTTTCAAACCCGCAGATCACTCATTAATGCGCCTTTCTCTCATAAACAGCAAATGCGTTGCCACCTTTCACTGCCGGCAAACTTTTTGTCAATCCAGGTTTCCGAATAGTTGCGCCAATACAAACAGCTCTGCTTTTTGGGCATTTGGCTATTTGCCGTAACGTAGAGAGACAAATAAACGTATTGCTTTGATATTGAAGGAGGTAGGTATTATGGCACCTTTGACCCCTGATGTTATTGCTCGTCGTCCCTGGCTGGACAAACTTGATCCTGCAGTGCCACCGAGTATAAATTATCCGTGGTTTCCCGCTCATGAATTGCTTAGAATTGCGGCCAATGTAGAGCCCGAAAAATCAGCCATCTACTTTTACGGCACCGAGATCAACTTCTGGGATTTACAGCTCCTGGTAATTCGCATGGCCAATGCCTTAATTGCTCACGGCATAAAAAAGGGTGACCGAATAGGATTAATGATGCCCAATTGCCCGCAGTTCGTCATCACTTTTTGGGCAATACTGCATGCTGGAGCCATAGTTGTAAACCTGAATCCCATGTATACAGCCGCCGACCTGATACACATCGCCAAGAAAACTGAGTTGAATGGTATTGTCACCTTTGACGGCGTTTTGCCTACATTAAAACAGATGCTGAAAGAAATTGATATCCCGTTTGTCATGGTAACCCGCGTAACCGACTTCATTGATGGAACCCCGAGAAGTACCCGTGAAGACCTGGCTCTGGAACCGGGTTGGCATCATTTCTCCGAGGTTTTGGACGCCAGCACCAATGTAACACCTCCGCAGCTTCCAATCGAGCATTCAGATCCCGCAGTCATCCAGTTTACCACCGGAACAACCGGCACTCCCAAAGGGGCTACCCTAACCCATCGCAACGTTGTAGTGGCTTCGTACTCGGTCAATGAATGGGCCGGAAGTATTCTTAATCTCATTCCCGTACCACGTCGGACCGTATTTTGTGTCCTCCCCTATTCGCACGTTTACGGTGAAGTCTGCTGCATGTGTTATGGGATTATTAGCCGTTCCACTCAAATCCTGCTGCCCCGTTTCGATCCCGACGAAGTTATGGAAACCCTCGCCAAATTCAAGGAGATTACCTATTTCCCGGCAGTGCCTACCATGATTTCGGCGGTACTGAATCACCCGCGTGCTCCGGAACTGGATCTGGGCAAGAAATTCGGGGTTTTCAACAGCGGTGCTGCTCCCTGTCCTCCTGAACTCCTGAAAAAAGCCAGAGACATGAACATATTCGTGGCTGAAGGCTGGGGCATGAGTGAAACTACATCGCTGGGAATAACCAATCCTTATATTGGGCTGAAGAAGGACGGCAGCATCGGCATACCCTATCCCGATGCCGATCTCAAGATTGTAGATATCAATACCGGCGAGGAACTGCCGCCCTACGAACGAGGCGAAATCGTGATCCGCTCACCTCTGGTTATGAAAGGCTATTGGAACGATCCGGAAGAGACCGCCAAGGTGCTCAAAGATGGGTGGCTGTATACCGGTGATATTGCTTACCGTGACGAAGACGGCTATATATTCATCGTTGACCGCTCCAAAGATATCATCATCTCCGGCGGTTACAATATTTACCCCCGCGATATCGACGAGACCCTGATTAAGCATCCAGCGGTCAAAGATGTTATAACTGTCGGCATCCCCGATGAATACCGCGGTGAAATCGTCAAATCCTTCGTCCAGCTGGTTGAAGGAGCCAGTGTCACCGAGGAGGAGTTGATTGCGTTTTGCCGTGAACATTTGGCCGCATATAAAGTACCGCGCAGTATCGAATTCCGGCCGCAGCTGCCGAGAACCGGTGTCGGCAAGGCCTTGCGCAGGAAACTGCGTGATGAGGAGATTGCCAAACTTAAAAAATAACAACCGCATGGCTATTTGAAACTGAAATCCGACAGCAGCAACAAACCCCGGCAGTCAGTGACTCCGGGGTTTGGTCTTCAGATTCGCCGATTGGAGAAATCCTGGCACTGCCGCATCCATCGCTGTCTTTAAACGACCGGTTGCGCAGGTTGAGCCCCTCAAATAAGAAACCCCGCAGCTTCTGCGGGGTTATTTCGATACATATTTTGAAGGAACCTTAGCCCATCAACTTGACGAACGCATCGTATTGCTCGGCGTTGCTTCGGTTCTTGGGTCGCATCAACACCAGCTTTTCGCCGTCGGTAAAGGTCAAAACCGCCTTCTGCAGTGTTACTTTGATGTTTTCACCATATTGTGCGATCGAGTAACTTCGTTCAACTTTAATAAGCTTGTCTCGCTGGTAGTTGCAAATCTCAATGAAATCGGGAGTAAGGATTTCGGCTCTTGTAATAGCCTTCTCGGAGAGTACCCAGATTATCTCTCTAAACTTTTCCGAGTCCTCGTCCATGTCTCCAAACTCTTTGTACCATCCTTTGATTTCCCCAACTACTGCCAGTGCGTTTTGTAAAGCGCCGAACGAGTAATGTCCAGTTTCCAACTCCATTTCGATGGCCTTCAGCATACACTTCCCCCCTTATGGGATCATCTATTCATCATCGGCTATAGATTATCCTGCTTCATATCCTGGTTATTATTTAATGGTTATTAATGGTTATTACCGGCTTTATATAGGGTCACTGAAAGTCAGGTGTTCCTTAGAATCATTTCACATTTTCAGTTGATAGTATTCTGCTGTTGTTTAAAATTTGCAGAGGGAATGCTGCGGGTTCAAGCAAACCCTTACTTTATAGGATTAGATATTGGCGGTCTTCTTTTGAGAATGAGCAATCAGGAGGAGGTTGAACAGAAGCTTGACCAGCGGCAAAAAACCGGATAGCATTCTTCTATAATCTTCGGAGCATAACAGCAGTAAGCGAGAAAAGCAGAGGTTAATATTTCGAAAGCCGCCAGTCAAGGTCAAATTGTAAGTTGTTTCGCGGTTAACCAGTAAAAAGCTTATATACTTGTAAGGGCGAAAAACCGTTGCAGTTTTCTCAATTGTGAAGAGGGAGTACATGGTAATGGTTTCGAAAAAGCTTTTCCGCAGGATCAAAGCGGCTAACCTGAAGTACGAGATGGTGCAAACCGGTGATCGAATTGCCGTCGGGGTTTCCGGAGGCAAGGACAGCCTGGTTCTGCTGCAGGCTTTACTGTCATTAAAGGATTTTACCCCCCTGGAATTTGAACTGTTTCCCGTAACCATTGATTTGGGATGGGGCGATGACTGGAGTCCCATCTCCAAGCACTGCGCAGCTTTGGGTTTGCCGCATCACATCGTTAACACGCAAATTGGTCCCCTGGTTTTTGAAGAGCGCAAGGAATCCAATCCCTGTGCTCTCTGTTCCAACTTAAGGTCCGGTTCCCTTCACCGGGCGGCTGTTCAACTGGGCTGTAACAAGGTGGCCCTGGGACATCACCTCGATGACGCGGTGGTTACACTGATGATGTCGATGATGTTTGAAGGAAGGTACCGCACCTTCAGACCGGTAACCTATCTCAGTCGTATGAACCTCTTTGTCATTCGCCCTCTGATCTATGTTGAAGAAGATCTGGTGGTGAAAACGGCGAAAAACTTGGGCCTTCCGGTTATGAGCAGCCGGTGCCCCGTCACCGGTGCCACCAACCGCGACAAGGTTAAAAGTTTCGTGAACATGCTGGAGTCGCATTATCCGTCCAGCAAGCGGCGCATGCTGAAGGCCATGGAGAACGTTGATGCCAATAGTTTCTGGGAATAAGAGGCAGTCCAACTCCGGCACATCCGGTGTTTCCACCTTCATTGAATGATATACGAACAATTGTTTTCATTTTCCGTTACATGCTATACTGAATAAAAACTGGAGGGGAAAAATGAAATCCAAAACTGCCCTCACTGCCAGGCAACAGGAGATTTTCGACTATCTGCGGTCACATATAAAAAAGTATGGTTATCCGCCATCGGTTCGGGAAATTGGCCAGGCGTTGGGACTTAGTTCCAGTTCGACCGTTCATACGCACTTGACACAGCTTGAAGATAAAGGATGGATAAGAAGAGATCCCAGCAAACCCAGGGCCATTGAAATACTGATGGACGACGATGATGATATGCTTAATCCCGAAGTAATTACCCTCCCGATCGTTGGCAAAGTTGCTGCCGGGGTTCCGATAACCGCGGTTGAAAATATAGATGGATATGTCAGCCTCTCTGCAGATTTTCTCGGTAAGGGCAACCACTTCTTATTACGGGTTAGCGGTGACAGCATGATTGAGGCTGGAATCCTGGACGGTGACCTGGTTATTGTTCGAGCCCAGGAGGTAGCAGAAAACGGAGATATCGTAGTGGCTTTACTCGATGACGAGGCCACGGTAAAACGTTTTTACCGTCGACCCTACTATGTGGAGCTTGTTCCAGAGAATCCGTTCATGGAGCCGATAATCGTCCAGGACGTTGTTATATCAGGAGTGGTAAAAGGCCTGATAAGACGCATATAGCAGCAATTAAAAAGGCCGGCGGGGATAAACACCGCCGGCCTTCATTCAATCGATCATCCATCGTTAAAACCTGGTCAGATACTGGTCAATCTCCCACTGATGCACCCGAGCCCGGTAATCGTCCCATTCCAGTCGTTTGGCATGCATGTAGCGGCTGTAAATGTGAGGTCCCAGGGCTTCCTGCACCAGTTTGTCGTTTCTCAGTTCCCGCAGTGCCTCTCTCAGGGTTCCGGGAAGGCTCTGGATGCCGGCGTCCTCCCGAGCATAGACATCCATTTCGTAGATATTTTGATCAACTGAAGGCGGACACACCGTTTTTTTCTTAATACCTTCCAGTCCGGTCTTGAGAATGACCGCCAATGCCAGGTAGGGATTGCAGGTGGGATCGGGGTTCCTCAATTCCATCCTGGTGCCGATACCCCGGCGGGCTGGAATCCGGATCAGCGGGCTGCGGTTTTTGTGGGACCAGGCAATGTACACCGGGGCCTCGTACCCGGGAACCAACCTTTTATACGAATTCACAGTCGGATTGGTTATAGCAGTTATGGCCGGTGCATGTTCCAGCACCCCGGCGATAAAATGCATGGCAATATCGCTCAACCCATTTGGGGATGACGGATCATAGAACGCATTTTTGCCGTCTTTGAACAGCGATATATTCAGATGCATCCCCGATCCGGCCATTCCGAAAATCGGCTTCGGCATAAAGGTTGCGTGCAGTCCGTGCTTTTGGGCTATGGTGCGCACAACAATACGAAAGGTAATAACCCGGTCCGCGGTAGTAAGGGCATCAGCATACTTGAAGTCGATCTCATGCTGTCCCGGAGCAACCTCGTGGTGAGAGGCCTCAATCTCAAAACCCATGTCCTGCAGGGTCAAAACCATTTCTCTGCGCGCATCTTCTCCCAAATCAACCGGTGCCAGGTCAAAGTAACCCGCTTTATCATGGGTTTCCAGGGTGGGACGACCTTGACTGTCTTTTAAAAACATGAAGAACTCGGCTTCAGGGCCGACGTTCATCTGATATCCTTCGGCTTCCGCTTCAGCCACTACTCTTTTGAGGTTGACCCGGGGACATCCGGGAAAAGGCTCTTTATTGGAATCGTAAACATCGCAGATCAAACGGGCGGTTTTGCCGTCCCGGGTTGTCTTCCAGGGATAGATCGTAAATGTGTTGGGATCCGGCATTAGGTACATGTCCGATTCCTCAATGCGGGCAAACCCCTCAATTGAAGAGCCGTCGAACATCAGATCCCCATCTAATGCTTTTTCCAACTGGTCAACTGTTATCGACACGTTCTTGGGCAGTCCCATTATATCGGTGAACTGCAACCTGACAAATCGCACATTTTCTTCTTCCGCCAGTTTTAATAAGTCCTGTTTGTTCATCCCATCCACCCTTTATTATTATTCCCTCTCGGTTATGGTATGAGGTTGGAGCGTTAGCACCGGTTACTTCGTTAGAATACCACTACCAAAAAGGAGATTAACATCCCGATTCCCAGAAGACCTTTGAAGGCAATTCCGGCAAAGATGCCGATGACCGAACCGGTTGCCACGCTAACGGCCCGGTTGAGATCGCGTACAAACAGGTATTCTCCGATCAGCGCCCCTATCCACGGACCAATTAGAATTCCTATGGGGCCGAAGAATATACCTGCCAGTATGCCCAATCCGGCCCCCAGCATCCCCAATTTGCTTGACCCGGCTTTTTGTGCGCCCCAGACTCCTGCGATGTAATCTATCAGGACCGACAAGAGAGTCAAAGCACCGATAATGGCGATGTAGTGGACCGTTATAACGTTAAAGCCTTCGTACCAGCCGTAACCGAGAATCGCCAGAAATATGACCGGAATACCGGGCAGGACCGGCAAAAAACTGCCGGCAATACCGATCAACATAACTGCAATAGCAAGAACTATGGCAAATGTATCCATCTTAACCCCCCTACTCCCCGCAATTGTTCCAGGTTGATCTGATTATACAGATTACATTCCGATTATCGCCACTGTTTCTTGGTGGTGTGAATACTTTTAAGAAACGCCGTGAATAAGCTTCGCCCGGCCGAAACAACTCTGTCTTTTGCTCCTTTCCCGCGGCATCAACGATCCCCCCGAAAAGTCGTGAGCAGTGAGACCAGCTCACTTATCACATAACGGGTGTGCTGGTAGGTAAGTCCGCCCTGCAAAAATGCATTGAAGGGCTGTCTTAAAGGAGCGTCGCAGGAAAGCTCGATGGAGGATCCCTGTACAAAGGTGCCGGCCGCCATAATTATCTCGTCGCCATAGCCGGGCATATAACCAAACTCCGGTACCACGTGGCTGTCGACCGGCGAGAATGCCTGTACCCTGCGGACAAAGGCTTCCAAGTGTTCACGGCTGGGCAGTTCCACCATCTGTACGATATCTCCTCGTTCCTCGTCCCACTCGGGAGATACCTTCAACCCCAGACTGCCAAACACAGCAGAGGCGAGAACCGCACCCTTCAGCGATTCTCCAACAACATGAGGTGCCATGAACAGACCCTGGTAGATGGTTCTCAGGTCGTACAGACTGGGACCGATCTCCTTGCCCAACCCGGGAGCTATCATATGATCGGCCACCAGCTCAACCAGATCCTTTCTGCCGACAATGTATCCGCCACCGGCCGCCAGCCCCCCGCCCGGGTTCTTAATCAGCGATCCGGCAGTGAGTTCAGCACCCAAATGACCGGGCTCCCGGTCCTCGACAAACTCACCGTAGCAGTTGTCGACCAAAATTATCGTCTGAGGGCTTGTCTCCTTTACCGCCGTAATTATCTCAGCTATCTCGGCGGTAGACAAGGACTTTCTGCGGCTGCTGTAACCGCGTGATCTCTGCAGCAGAACCATTTTCGGTTTTCCCGCCAGGGCTGAAGCCAGACTGGCCATATCACAGGAACCGTCGCCTGCAACCGGAATCTCGATATACCTTACACCCTTCGCAGTCAGGCCGTTCTTTCCGGTTATTACTCGGCAGAGCGTGTCATAGGGGCTGCCCATTATTGAAACCAGAAGGTCGTTGGGCCCCAGCAAAGCAAAAAGACAGCATGAAAGGGCATGGGTACCGGATATAAGCTGCGATCTCACCAGGGCGTCCTCCCCGCCAAATATGGCGGCATACATGCTTTCGAGGGTATCCCTGCCCAGGTCGTTATAACCGTATCCGGTGCCGGCGGCAAAATGCTGAGGGGAAACCCGGTGTTCCCTGAATGCCTCCAGCACTCGCTTTTGGTTGCGGTAGGAGACAGCTTCTATCCGCTCAAAAACGGACTTTACCTTTTTTTCCGCCTCCTGTATCAGGCTTTCGATGTTACTCATAATAATTATCCTCACCACTCAGAGCTTGCAATACCCGTTCCAACAGGGGTCGTGAACCCCGCACCTGCAGCCGGATCCCGGACGGCAGGTGTTTTCGCTGCAGCACCTGGCTGTGGTCATAAAGGAGGTTCACGAGGTCACCCCGACTGTATGGTATATTTAAAGTTATTTCCGTGGCGTCTGCGAAAAGAAGCTCCTGTATCTTTGTCAACAATTCAGGCATTCCTTGTCCGGTAACAGCCGACACCATTATACCTTCGGGCAGAATCATTTGCAGGCGTTCAACTTCCGCCGGCGACAACAAATCTATTTTATTATATACCTTGAGCTCCAGACGAGGACGGTCATCGATTTCGGCCACCACTTTTTCTACGGTCCTGATCCGCTCTTCCATTCCGGGGGTCGACACATCCAGGACATGGAGCAACAGATCGGCTTCCCTTACTTCCATCAGGGTGGCCCGAAAGGAGGCTACCAATTGGTGGGGCAGCTTGTTTATGAAACCGACCGTATCGCTGAGCACGAAATGTCCCCCTCCAAGAAGATCCACCCTGCGCCCGGTTGTTTCGAGGGTGGCAAACAATCGGGGGTCCCCAACTCTCTCCGAACCGGTTAAGGCGGCCATGAGAGTTGACTTGCCGGCATTAGTGTAGCCCACCAGCGATACCAGGGGCACTTCCCGCTGCTTTCGCCAACGCCGGGTTACATCCCGGTGCCGGGTTATAGCATCCAGTTCCCTTTCCAGTTCCTTAATCCTCTGCCGAACCTTCCGGCGGTCTATTTCCAGCTTCGTTTCCCCCGGACCCCGGGTGCCGATACCCCCGCCCAGCCTTGATAGTTCGGTTCCGCGGCCCACAAGCCGCGGCAGGATATATTTTAAACGGGCCAGTTCCACCTGGATCTTGCCTTCGGCGGTATTGGCCCGCTTAGCAAATATGTCCAGGATGATGCCGGTGCGATCGGTAACCGCAGTTTCCAGGAATCCGGCAATATTGCGCTGCTGAGACGGGGTCAGTTCGTCGTCACAAACAACCAGTTCGGCCTCGAACCGGTTGACCATGTCTCGCAGGGCTTCCAACTTGCCTTTACCCAGATAATATCGGGGTTCAGGCTGCGGCCGCCTCTGGGTGACAACGCCCAAGACCTCGTAGTTTCCGCTGCTTTCTACCAGGGCTTTCAGTTCCCGGAGCTCATCGTCGGTATTATCATTGTTGATTATTCCAAAAAGCAAGCACTTTGTAGACACAGACACCTCTCCCAAGAATATAAAAACCGCGGAAATCGCGGGCGGTTACCATTCATGTTTTACAGTCGTACTAATAGACATCTGATTCCTCCACCGTCAACAATGCAGTCCGGTTCACCGTACCCTGGGTTATCAGTCGCAAGGCCTGCTGCCTGACGATCCTCTCCACCAGGTTTCTTATATAACGGGCATTGCCGTCATGCTGGGGGCGATTGCGGCAGTAGGACATTATGTTTTGGCGGAGTTTCCAGCGAGCTTTATTGCTCAGCACATATTCCCTCTGTTCAAACATATGGAGTGCAATTTCAAACAGCTCCTCCGCCGTATAATCGGGGAAATCGATGTGAATGGGAAACCGCGACTTTAATCCCGGGTTGCTGCGGATAAATGCATCCATTTCTTCACAGTATCCGGCCAGAATAACTACCAGATTATCGCGGTGGTCCTCCAGGTTTTTGACCAGGGTAGCGATAGCGTCCCTGCCGAGATCCTTGTCTCCCCCTTGAGCCAAGGTATAGGCCTCGTCGATGAAGAGAATACCTCCCAGACTTCTTCGAATCTGTTCCCGAGTTTTTTGAGCGGTATGTCCAATGTATTCACCGACCAGATCGGCCCTCTCCACCTCCACCAGATGTCCCCGGCTTAAAAAGCCCAATTCCTTGAACAGCCTTCCCAGGATTCTGGCCACCGTGGTTTTGCCGGTACCTGGATTGCCTTTAAAAACCATGTGCAGGACAATGGGTTCGGCCTTTAGATTCTCCTCAGCCCGCTTTCTCTGTATCAGTGCAAATGCTGTAACTTCCCAAACCAGCTTTTTAACATGATTAAGACCTATAAGGGAATAAAGCTCTGTCAGTGCACTGAAGTCCTTCTTCTCGTTTAAGGGCGTCGGCACAACCGGATCAACAACAGCCGGTCTCTGGGGCTCATCGAGATAGCGCAGGGATATCTCCAAGCATCAATCACCAATCCAAAACGGATGCCGATATAAAGACATCCGTTTTAACAGTCCTTAAATATACTACTCAAAACAGCCAGGAGTGGTTACACTTTATAATCATTTAAATAAGCCTGATCATTCCTCTTCACCCTTATTGTCTATGGCAAGTATGCTGATCGGCTTTATAGGTGCTACGGTAGATATCGCATGCTTGTAAACCATCTGCTGTCTGCCTTCCTGTTCCACGATGGCGGTAAAATTGTCAAACCCCTTTATCAATCCCTTTATCTGAAAACCGTTAACCAGGTATATCGTAACCGGTATCTTTTCTCTGCGGATCTGGTTCAGAAACGCGTCTTGCATATTTAGTTGGTTCTTGGTCACCAATGTTACCTCCTGTTTTGTGAACTTGGTTAACCTATTCTACAATCATCGATGAGAGTCCTCCTAAAATATTCATGTATTTCATGTATCAAGGTATCTTCGTCATTAGGTTTTGACAATTCCCACCAATTTATGCGGTTGTCCTTTCTGAACCAGGTTAACTGGCGTTTGGCATACCTCCTGGTATCGCGTTTGATCAGCGCCACCGTTTCATCCCAGGACAGCTCGCCCTTCAGGTACCTGATAATCTGGGCATAACCCAGGGCCTGCATGGAGTTAAGTTCGGGTCCATATCCCCGGGCCAGCAGCCCCTTCACCTCTTCCAGCAAACCTCTTTCCAGCATGGAATCCACTCTCCGGTCCAGGTGCTCATACAGCAGAGCGCGGGGCATGGTAAGCCCGGCTGCGGCCAGACGGTAACGACCGGGGTTCCTCTTTTGCAGGGCGGAAAAAGGCCGTCCGGTTACCTGTATGACTTCCAGGGCCCGGATGACTCGTTTGCGGTCATTGGGGCTGATCTTGGCGGCGGCTTCGGGGTCCAGAGACCTCAACCTCTGGTATAGAAAATGATTGCCTCGCAAATCGGCCTCTTCATTAAGCGCTCGGCGGACCTCGGGAGCAGCTTTTATCGGGTATAGTTGGTAATCGTCTACCACCACCTGATAATACAGTCCGGTACCACCCACCAGTACCGGTATCTTCCCCCGCTCGTTGATCTCTTCGATAAGGGGCTTCACCATCTTCTGGTAGTCGGATACCGAAAACGGTTGGTCCGGGTCGCAGATATCGATCATGTGATGGGGTATGCCCATCATTTCGCTTTCCGTAATCTTGGCCGTTCCTACATCCAATCCCCGGTAGATCTGCATTGAGTCGCAGGAGATTACCTCAATATCCAGGAACTGTCCGACACCAACTGCTATTCTGCTCTTGCCCACCCCGGTGGGGCCAACAATGGCTGCCAGTTTCAGCATTTCGTTCTCTTAGGGCCTCCTGTTGCAATTCCCCGGCATCTTTGGCTAATCTGCCAACGGGTTAAGAAGGCCGGGCGTCAATTATCCCGTAAGCTATTTCTCTATGCTCCCCGGCAAAAACCGGTTTAAAACCAAGCCGTTCAAATTCGGTGCTGCCTGCTCTTTCCTTTACCACCACCCGTCTTCTGGCAACCCGCAGGGCTTCTGCAACGGCTTCTTCAGACAATGGTTTGTGATTCGCGAGCTGCCGAAGCGGAGAAATCGCCCGGCTGCTGTTTATGGGATGCCGGAACATGGGATCAAAATAGACAATGTCAAATGAACGGTCGGGGAGTTCTTTCAAGACTTCCAAGTGCTCGCCGCAGATTATTTCAATCCGGTCCATGGCCCCTTTGAGCCATGCCGGACCTTTGGAGTATTTCTTTATCCCCCAGCGGACTATGGCTGCCGTTATTGGAGAGGACTCCACCCCTACTACCCTGCCCTCATCTCCAACCACGAAGGAGACGACCAGGGCATCGGCACCCAACCCCATGGTGCAGTCCAGCACTTCGCACCCCTTTTCGAGTCCCATGGCTTCTACCATGGGGTCCGATTGTCCTTTGCGTATTCGGGAAACCCGGTTTTTCCCCATACTTGGATGATAGAAAAACCTCTCCCCGCCCTGATAAAGCACCGGTCCCTCCTGCTCCCAGATGATTACCCCAACAGCATCTTCATCCGCCATTATCTTTGTTATACTGCGGTCCCTGCGCGGGGTGTATGAGGCACCGGATTCGAGGGCGAACTGCATCAATTCCGGGTCACCGGGAATGCCCGTACGAGTTTCTGTTACCACATAACCTTTCATTTATACGGTATCACCTTTTCAATAACCGCTCGATTTCCGTTCTGTTTATGGTGTAACAGACGGGGCGGCCGTGGGGACAAAAATTCCGGTTTTCTGTAACAGCCCACCTGCTGATTAACTCTATTATCTCCCGCTCCTCCAGTCTCTGCCCCGCTTTCACCGCACCTTTGCAAGCCAGAATCTTTAAACCGCTGTCAAGTATGGCTTCCTCGGTCGGCAAACCTTCCTGCCATGTATCAAGTATCTCCATCAATGCTTCGATCTCACCCCCGACAGCGATCGTCGGGATGGAACGCACAACCACTGTTCTCTCTCCCAGCAAATCCAGGCGATATCCCAGCTCGGAAAGATAATCAAGACGGGACTCAACCAGCATAAGCAGATCGGGTGGGAGTTCTACCGCCACCGGAACTGCGAGCTCCTGGGATAACCCCTTCGCCGGGTTCTCTTTCAACTGGTTGTACAGCAGCCTCTCATGTGCGGCATGCTGGTCTATTATGTTTAAGTCCCCGTCGATTTCGCAAATCAGGTAGGCGTTCTGCCATTGGCCATACACCTTAAAGGAAGGTGTTTCGTCATCATAGGTGTCGAACAACAACAGGAAATCTTCACTTGGGAGCGGTCTCTCCCGATAACCGTTGCTATCAGCTATGTAAGGAGATGTTGACGTTTTCCCTGGCAGGGGTGTTTGTTCACTGTGAGAATATGACTCTTTGGCTGCAACCGGGTCGGCGAGCCTTAACAGTTCCTGCCGCACCGCAGTCTTTATGGCCATATAGACCGTTTTCTCATCGTGGAAGCGGACCTCTGTCTTCTGGGGATGGACGTTAACATCAACCTGTCCCGGGGGTATGTTTAGAAATATAATCCCTACCGGGCGTTCTCGGCTAAGGAGCAGGTCTCGGTAGGCATCTTCCAGGGACGCCGACAGCATCGAATTCCTTACCACCCGCGAGTTAACTATGAAAATCTGACCCTTCCGGTTCTTGCGGGTAAGATCGGGCCTGCCGATAAGGCCGCTGAGCTTTATTTCACCATACTGAAGGTTAATATCAATAAGCCGGCGTGAGAAATCCCTGCCGAAGAGGGCGAGGACAACCTCCCGCAGATCGCCGTTCCCGCTGGTCATAAACACCTGCCGGTGTTCATTACGGAAACAGAAGCTGATTTCCGGGTGGGAGAGAGCCAACCTGACTATGGTTTCATAGACGTGATTGCCCTCTGTTACCGGAGATTTTAAAAATTTTCGGCGGGCTGGAGTATTATAGAAGAGGTTTCTTACAATCACGGTGGTTCCCGGGGGCACAGGTGCTGCTTGACATGAGACGATCTGTCCTCCTTCGACCCGGATACAGTTGCCGCCTTCCCCCGCATTGCTGCACAACTCTACCTGCGATACCGCGGCAATGCTGGACAGTGCTTCTCCCCGAAACCCCATGCTTTGCAATGTAAACAGGTCATCCTCGGTTTCCAGCTTGCTGGTGGCATGGCGGGCAAAGGCCATAACCAAATCTTCCTCTTCGATTCCCGCACCGTTGTCAGATACCTGGATGTAATCAATTCCCCCGTTCCTGATTTCGATTTCCAGGCAGGTACTGCCGGCATCAATACTGTTTTCCACCAGCTCTTTAACCACCGAAGCGGGTCGTTCAACCACCTCTCCGGCGGCAATCTTGTCAATCAAGTGTTTATCCAGCAGTTTAATCTTACTCAATGCTGATTTCCATCCCCGTTAAACAATCATAGCGCAGAAAACGGTCGTTGCTTTTATCCTGCAGGTAGATGTACTCATGCCGACCATGCCGCTTTTTAATGCTCTCATAGAGTTCGCTGCCGTCCTGAACGCATGTTCTGCAGGCCTGCCATGGTATGCTTATGCAGTAGACCCGGTTATCAAAACCGCTGTGGAAGCGGGCGTGTGAGTCTATAGTCAAATAGCCGGGGCAGTCCTGGCACAGACGCAGGGTTTCCATCTGCTGTTCATGTATGTTATCGGTATCATAGAATATAGATTTATGTCTCTGGTAAAACTTCTCGCGGGTATTGCGGTTGGCCTCTATCAGCTTGTCGCGTTTTCTCCAGGTCTTTTGCAGGGCTTCAATTATCTGTTTGATAACCTCCATTCTCATCTTGCTTTCCTGAGCCAGACCCGGTTCATAGTCCGGTTCATACAGGTACTGATAGTCAATTCCGGCCATAGCCATGATAATTCCCATATTGATGTAAGGCAGAGCTGTTTCCACCGAGTAGCCTCCTTCCAAGACCGCGATATCCGGAGCCAGGCGTCGGTTAAGCTCGGCATACCCGCGAGCAGTAAATCTCATATTGGCTAAAGGATCGGAATAATGGTTGTCCTGCCCGGCGGAGTTGACCACCAATTCTGGGTGGAACTCTTTCAATACCGGTAAGACGAAATTATCCAGAACATACAGAATCCCCTGATCGCCGGTCCCGGGAGGAAGGGGGATGTTCAGGGTATAACCCTGGGCCAGCGGGCCCCCGATCTCATCGATGAAGCCGGTTCCGGGATACAGGGTGCGCCCGTCCTGGTGAAAGGAAATGAACAGGACGTCGGGATCGTGCCAGAATATCTCCTGGGTCCCGTCGCCGTGATGGACATCGGTGTCCACAATGGCGATCCGCTTAACTTTGTAATGATGCCGCAGGTAATCAACCATAATGGCCTCGTTGTTGATGTTGCAAAAACCGCGGTTCCCGTGTGAAACCCGCATCGAGTGATGGCCGGGAGGTCGTACCAGAGCAAACCCGTTCCTGATTTCCCTCCGCATAAAAGCATCGGCGATGGTCAGAGCACCGCCACAGGATATGAGATGGGCGTCGGTTGCCTGATCCTTCACGTTGGGAACGCAGAAATGGGTGCGGGCGACGTCCCTGGCCGTGGCCATCTGCGGCTGGTATTCAGTGATCTGGGGGAGGTCCATTATGCCCTCCTCAAATATCTGGTCCCGGGTATAGAGCAATCGCTCTTCCCGTTCCGGATGGGTGGGTGATATTGCCCAGTCAAATGCCGGAAAAAATACCAAACCGGTTGGTTTCATATTTTCACCCCCTTGAACCCCTTGATAACGCCCGGTGATATAGTTATTCCCACATCAAATATACGGCCGAAAGTTGACCAGCCGCGGATCACGTTAAACTGTTCCTCGAGGAAGAACTCGCGCTCGGAAAAGTAATCCGCCATCCCTTTCTGCTCGGTCAAGGCCTTTAGTTCCTTTTCGCTCAGTTCCTTTATATCTTTCATCTGGATCCGGTCGGGATTGGGAAGTTTTTTTACATCGCCGTCTGTGCTGTAGGTTCCGGTTTGGGTGTCGGCATGAAGCTTGATCTGCAGAGTCGGCCGAGCCACCACGGCTCCCAGAGCGTTGCCCACGTTTGAAAGCCGGGTAACAAACCCCTGACACCCCATTCGGGAAGCCAGGCGCGGAATAACAATTTCCGCAGGTGCGCCGATGCCGACTACCCGTTCCAGTTTGACCCGGCGGCGGTTTACAATCTCCCAGACCCGGTAGGCCGGCTCCTGCTCCCAATTGCGCATCATCTCCTGTATATTCTGGCAGAGTATATCTATGAATTCTCGAACTATTGCTTCCGCCAATTCAGTAACCCTTCTTTCATCCCTAACCAGGCTCTCCAGGGCCCGGTAGGACAGGTCGGAATTGCCCAGTTTACCTCCTTCAAGGATATTGAAGGCATCAGTGGGTGTGGGCACGGGACCGCCGAAACACGCCGCATCCCCCTTCCGGTCGGGTCCGATGGTGATCCTTTCTCCCTGCAGTCTGACGACGCTGTCGCCGCCAAGCGCTACGGACCTTACCGCCAGGGCTTTTACATGGGTATACCGTCCCCCCAGCTTGGCTCCTTTGGAAGCATGCAGCGGTTCACCCTGGAGTATGAACGACAGATCTGTTGTGGTTCCGCCGATATCTACCACCACCGACGTCATGTTATCCATAGTCAGTGCAAAAGCTCCCATGGTGCTGGCGGCCGGGCCGGAAAACGCTGTTTGACAGGGCATTTCACGGGATGCATCCAAACTCATGGTGCCGCCGTCAGCCTTCATCATTTCAATGGGCACCATAATACTGCGGGCTCTCAAAACCCTCTCTATCTCGTCTGCAAACCGCGCCCAGTGATCCCGGGTGATCAGATTATAATAGGTCGTAACCGCGCGACGCGGGAAGTTAAGTTCTCCCGATACCTGGTGACCCATCAGGATGTCCAGATCGGAATATTCGTTATACAGTATTGAAGCAACCTGTTTTTCCTGCGAAGGATTGCGTTGACAAAACTTGCCCACTACTGCAACCTTCTTGATCCCCGCCCTTTTTATCTTGTGAGCGGTTTCCCGCACTTCTTTGGGGTTAATGGGTGTCAACTCTCTTCCCCGAAAATCAATCCCACCCTGCAATACGTAGTAATCGTCTGCCAAACGAAATTCGTAAGGATTGAGGCCGGACCCGGGAATGACTACCAGAGCGGCCTTTTCCAGTTGACCGGTAGCAAGGAGATTAGTAATCAGGGTAGTGCTGAGAACGATCCGCTCAACTTCTCTACCCGATCCCCCCGCCAAAAGATCATCGATTACGGCTTCTATCGTTTCCTGCAAGCGCTCGGTATTGGTGCGCCGCTTACACCACCTTACAACCTCACCGTCGGCCAAAACCACCCCATCGGTGAAGGTACCACCTACATCAATGCCCACCAGCATAAAGGTCACCTCCTTGCTCGTATCCGCTGCTTACCCGAAGGATT
>JAKOVY010000130.1 GCA_029781825.1 Bacillota bacterium | reverse complement strand
GCCCGAATTGTCTAAGGTCGACAGCCAATGTGAGGCAACGCATGACATGTCCCGTGCCAATCTGGGCGGAGGCATCAGTCCGAATAAACACCTTCATTTTACTTCACCGGTTTCTGTTTTATGTGCGCGTTGATCTTTGTCCACTCAGGATTTTCTTCTATGAGTTTTAAACAATCCTCCAGGGTAAAATGGGGATTAACCGGATAGAGCGCGGTAATGATCTTTTCGATCAGCGCAAAATCCTCCGGTGTATCAACCGTCCAGCGGTAATGGCTGTAATCTTTCTCATAAGGCAAAGTCTTTATTCTATAACGTTCCGGATGTCTCTTGATAAAGATGGTAACATGCTCACGCTCCGCTTCGTCTGTCGCCTCTTCGTATGCCTCCTTAAGCGCCTGATAGGAAAAGACCTCCGTATCCATCCCCCGGGGGTAAGTCCGATTGGAAAAGGTGTTTGAAACGTAATCGTATTCCGCTTGATGCGCCAGATAAAAGCCAATCACCTTATCAACCACCGCCGGATCGATCAAAGGGCAGTCGGAAGTAATCCGGACAACAACATCGGCTCCATATTGGGTGGCAGCCCCGTAGTACCGGGCCAGGACATCCTGCTCCGGGCCACGAAAGTAAGGAACACCCAATCTTTGACACAGATCAATAATCGGTTGTTCCTCGCCATGATCCGTCGTGGCAATGACCACCTGGTCCGCCTGTTTTACCCGTAATAACCTTTCCAGCTGATATTCGAGTAAGGGTTTACCCAGGACCTTTTTCATGATCTTCCCGGGCAGCCGGGTGGAGCCCATCCGAGCCTGGACAATTATCGCGGTGTCCATATACGCACCCCCATACCCCTAATCTATCTTCTATAGAATAAGTATTGAATCATTTCTCGACAATAAATGAAGAGTCATTAGGGTTCCATCATGAATTTAAACTAATAAAAACGCCAATATCCTCATGTTATCTTATAATCTCCTTTAATCGCTCAATAACATAATCCTGATCCTCTTCACTCAGTCCATAATAGAGCGGAAGCGTAAGCGCCTCGCGGTAATACTCTTCAGCTTCAGGAAAATCGCCGGCTTTAAAGCCTAACCGCTCATAGTAGGGCTGGGTGTGCACGGGAATATAATGCACAGTGACATTGATCCCCGCCACTCTTAACTCCTCAAAGATCTGCTTTCTGGATTTTTGCAATTGATTAAGTTGTAAACGGATCACATAAAGGTGATAAGCCGAATAGGTCTCGGGATCCTGCCACGGCAAGGTCACCGGCAGGTCTTTGAGCATTTGATCGTAACGGTTTGCCAAATAACGGCGATGGCGGACGAACTCATCAATCCTTTGCAACTGACTATAACCCAAAGCCGCCTGGATATCGGTCATCCGGTAGTTATACCCTAAGTCAATCTGCTGGTAATACCAAGGTCCTTCCTTGGTTCTTACCATAAATCGTTCGTCGCGGGTGATCCCATGGGTCCGGAGGCGCAGTAGTTTTTCGTAGAGCTCTGCCCGGTTGGTTAGGATCAAGCCCCCTTCGCCGGTGGTGATGATCTTGACCGGATGGAAACTGAAGACTACCATGTCGGAAAACTGACAGGCACCGACCTTTTTCCCCTGGTAACTGCCACCGATGGCATGGGCGGCATCTTCAATCACTGTAAAGTGATACTGATCCGCCAGTCTCCGGATCTCTTCCATCCGGCAGGATTGGCCGGCAAAGTGTACCGGAATGACGACCTTGGGCAGCTTGCCGCATTTCGCCGCCTGAACAAGCTTTTCCTCAAGAGCATCTACACTCATGTTATAAGTCCGGGGATC
>JAKOVY010000113.1 GCA_029781825.1 Bacillota bacterium | reverse complement strand
CAATAAGACAGAATCCGGCTTACAGTCCTACTTAATTAAAATAACCCCCAAAGAGCGATACCTTTGGGGGTTATATAATTATAATTTGATTATTCTTTTTCAGGAATTAGTTGGAGAATAGATAATTCTGCTCCGTCTCCTCTTCGATTTCCAATTTTTTGTAAATCCGTATGAATTCATTTCAAATATTATAGATGATATTGTTAGTAAATCTGATAAAGAAAAGGGATCTCCCAAAGCATCTCCCCCACCGGGTAGCGGTACTGCCGGACCAAACAGACCCGGTCCTGGTCATCCCGGGCAATCACCGCCACGGCTCCCGGGTGCTCGACACACTCCCGGGTAGCCTCCCTGCCGTTGGGGAGTTCCACTGTATCCACCCTGACCTTGATAATCCTGCCGCTGAATATTTCGCGACTGCTCTTTTTGACCTCGGCGAAATCCACTATTAGCGTCTCCTTTCAATATATGCGCCCGCTTTCATGCGTTGCCTGCCCATCCGGTGTGACCGAGCCAGGCTTGTAACCCCAGGTATTACCCCGGCAGCGGCGTATAACTTTACCCTCGTTTTGCATATGCTGTGTGGGGGTGATAATTTGAGCCTTTTGATCCTTAACAACCGTCTGGTGTATGTGGGCAAGGTAAGATTTCTGATGCGGGAACTGAAGAAACTCCCTCCCCACTTAACCGTAGGCGCTTTCATCCGCCAAAATTTCCATTAACAGCCCCTTTAGCGGCCCGACCCGGTTAGTCGCCTGCTGCCTGCCAAAGCCATTCCGCATCGGGCGCCCATCACCACGCGCTCAGTCGCCATCCGGTGAATATTCGGTTCCCGTCACCTCAACCGCAAACCGGGCTGCAGCCCCCAGGGCCAGGAAGAACTCACGGTCCTCTTCCCGGCTACGACCCATGGTGGTAGGGTTTAACCCGTAGCGTTCCAGGGCCTCGTCAATCAGGCTTCCATCCCTGTAGATGACATCATGTTTTGCCGCCAGGTTGCCGGCCGCGACCTGGGCTTCAATTACCTGCGCCTTTTCCGGATCCAGCAGGGGAAGTGGTACCTGGGCTCTAACCTGGCACACCTCCGCCAAAACCGTGAGGGTGTGGTGACTCAGGCCGCAATGCCTCTCCCGCCGGTCGGCAAAGCTGATCCGAGGTACGGCCACCGGCAGCCCTCGCAGGCTGTGCACCGCATTCAGGATCACCCCCTGTTCGATGCCGCTGAACCCCCACTTGCTCCCGGTGCCGACAATGCCCGGACCCATGGCAACCACTATCACGTCGGGGTTAAAGACAGTTTTGGCGGCCAGAAGACCACTGAAGATGTTGACCGCCTCCAGATCGCCGCCCCAGGCATGCCCGGTAGTAACCGTCCCCTTGAGAAGACCCGATCGCTTCAACTGATCAACCGTCCGGCTCCACGGCAGAGGAAGGCTTCCTGCATCTGTCATCACATAAGCCGCCTGCAGTTTATGGAGAGCCAGACAAGCACACAGAGGAGCCAGCATTGAATGCAGGGTCGCGACCAGAACCGGAATCCCCCCCAGATCCTGTACCGAATTCAGCAACTGGTGATAGGGACTGGCCTCCTCCTCTACACTTAATACCCGGCACTGCCAGGGAGTGTACCTCATCTTCATAATGTGACCGGAACCCTGAAGTTGGAGCTCCGGCCGATCCAGGTTAATTATGACAAAATCATACCCGCCGCTCCCCAGGGCCAGGGTAGTGGCGGTGGTATTCAAAAGCACCCGGTTGCCGACCTCGATAACGCCGGTAACATCCTCGTAGGCTACGGCCTGGCGGGTGATGCCTTCCACCTCAACCTCTAGCTCCGCCAAACCCGGCCTCCGGGCTGTAACCCGCAGTACCTCTCCAATTCGGGTCTCCATCATAATCCCATTTTCCCTGCCTCTTCAATAATCTGCAGGACATAGCGGGTGCTCTCCACCAGGCTGTCAACCGCAATGTATTCCTCGGTGGTGTGAACCTTTTTCATGCCGATCCCCAGGTTGGCGCAGCGTATACCCTGGCCGTTCAAAATGTTGGCATCGCTTCCGCCCCCGGTGCGTGCCAGTACGGGTTCTTTGCCAAGAGCCCGGGCGGCTCTCACTGCAATCTGCACCACCGGTTCCTCCGGATCCAGATTGAAGGCGGGATAGAGGTGTCTGACCTCCACCTCACACTGTCCCCCTTTTTCCCGGACCTTCTCCTGGAAGATCGCGATCATTTCCTCGGTAACAGCATCCAGTTTGGCCGGAGTGAGGCTCCTTACCTCACCTTTCAGGTCCACCCGGTCAGCCACGATATTTCGTGCTCTGCCTCCGCTGATAATACCCAGGTTGCAGGTGGTTTCCTCATCAATCCTCCCGATATTAAGGTGATTGATTGCATAAGCCGCCACACATATGGCATTCAGCCCTTCTTCCGGATTCATTCCCGCATGAGCAGCCCTGCCCAGCACGGTAAAAGAAAACTCATTCTGGGTTGGAGCTCGCACGACAATATGACCGGTTTCCCCATCGCTGTCAAGAACATAACCGAGTTTGGACCTGACCCGGGCGAAATCCAGATGCTTTGAGCCCATCAACCCCTGCTCCTCACTGACGGTGAAAACGACCTCCAGCGGGGGGTGGGGTATCTTCCGCTCGCGAAGTACCTGCAACGCTTCCATTATGACCGCGATCCCGGCTTTGTCATCGCCTCCCAGAATGGTGTCTCCGGAAGAGCGAATGATTTCTTCCTCTACCACCGGTTTAACACCCTTGCCCGGCACCACGGTGTCCATGTGTGCACCCAGAAGGATGGACGGCCCTGGCAGCTCTCCCGGCTTCCAGGCAATCAGGTTGCCGGCTTCACCCCCCAGGATCCTGCCGGCTTCGTCCTCATAGACCTCCATTCCCAGGTCCTGCAGACGTTCCCGAAGGTAGTCCCGCAGAGCCCCTTCCTGCCCAGACTCCGAATCAATCCTGACCAGGGTTAAAAAACTTTCAACCAATCTGTCCCTGTTAACCAGTGCTATCGTCACTCCTTCCCAATCGGTCAAACCAACGTAAGAAACGGTTATTATCAATAATTTTACTCAGCGAGTACCTTTCCGTAAAAATATGCAGCAGTATCAATCCCGCGAGGATTATGAGCCTTGTTGGCAGTTCCAGTCCATAGACTGCCATAATGCCCAGTGTTACCCCCAGCACATTGGACCCGGTATCGCCCATCATTACCCGGGCCTTAACATCGTAAGGGAAAAAAGCTAAAACCGCACCGGCAATGGGAACAAACAGGATAAAATAGCTGCCGGAATACGCCAGCATGGGGAGAAAAAGAAGTACGAAGGCTTTTATGCACCGACCCGGACGCAGGTCGAACAGATTCATGCAATTGGTGAAAAGAGCTATAACCAGGACATTTACCAGGAATTCTCCAATGGTACGGGAATAAAAAAGAGAGACATAAACAGCAATTATGCCTCCCCCCAGTGCCTTCAAGGCTCCGGTAGTAAGTTCCCCTTTTTTAAAGAGACGACCGAAATGCCCGCGAAATCCCAGGGAATCCCGCTGCCCCAGCATATCGTCCAAAAACCCCAGAAAAGCCATCCCCATTACCGCCATCAGGTAAAGGTTAAAGCTGTTCCCGGTATGTCCGGTAGACAGATGGATGATGATATAGCACAAGAGGATGGTTATGGGAAATGTCATCCCTCCTGCTATGGGTACCAGGTCACGGCGATAGTTTTCTCTCAACGCACCATAGCCGGCCAGCATGGGCAGCACAATATGTATCACTATCGTCTCCAGCAAAAGTGCCATGATCAGGACAAAGGCCGCCAGGTATCCAGGGTCCCAACCCAAGCTGCTACCTCCTGTTCTCCGCCAGTATCACCCGAGCCACATCCAGGAACTGCCGTCCGCGGTGGATGAAACCCTTGAGGTTGCGGCCGGTTTCGGCATGGCTCATTTGAACCGGCACCTCGACAACCCTGTAGCCCTGCCGCAGTGCGCGGATGGTCATGCCGACTTCAATCCCAAATCCGGAATGGAAGGGAAGAACATCCTGCAAAACCTGTGAAGTCATGGCTCGCTGACCGCTCAACGGCTCCTGGGCTTTCATCCCTTCGCGGGCAATGCCCCAGGATGCGAGGCGCTTCACCATCCCAATACCGCCTTTTTTCTTAGGGGGCGGAAACTTGGCTATACATAAGTCCGCCTCCCCGCTCAACACCGGCATGAGAATCTTAGCCGCCTCCCGGGCCGTATCTCCAAGATCCGCATCCAGGAAAACAAATATATCAGCCTCGACTCCCCGCACCCCACGGTTTATGGCTTCCCCCTTACCCATGTTGGCGGGAAGATTTACAACCTCCACCCCGCATTCCCCGGCGATCTCGGGGGTGCGGTCGGTTGAGCCGTCGTTCACAACACGTATAATGTTTATTTCCGGGATCTCCTGAATGGCCTTAAGGGTGGATGCCAGGCGAGTTTCCTCATTATATGCAGGGACTATGGCCGCCACCCTCATCGAAATTCTCCCCGCAGGTATTCCGCCGGCAGGGCGGGCATAAACTTCCGGGCACTGTCCTTGATGCCGTAATCTCCGACCTCACCTTCAATGGCTCTAATCAGTGAAATCTGTCCCGGCGTCAAGTCAATATCGTCAACAGTGCTGATATCGAACTCCTGGTAGGTGGGTATGTAGCTCATGGCAACTCTTGAGGTCTCACAGCCCACGACGTTCTTGTTGTAGTTATGTAAGCTTCTTATCAACCAGGCATCCACACTCCCCGGATGATAGTATCTCTCGTCCTGGGTGCCTCCCAGGATGATCACCCCGTCCAGATCTCCCCCGTACTCCCCGTCAAATTTGACCAGGTTATTATCCTCCAGGAAATCGCGAACTTCGGTGTCTCCGCCCTTGACCACAATTCCCGCGGTACTGAGAGCCGCCATTTTGCGAAGTTCATCCGGTGGCGTACTGCGGTCCAACTGGTAAAAATCGCAGACCTTAATCAGCAGTTCGGAATCGCGAAGCTGAATGCTCGGGAGTATTACCGTTGTAGATGCAACCCGCGCACCGGCCAGGGTAAGGCTGTTCAACAATCCGGCGGGTATCTCCTGTCCTCCGGTAACGATTATGGCAATCCGATACCCGCTCAAGCGGTTCTTAATCAGAGGAGGAAACACTGCCTTGCTGAATTCCTCGTAATAGCGGGTCAACCTGCCCAGGAACTCGTTTTCCTGCGCCATTTCACTCTCTCGTTGTCTCAAATCATTAAACTGGGCCTCCAGTTGAGATATCATCTTTTGCTGCTGCTCGATCATGACATCCCCGCCCACGAGAGTGCTCCCGATTAGGATCCCAACCCCCAAGGCAATAAAAATCGCAACCAGGGAAGCTACATGATAACGTATATCGAACATTAAATGGCACCCCACTCCAAATCAGCGATATGGGACAGTTCTATGCCCGGATGGTTGCAGCCCTCCTCTTTTTCTTGAATGGCTTCAACAACTTGTAACCCCGGTTTGTCCCGGTGTCATATATTAAAAAGCAGTTTGAGCTGCAGAATAATCAATCTGAAAAACGGCTTGGTTGAAGGTGCAGCCCACAGTATGGTCACTATCGGAACCAGGGCCGCCACCAAAAGCTGAATCAGATATTTGGCCTTCAGGTTCTGCGGATAAAGCTGGCTTACCCCTTTGGCATCCACCAGAATGGAACCAACCTTGAGCCGTACCAGAAAGGTGCTGGCCATGCCCTTGCGCCCCTTTTCCAGGAAGTCCACCATATTGGAATGGGTTCCCACCGCCACAATCAATGACGCTCCTTTTTCATAGGCCATGATCATGGCTACATCTTCACTGGTCCCGGGCATCGGCAGAACCTTGACCGGTATTCCCAGGTCTCTTAGTCGGGAAAGCCCCGGTGCATCGCCATTGGAATAGGCATGCACCACGATCTCAGCTCCTGAACGCAGGGCCTCGTCGGAAACGCTGTCCATGTCTCCAACAATGATATCCGGGGTATAGCCGCACTCAATAAGGGCATCGGCCCCCCCGTCAACCCCAATGAGCACGGGTTTCTCATCCCGCAGATAACCGCTTATCGCTCGCAGGTCTTCCTTGTAATTCTTGCCCCTCACTACAATAAGTACGTGACGGTTCTCGATTTTGGTTTCAAGCTCCGGCAGTTCAATGTATCCCAGGATGATATCCTTTTCACGCCGGGCATAATCCAGGGTATTTTCAACGAAACTGTCCAACTCCAGTTTGAGGTTTTCCCTGGCCTCCAACAGTTTTTCCCGGACATTTTCCAGGGTCAACACCTTGCCCTGAGCCACCGTTTGGCCGGAGGCGACTACCACACCATCCTTGATTTCGATCAGCGAACCTTCTTTAACCCGGTCAAATATCTCATCACCAACATTATCGATAACCGTTATACCCGCCTTCAGGATCTTATAGACCCCTTTGGTCGAATACCTCCCCGTTATTGAGGGCCGGGCGTTGATGATCGCTTGGGGATGAATCTCGATCAGGCTCTTCGCTGCCACCTCGTCAATGTCATCATGGTCTATTATGGCGATTTCGCCCCTGCGCAGGCGCTTCACCAAATTCTTGGTACGCCGGTCCAGTCTGGCTTTGCCCCTATGGTACATATTATCACTCCCCAATATGCCGGTCAAAAAAAAAGCCTGTATATCAGGCTAGAGAGCCATTTCTGTTTTCTTAAGGCTGTGATGTCACAAGGTCTTGGACGTCAATTATCATCGACTCTGAAACAGAACAGCATTTTTTGATTTTCTTTTTCATTGTCCGCCCGAACAGCCCTTTGTGCTGCAGGGTTATCCTTTGCTGATCTGGATAACCCTGGTTTTTCTTAGTATATATCCATCGTTTCAAAAATTAAACCTGTTCCATGCCGCTCCTAATTATTCGGTAAAACCTGCGGATTTTTCAAGGTCCAAGTCTATCTCTTTCTGATAAAGCGGAGGTGTTTGCGCTGCGTAATAAAAATCCAGATATACAATTCCCGGGGCCTTTCTCAACCTGCAGCATGATGGCTGCTTAATCGGGTTAACTGACCTTGGTTTCGAGCCTCAGCTTGTCCGCTATTATGGCAATAAACTCCGAATTGGTAGGCTTACCCCGATCGCCGTTAATCGTGTACCCAAAGAATTTGTTGATCCGTTCCAGGTCACCCCGGTCCCATGCCAGCTCGATTGCATGCCTGATGGCCCGTTCAACCCGGCTGGGTGTGGTGTCATACTTTTCGGCAATAGCCGGGTAGAGTTCCTTGGTCACAGCACCCAGGTAATTAATCTCTTCCACGACCAGCATTATGGCATCTCTCAAGTACTGGTATCCCTTCACGTGTGCAGGAACTCCGATCTCGTGAATGATGCGGGTAACATCGACCTCAAGGTCACGTTTGGTAACGGGGATTGCCCTCGGAACCGAATCAACCCTGCCCCTGACTACCTGTCTCACCCGGTCTCCAAGAACCTGGAGATTAAACGGTTTGAGAATATAGTAATCAGCACCCAACTGAACTGCTTTCTGGGTTATATTCTCCTGGCCAAAAGCGGTCAGGATGATAACCTTGGGCCTTGGCTTCATATCGACCATCTTTTCCAATACCCCGATCCCGTCCATATGGGGCATGATGAGGTCCAAAACCAGGACATCCGTCTCCTTTTTATTGAGTGCTTCCAAAACCTCCAACCCGTTTGAGCAGACATCCACCAACTCAAAGTCAGGGTTATTGGAAAAGAAATCCCTTAAGATACTACAGAAATCACGGTTGTCATCGGCAATAAGTACCTTTATAGCGCCCGTCATAACAAACCTCCCCATCGTGCTTAGACTTGAAAACTCCTATTAAAGCATTTTCGACGCCTCCCTGTAATTCCCTTTATTTTGTATTGGTGAAAATATCCTAATATATTACAGATAATCGTATAAAATTGAGAGATTATGAACAAAAAAGAACAGTTGATAATTATTGGTTTACAGTTACAAGCGGCCTTGTTTTACCATTTTCTGGTTTTTATTTAAGCCTCCAGTATGTCATCTTACTGGGCAATTTGTCGAGAAAAAACTTGATGATCATTCATTTGCTCCAGGAGGGTGTCCATCAGTATACCATAGCCCTTTTCCGGGTTGTTTAAGAAGACATGGGTTATGGCTCCGACTATCCGTCCATCCTGAATTATGGGGCTTCCGCTCATGCCCTGAACAATGCCTCCGGCCGTGGACAGCAACCTCTCATCAATCACCCGCAAAGCCATGCCCTTGCCGTTGCGACGGTAAGGGTACACTTTTTCAATCATTATATCAAAACACTCGATCCTGCGATCATTAATCACGGTCAGGATCTGGGCTCTTCCTTTTTTTACCTGGTGGGCGTAAGCTACCGGCAGGGGGCTGGTATAGAGGTTGTTTTCCAGTTCGCCATCGGTAACCCCGAATACGCCATAAGGGGTATTGGATGTAATCCTTCCGCTGATATTGCCTTCGCGGTCAAAAAGCCCGATTTTTTCTCCCGGTCTTCCCGGCCTGCCGGGCTGAATGGCGCGAATCGAAGCGCTGACAATCCTTCCATCCCTCATTTTGATCACCTGTTTGGTATCGGTATCCACAATCACATGACCCAGAGCGGCAAAGCGGTATGTTGCGGGGTCCCATACCGTTAAGGTCCCGACCCCGGCCACCCCGTCGCGCACGTACAGGCCCACTCGATACCTCTGCGTTTCCTGGCAAAAGCCGCTTTTGACGTCTATGTTTATCAGCTTTTCGTCCCTGTTGATCAAAAACCTGGACTTTAGGCCTTTCCGCCCCTGCCGGTCAATGATTTCGGCCAGTTCCAATTCGGTCCTGACCGGTTGTCCGTTTACCTCCATTATCAGATCGCCAATCTCAATTCCCGCTTCGCGGGCCGGGTAGTATTTCTGCCCCTTGGATCCGCTGATGGGGGCAAATCCTACCACCATAATACCCTCCGATTGCAGCATGATACCGATGGAATGGCCGCCGGGCAGAAGCCGGTATGGCGGCAGCGATTCCACCCGGATTGACTTAAGGGGAATTAACCCCCACAGTTTAAGGGTTATGTCAACCTGGCCCGGCTTCATGGCTTTCAGGTGGTAGCCTTCTTTTTCGCTTTCAATAACCACTGCCGGTTGAGCAGACTGCAAGGGATTCCCCACAGATACGTTCAGCCTGTTTTTGATTGCATCCGGCAGAGGAAGGCTTACCGTCATCCTCTCCCCTACCACCAGACGGGCCGAATTGGGGAGGCACAAAAACTGGTTTAGCGGCGGGGTCAAGGACGCGCCAAACAATAACAGGGTCAGAATAACTCCGATTATCTTACGAATCTCCTGCCGTGACAAAGCTCCAACTCCTGAAAAGGCCAGTGAATCACCCGGAACATTATGAGTCCAAACCTAAATCCGGCAACAGCACCGTCAAGGCATGGCAATAATCTGGAAATGGATGATATCACAGGGCTTCGAGATGCTTTCGGTTAATTTAACCTCAAGCAGAAGGAGATATGTAGCGGATGGTTCTGGTTTTACCTGTTATTGCAGGCGTTCATTAACATTTGGCGGGCGTGCTCCCACGCGATACTGTCTGCATTATCCCCGGCCAGCATACGCGAAAGCTCGCCGACTCGCTCCTCGAAGTCGAGGATCCGGGCTCTAATGCGGGTTTCTCCGGCTTCATAAACCTTCTCCAGCTGTTGATGGCTGTCTGCAAGACAGGCGATCTGCGGGGAATGGGTCACCAGAATCACCTGGTGATTATGGGATAACTCCTGCAGCTTGGCTCCGACCTGAAGCAGGGCCTGTCCCCCCACACCGGCGTCGATCTCATCAAAAACCAGGACCGGTACGCGGTAGACATCAGCCAGGGCGGTTTTCAAGGCCAGGATAAAGCGGGATGATTCGCCTCCGGAGGCGATCTTGTTTATGGGACGGGGTGCTTCTCCCGGGTTGGCAGAGAACTGAAAGACCACCTCGTCAATCCCCGAAGCGGTAGGAGCAGCCGGGTTGACATCGATTCTGAAGGTGACCCCGGGCATGGACAGCTGAGCAAGTTCATCCTCTATCCTGGCTTCGAGTGCCCGAGCAGCCTGGCGGCGAAAACTTGAAACCGCGGCCGCCATTTCACTGTACTCCTGCCAGCACTCCTGCTTTCTCTCCTCCAACTCCCGGGTCTGAAACTCGAGGTCTTCCAGGGACGACCTCTGATTTTTGAGTTCTGTCAGGTATTCTGCAGCAGCGGCGATACTGCCGCCGTACTTGCGTTTGATCTTGTTCAACAGCTGCAGCCGTTCTTCGATAGCCTCCAGGCGTGCCGGATCATACTCCTCTTCCTCCCGGAAACGTGTTATCCGGGGCCCTATATCCTCAAGCAAATAGTAGGCCTCATCGATAACGGCGGCCAATTCCTTAAAAAAGCTGTCATCTATACCGAGCAGTGCCTGCCGGGCCCGAGCCAGCCGCACCAGTGCGCCATTTTCTTCAAACACCAGGTTGTCAACCTGATTAAGGGCGTTTAATACCTTCTCCCAGTTGAGGAGCCGGGCTCTCTCCGCCAGCAGTTCCTCATCCTCACCCTCGACCAGGGCAGCCGACTCGATCTCGGCTATCTGGTATTCGATGAAGTCCAGATCCCGTGCTTTCTGGGCTCCGAGCGCCTTCAACTCCTCAATGCGGTTAATGATAGACTGCCATTCGTGGTAGGCCTTTTCCATGCGGGGCATAATTTCTCTGATTTCGGGAGACAGGCTGTCCAGGAATTGGCGGTGAAACCGCGGGTTCAAAACCTGTTGGCTGTCGTTCTGCATATGTATGTCCACCAGATACTCGGCCAGGTTTCTCAGCATGGCGGCCGTGACCGTGTTCCCGTTGACCCGGTTGATGCTCCTCCCCTGCGGCGTTATTTCACGGCGGATTATCAGGAGTTCATCATCATCTTCCCACAGGTCTTTCTCCTTCAGGAATTGCGCCAGGGGGGAGTCGGGCATTACTTCGAATACCCCTTCAATCAAGCCTTTGTGATCGCGGTTGCGAATCACATCGGAATTGAAACGCTCGCCTACCAGAAGCTCCAGGCAATCAACAATAATCGATTTGCCGGCGCCGGTCTCCCCGGTCAGGACGTTTAGCCCCTCACTGAACTGCAGCCGCAGCTCATCGATTAAGACTATGTTTTTGATATACAGTTCCCTAAGCATCACACCTCAGCCCTCAACCAAAACGGTAAAAAAGATCCCCGGTCCCAAAATTTGCAGCCCAACGTCTCATTCCGGAAGCATACTTCTCGTCTGCATCAGGCTTCCTTCATGCCCCGGAGCGGTTATTTCAATAGAGAGCGGAACCATTTCAATACTCCGGGAACCGCTTTGGTCGGCTTTACCACTACGATGATGGTATCATCGCCGGCTACGGTTCCTACTATCTCAGGTATATCTGCGGCATCAATGTTTGAAGCCACCAGATGCGCAGAACCTGGAATGGTCTTTACCACCACCAGGTTTTCACTGTCGGTAACCTCCACCACCGTGTCGAGAAAGATCCTCCGCATCCTGTCCAGTGAAGGCCTGGGAGCCGGAGCCTCCGGCAGGGCGTAATGGTACCCATCCGGTCCGGATACTTTCAACAGTTTTAACTCCTTGATGTCCCGGGACACGGTAGCCTGGGTCACCACAAAACCCTGGGCGGATAAGGCTTCACACAGCTCCTCCTGGGTGGATATCTTCTGGTTGGATACAATTTCTCGTATCGCCATGTGACGTCTGGCTTTCATGCTCTATCCCCTTCCAGCCTGTAAACCGCCACCAGAAGCGGAGGGTGATTGACCTGGTTCAGGAAATCAACCTTCACAACCTCGAATTCTTTCTGATTCAAGCCCCCGGTTACCGCCAGAATTTCACGGGTTTCTTCGGCTCCCCCCTGATGGCCGGAGTAGCAGACCACGGTGACAACCCCGCCCGGCCGTATCAGATTAACAGCCGTCTCCACAGCCTGTTTGGAATGCTGGGCTTTGGTGGCCGTTTCCCGGGACGCTCCGGGGAGATAGCCCAGGTTAAACATAATGGCCGCAACCGGTGACGTTACGTAAGCCCGGAGGTTGCGGAAATCCTCCTGAAACAGTTCCACCCGATCAGATACCCCGTGCTCTTTAAGCCTGGCAGCGGTATTCGCAATCGCCAGCGGTGAAATATCAAATGCAAGAACACGTCCCCTGGGAACGAGCCGGGCTAAAAACAGTGTATCATGACCGTTGCCACAGGTGGCATCCACCACCGTGTCATCCGGTTTTACCACCATTTTTACACAATGATGGGAGAGTTTAACCGCATTGCGAAAACTCATTGCTGCAATTTCCTTCCCAGAACCTCAAGAATGCTCTGATCCTTCAGCTTAACCAGGCTGATATGGTGAGGGGAACGCTCGATTTCTACATCGTCCCCCCTGGACAGGGTGACTGTATCCTGTCCATCCACGGTAAGAACCGCCTTTTCGCTCTCCGGAATAATGGTAAGACAATGGTTCCCCTCCATCACCAGGGGTTTTAAATAGGGTACATACGGACAGATAGGAGTGAGAACCATCAGTTGTGTATCCGGCATCAGAACCGGCCCGCCTGCCGACAGGGAATAAGCAGTCGAACCCGTTGGGGTAGCGCAGATTATTCCGTCGGCGGCATACCTGGCCATGGGCTTACGGTCAACAAGTATCTGCAGACGAATCATGCGGGCTGTTCCCTGCCGCACGATCGCGGCCTCATTTAAGGCCTCGCTCTGAAAAATGAGGCTGTCGTCCCGACGGACGGTTACCTTCAGCATCATGCGTTTCTCCAGGCGATAATCCCCGGAGATAATCCGCGGCAGGTACTGGCTCAGCTCGTGGGCTTCGAGCTCAGCAAGAAAGCCAACCCGGCCCAGATTTATGGTTAACAGAGGAATACCCAGGTGACCACAACGCCGGGCGGTACCCAGAATAGTTCCGTCACCGCCGAATACAACCAGCAGATCGGGAAACCCGTCACCTTCCTTCCAGTCCCGAACAACCTGGATTCCCTGTAATTCCATAATGAGAGCTACCTCGTTGGCCACCTCGCGTGTTGCGTTCCGGCGGGAGTTTGACACCAAACCAATTATCATTTCCAAGCTCCTATTCAAATAGATTTTTTATATATTTCAGCCTCGAACGCTATCTTATTAACATCCCGGCATTTGAAGGGTTAGGCTCACCTGTATCCTAATGCGTTATTCCTGGTTGGCATTACCCTCATTCAACTCTCTATGTGCCGACGCAACCACCAAGGAGAGTAACGAATAATCGCAGGCCGGAATCATCCCTTTCCGAAGATGAAGGAAAAACTCGATATTGCCGTTAGGGCCCTTAATCGGTGAATAGCAGGCATTTACCAGGGTCAGGCCGCATTCCGCTGCCTGCCGGGTCACCCGCTGGAGCACTTCTTCATGAATCTCCGGGCTCTTGACCACCCCTTTTTTGCCCACCTGCTCGCGGCCTGCTTCAAACTGGGGTTTGACCAGGGCCACTATCTCCCCGTCAGCAGTCAACAGTCGGGTCACCACCGGCAGCACCAGCCGGAGAGAAATAAAAGACACGTCAATTGTAGCCATATCCATCTTCTCCGGAAAATCCTCCGGGGTTACGTGTCTTATATTGGTCCTTTCAATTACGCCAACCCTGGGATCCTGACGCAGTCTCCAGTCAAGCTGCCCATAACCCACATCGACCGCATAAACCTTGCGGGCACCATGCTGAAGGGCACAGTCGGTAAACCCGCCGGTGGATGCTCCTACATCCAGGACAACCTTGTCCACAAAATCCAGTTTCATGGCCTTAATCGCTCCCAGGAGCTTCATCCCGCCGCGGCTGACAAAACCTGATTGGCTGTTCCCTGCCACCTGAAGTTCGGCCTTGTCGTCTATCTTCTGTCCCGGTTTTTCAACCCTTTGTCCGTCGGCAAAAACCAACCCGGCCAGGATTAGGGCCCGGGCCTTCTCACGGCTGGGAGCCAGGCCTTCTTTATAGAGTCTGATATCGGCCCTTTCGCGGGACATTTACAACCCCCGGATAACTCTCTGCTTAATCAGCTCGGGCCAACGATTGATTATCGATGCGGCTACCGAGGGAGCATCAAGCCCCAACTCCTCCAAAAGACAGCTTACCGCACCATGATCCACAAAGGAGTCGGGTATTCCCAGGTGCAGGAATTCCGCACTGATCCCTTTACAGTTCATCGCCTCCGCCACCCCGCCGCCGAAACCTCCCATGAGGACATTTTCTTCCAGGGTCACGACACGGCGGCAGCGACCGGCCCATGAGCCGATCAAATCCTCATCCAGCGGTTTGGCAAAACGGGCATTGATTACCGCCGCCGAAATCCCACGCTCACGTAAGTAAACGGAGGCGTTCATGGCTATGTTAACCATCCGTCCGATGGCAACGATCAGAACCTGATCACCCTCCTGCAAGAGCTGTGCCTTGCCGGGCGGAATGTATTCCGGACTGTTCTTGATTTCCACCCCTTCCCCACTGCCGCGCGGATAGCGTACGGCGGCTGGCTGCCCGTATTTCAGGGCTGAATCCAGCATGTCGTTTAACTCATCCTCATTGGAAGGGGCCATAACGATCATGTTGGGTATCTGCCGCAGGTAAGAAAGGTCAAATACCCCGTGATGGGTAGGACCATCTTCGCCTACCAGTCCGGCGCGGTCGACGGCGAAGACTACCGGCAGGTTCTGCAGGCAGACATCGTGGATTATTTGGTCAAAGCTCCGCTGCAAAAAGGTGGAGTAAATCGCCACTACCGGCTTCAATCCCCCGCTGGCCAGGCCGGCGGCCATGGTAACCGCGTGCTCCTCACAGATGCCCACGTCAAAAAAGCGACCCGGGAATTTCTCGGCAAAGACATCGAGTCCGGTACCGCTGGTCATGGCGGCAGTTATGGCTACCAGATCCGGAGAACTTTCGGCTTTTCTCACCATAAACTCTCCGAAAACCTGGGTATACGTCTTGATTCCTGATTTGATGGCCTTGCCGGTGGCCACGTCAAAGGGCCCGATCCCGTGAAATACGTCCGGGTTTTCTACCGCCGGGGGATAACCCTTTCCTTTTTCCGTAATTACGTGGACCAATACCGGTCCTTTGATATGGCGGGCTCTCTGCAGCACCACTATCATATCTTCAATATTGTGACCGTCGATAGGCCCCAAATATGTGAATCCCAATTCCTCAAACAGCATCCCCGGCACTACCAGGTACTTTACCATATCCTTGATCTTGCCCGCCGCCTTCACCAGATTGGCACCGATCCCGGGAATACGCAAGAGGGCCTGCTCAACCTCTTCCTTTGTCTGCGAATAGGCGGGATCCATTCGGAGTTTGCGCAGATAGCCGGATAGTGCCCCCACATTGGGGGAGATAGACATGGCGTTGTCATTAAGCACAACTATAAAATCAAGCCCGAGATGACCGGCGTGGTTCATCGCTTCAAAGGCGAGTCCTCCGGTCAAGGCTCCGTCTCCGATGACGGCCACCACGGAATGGTTCTCCTGCTTTATATCGCGTGCCAAAGCCAATCCTACTGCGGCTGAAATCGAGGTACTGGCGTGTCCGGTGTTGAAAATGTCGTACGGGCTTTCATCCACCCGGGGAAACCCGCTTATGCCCCGATACTGGCGCAGACTGTTTATCTTATCCAGCCTGCCGGTCAGCATCTTGTGCACATAGCTCTGGTGTCCGACGTCCCACACGATTTTGTCCTTGGGAACATCGTACACGTAATGCAGGGCCAAAGTAAGCTCGACCACGCCCAGATTGGCCGCTAAATGACCTCCGGTTTGGGCAACGGTATTGATCAGAAGGTCTCTGATCTCTTGGGATAAGTTCTTGAGTTTCGCCGGAGGGAGCTTTTTCAAATCGGAGGGGCTGTTTATGCTCTGCAGAATAGTCAATCACCTTCTTCCCGGGAACAGCTCAACCCCGGTTATGTTTTCCAACCGCATCAGTATTCCAGCTACCTTGAAGATTATCTTGTTGGCATTGTTGATGGCAATGCTCTTCCCCACTGTTTTTCCGCCGACCGTCAGGGCGGCTATCAAACTGGTCATAGCCGCTCCCAGGAATACGGTATCCACAATTGAATACATGGCAAACCGGGTGTTAAACGTATATACGATCGATGCACCTATCGCTCCGCTGAGGGTCCCGGCAATATCTCCTATCACATCGGCCGTCAGGTTGGCTACCAGGTCCGCATTTTTGACAAGCCTGACCGCCTGGTTGGCCCCTGGTATTTTCTTGGCCGCCATGGCGTTAAACGGCACCACGTCAGCGGCTGCCGCCGCGGTTCCAATGGCATCGGAAACAATACCCGACAGTATCACCAGGGCAAGGAGCACAAAAGAGATGAACAGGTCCTGAACTGCTTTTATAATCGACTCCAGCCCCAGGCTGATAATCAAACCGGACAAAAAGGTAAAGAAGGCAACCCAAAGGGCCGGTATAAGTATGTTGTTACTGGCAAGCCTCGACAAAAACACACTCCCTGTTAAATACACTGAAGTGGAGGTTGCCCTCTGAGTAAACGCTGTGACTTAGGTCCAGCAGGTTTTCCCGTTGAACATCCTGCTTGTCGCCAAGCAGGCGGTTTCCCTTTACGCTCAACCCGCAACGTCGCCGCATACGGGGCTGGATTACCACTTAGTGCACACTTTAATCCCCAGAGGGCTGTGCCTTCGCACGCAGTCTAGGGGATTTCCCCGACAACCTCTACCAATTCTTAGCCTCTTTTGCAGTAAGGGTTTCAGAAGAATAGACGGCACCGTGGCCATCGGTCACCGCCATTCTGCAGCTCATCCGCCCATACCACTCAAGGCAGGCTACACTGCACCCAGCTTCCAACCAGATACAGGTTTTCTCCAAGGATTTCTCCCTGGAGCCTCCACGGGTGGGGGGTCAGTTCCCGCATGCCATTGCGGGCTGCCCCGGCACCCTTAACTTCCAGCACCAACCCCCAACTGGGCGTTGAAAGCCGACACCAGAATCTTCATCGATGTGCCCGTGACGGATTTTTAGGCCCGTCTTCAGAATTGGCGAGATTGACTAGAATACTGCAACCTCCACCTATTATTCTTAATTTATGATTATAACATAAAATCCATATTGCTTACACGAAGGCTCATTCTACACCGTCATTAGTCGAACGTCAACCGGAAATTATCTCCTGAATTAAGAAGGGCTCTTTTTGAGCCCTTCTGCTGTCTATTCTTTTTCCCGCTTGGCTTTTTCGATTATCTCCTCGGCCACTTTGGGGGGAGCCTCTTCATAATGGTCGAATTCCATCTTGAATTTGCCTCGTCCCTGAGTGATTGATTTCAGGTCGATACTGTAGCGAACCATCTCTTTTAATGGGACCTGAGCTCTGACCACCTGATTCTTTCCACGGGGTTCCATGCCCAGGACCCGCCCCCGCTTGCTGTTGAGATCGCCGATTATGTCCCCCATGAACTGCTCCGGTATTTCAACCTCTACATTGTATATCGGTTCCAGCAATACCGGTTTGGCCTGTTCCATTCCCTTGCGGAACGCCAGGATGGCCGCCAGTTTAAAAGCCATTTCCGATGAATCAACCGAATGGTAAGAACCGTCATAAAGTACGGCCTTGACATTGGTTACCGGATAACCGGCCACAACCCCCTCGGCCATGGCTTCCCGGATACCCTTTTCCACCGCCGGAACGTACTGCTTGGGGACTACACCGCCAAAGATCTCTTCGCTGAATTCAAATTCCTCTTCAGAGGGTTCCATTCGCAGCCAGACGTGACCGTACTGGCCATGCCCTCCAGTCTGTTTCTTATGTTTTCCTTCCACCTGAACCTGGGCGCGGATGGTTTCCCGGTAGGGTATGCGCATCTCCGCCGTTTTTACCTCCACTCCGAACTTCCGCTGCAGGCGTTCCACAATTATGTCGGTATGGCTTTCGCCCATGGTGTGGAGGATGGTTTGTTTGGTTTCGGTATTCTTCTCCAGCCTGATGGTCGGGTCCTCTTCCATCAGTCTCTGCAGGGAATTGCTCAGCTTGTCTTCGTCTCCCTTGGCCTTCGGTTCAATGGCTATTCCCAGAGTAGGCTCAGGGAAGTCAATTCCCTCCAACTTGACGGGATTGGCCTTAACCGTCAGGGTATCGCCGGTGGTAGTTACTGCAAGCTTGGCAACCGCCACGATATCACCGTTCTTCGCTTCGGGCACACCCTGCTGCTCCTTGCCGCGCATTACCAGTATCTGCCCGATCTTCTCTTCTCTTTCTTTGGTAGCGTTATAAACAACTGAATCAGACTTCACTTCCCCCTGGACAATTTTGAAGAAGTTTAAGCGTCCGATGTAGGGGTCGGCTATGGTTTTGAAGACCAGCGCAGCCAGTGGTTCCTTGGACATATCCTTTTCCGCATTTGCATTGGGTGCTGCCATGCAGTCAACGATGAAATCCATAACCGGGAGCACCCCGATATTATTCAGAGCCGAACCGCAGAACACGAAAACTACCGCACCTTTGGAGGCCGCTTCCGCTATTCCGGTTCTTATCTCTTCATCGGTCAGTTCCTCACCTTCCAGGTACTTGACCAGAAGCTCATCATTACCTTCAGCCGCGGCTTCAATCAGCTGTTCTTTATAGCTCTCAACCTCGGCCATCATATCACTGGGAATTTCCTCTTCCTTGTACTTCCCGCTGCCCGGCTCAAATATCAGGGCTTTCATCTTCAGCAGATCAACAACTCCCTTGAAGCTGGCCTCCGCACCGATAGGGAGCTGCAGGGGAACGATAGTACCGGAGAACTTGTCCCTGAGATCATCCAGCGTCTTATAGAAATTGGCATTTTCACGGTCCATCCGGTTGATAAAGACTATCTTGGGAAGGTCCTGCGCCTCTTCCCAAAACATCTCGGTCTGCACCTCAACCCCTGCAACGGCTGAGACCACTACCAGGGCACTATCCGCCACCTTTAACGCCGCCCTGACCTCGCCCAGGAAGTCGGCAAAACCGGGTGTATCCAGGATATTAATCTTGTGATCCCGGTACTCACAGGGCACAAGACTGGTGCTGATGCTGATCTTGCGTTTAATTTCCTCAGGTAAGAAGTCGGATACCGTATTGCCATCATCTACCTTGCCCAGCCTGGTGGTGGCGCCGGTGTTGTAGAGCATGGCCTCGGCCAAGGTGGTCTTTCCAGAGCCTCCATGAGCTATAAAAGCTATATTCCTTATTTTGGGGGTTGGGTATACCTTCATCAAGTTCCCTCCTTGCTAGTAATCCAAAACAGATTTGCTCCTGGCCACTCCCACAGCAAATCCCTTTAATTATACCTGATTTTACTTTCGCTGAAAAACAGAAATTAACTTGTATATAAGTGCGGCAGCCACCAAAAACAGCGCCAGTTGCTGTATGAATACCAGCCGCAAGCTGTCCAACAGGGTAAGAACCAAACCCAAAGCTACCGGAAAAAGAATGGACGGGCGAAACGAATCCGCGTCCGGCTGCCGGCGAAACTTGGCCCACCTGATCAGGTTGATTATGATGACGAAAATAAGGCAATTTAGAAGCAGGCTTATCCAAAACATTTAACAATGATCCACGTAATCACGATAGATTTGCCGGTATTTCTCCACCAGGGCATAGTTGGTGAGGTCAAAGTGAATCGGAGTCAGAGAGATATAACCTTCTTTAATAGCCATTACATCGCTGTCCGGTTCCTGATCCTCCTCCAACACATCCCCTCCCATCCAGAAGTAGGTGTTGCCGCGAGGGTCTTTACGTTCCTCAAACACATTTTCATACTGTCTCCTGCCCAACCGGGTAACCCGCAAGCCTTTAATCTGAGAACGGGGTATTGCGGGGACGTTTATGTTTATTATCGTGTCCTTGTCAAAACCGTCCTTCTCCATCTGTCGACAGACGGCGCGGGTGAAACGAGCCGCGAAGCTGTAATCCTCCTCCCCGCCATCCAGGCACAGGGAAACGGCAATCGACGGCACGCCCATAATGACTCCTTCCATGGCAGCGGAAACCGTCCCTGAATACAACACATCCCAGCCCAGATTGGCTCCCTTGTTTATACCGGAAACCACCAGGTCCGGTCTATGGGGAAGCAGGGCTTCAATCCCCAGTTTAACGCAATCCACCGGAGTTCCACACACTATCCACGCACACTGGGCCTCTGCTATATCGTTAACCCGTCTGATCATGATGGGTTCAAAAACCGTGATACCATGGCCGGTTCCACTCCGCTCCCGGTCCGGGGCTACAACGTAGATCTCCGCCATCTCCGCCAGCGTCTTCACCAGCATATGCAGTCCAGGAGCATTGAGGCCATCATCATTGGTAACGAGTATCCTCATCATTTCCTCCTAATCAAGTACCTTGAAATGGCTGATAGGCCAGTATATAAGAAAGGCCTTGCCTTTTAAATGATCCATGGTCAGCCATCCATTCCAGAGATGGCTGTCATAGCTCATGTTGCGGTTATCCCCCATAACAAACAATGCGTTCTCCGGAACTTTCACCGGACCGTACTCATAATTCGAAGGTTCCGCTATGTAGGGTTCGTCCAGGGGTTCATCGTTGACCCACACCTTGCCGTCCTTTACCTCTATTTTATCTCCCGGCAGCCCGATGATACGCTTGATATAATCATCCTGCTGATTAATGGCTTCCGGGGGTTCAAATACCACAATATCCCCGCGCTCCGGCATCTTGAAATAATAAATGAATTTGTTGACCATCACCCTGTCGCCCACTTGAATGGTGGGAAGCATCGAACCCGAGGGGATCCATCTTCCCTCGATTACAAATGTCCGGAGGATCATAGCCAAAAGAAAAGCAACTATTACAATACCGATGAACTCTTTAAGAAAGGCCCCCAATCTATTCATTAGCTAATCCTCCATATCAAATCTCGTAGATGCTGATGGTCATTTCACCCGTTTCCCGGTCTTTGGTCAGTCCAAACATCAGCTTTTTAAACTTCAGGGTCTTATTAAGAAAATCAACTACCTTATTCAATTCCGGGTTGCCATTGAAGGTTTTCCTGGCCAGCAATTCCAGTTTGCCCGAGTCCTTTGTGGTCATAATCTCACTCCCTTTAGCACTTATTCTGTGAATTCCAAAACCTTAAATCCCCGGCATGTTCTGCTGCCGGTTACCTGTTTCATCACCTGGAACAAACCGGTATGGCTAACCCCTGATCAGAGAAAGAGCTTCCGCTCGCGATGCGGGATTGGTTTCAAATATGCCCCTGACGGCGGAGGTGATGGTAAGGGTACCCGGTTTTAAGACCCCCCGCATGGTCATACACATGTGCTCTGCCTCAATGACCACGATAACTCCCCAGGGCTGCAGCCGCTCATTGATCGTATCCGCAATTTGGGAGGTGAGGCGTTCCTGCACCTGCAGCCGCCTGGCAAAACCCTCAACCACCCGAGCCAGTTTGCTGAGACCGGTGATCTTGCCCTTACGAGGAATATACGCCACATGCGCTCGGCCGTAGAACGGCAGCAGATGATGCTCACAAAGGGAGTATATAGGTATGTCCTTCAGCATTACCATTTCATCATGGGATTCGGTAAACATGACTTCCAGGTATTGACCGGGGTCCTCATCAATACCCTTACATATCTCCTCATACATCCTGGCCACTCGCTCCGGGGTTTCCCTCAACCCTTCGCGACTCGGGTCTTCCCCCATGGCTTCCAGAATCATGCGTACGGCTTCCATGATCTTTGCGCTGTCCATATATCATATCTCCAGTCTTACAAAAGTAAGTACAGGTTAATATATCCTGCAGCAGTTCCAGGCTACTCTACATTCTATCACGTAATTACAGGAGCGCAAATCAGGTAATCCAACCTCATCCTGCCTGATGTTGAACCTGCAGCCAACTAAGACATGTAAATTCTACAGCGACGGACTGTTTCCTGCGCGATCTTGTTGCCGTGCACGCGCTTTCGGGTTTGGGTTCCTGCTATATAATTTGGGGTAATCCTCCCGTTGCAATATACCTGCCGCTTCCGTCCATTACTCCTAAAAAATGTTGCACCGGCGGACACTGTACCGGTACTTATTACATAAAACCTGCGTCCAAAAGAATAGCACCCCGGACGGGGTGCTGTTTCAGCCTTATGCGATTGGCTGTTCCCTAAACGGACCGCCGGGTTTGGGGTGTACAATCATCCGCAGGCTCCGGACCATGCAGTATAACCGACTGCTCTATCAATGGCACTCGGGACATAAGCCCTTGAAATAGAGATGGCTTTCGCTGATCTCAAATCCATCCAGGGTCTCCCATTTCAAGGCCGCCGTATCAAGGTGTAGATCATATATCCCCTCGCAGCGATTGCAACGGAAATGTCCGTGTAAAGAGGTATCCGCATCATAGCGGGTCTCATTCTCATCAATGGTGATCATGACCGCAATCCCCTTTTCCAGAAAAAGATTCAGGGTGTTATACACCGTTGTCTTGGAAAGGGTAGGTATATCCCGCACCAGTTCCTGGTAAATCATGTCCACACTGGGGTGGTTCCGTTTCTCAACCAGGTACTGATAGACTTTTATTCTATGGTGAGAAGGTTTAATCCCATGCGCCCTCAATAAGTTTTGAATCCTTTCAATCATAGCGATCCTTCCTCAATAATTTACAATTTTGTAATCATTGTAATTTTATAATAATATTATGTTTACAGTCTGTCAATTCGGTTTTAATCACGTTTATTGGAAGGCTTGCGCAAGGATTCGGGCCGCCGGATCAGCTTTTCCTGATGAACAGGCGGGCTGCAGGCTCTGCCGCCAGCAGTTTAATCAAAAGCCGTGGTCCTGCCGTATACCACGCTTTCACCGTTCTTTATCTCAACATGATATGATGTCGCTCCGGCATCAGCCAGGTGCTGGTTGTGAGTCACCATTATCACCTGGCGGTCAAATGAGTTGCACACCGCATTCAGGAATTCGGCCACCTGCCGCACATACTGTTCGGAAACATGCTTGCCCGGTTCATCCAAAATGAGCGGTCCTTCCAGCGGCGGCCGGCTGGTTTCCAGCATTGCCACCCGCAGGGCCAGCGAAATGACATCAACGACGCCGCCCCCTCGGGAGTCGTACGGGTCATTCTGAACCATCTGGTTTCCCCCATAGGATGAAGAAACTGTGAATTCGGCCTCGGACCTGTCGGCGCGCTCTTCAAAGTCGATATGAAAAACGTGGTCCCCCTGGAATACCATTTTCAACGCATTTGTAACCAGACGCTCCATGGTTTCCTTGGATTCCTGGCGCGCGTACTCACCGGCCAGAACAAACAGCCTGGCAACCTGACGCAGTTTGTCCACTTCCCGTTTCAGCTCGGCGATTCGCTCTTCCTTCCGGCGTTTTTGCTCAAGCAGGTTGTCACGGCGCCCTTTGCGCTGGTTGAGGTCATCCCGGAAACGGTCAACACTCCTTTTCAGGACCCTGTATTCCAAGTTACCACCCCGCACTCTTCAGGTACTGCTCGGGTATCAGTTTCTCCACTTCCTTGATAAGCGAATCCATCTCATTCCTGATTTCTCTTATACGGGCATCAAGTTCCTCCGGCTTGCATCCCAATTCTTCAATCCGTTTATGGATCTGTTCCAGGTCCTTTTGCAGCACGTCATAACGAGCCAGGGCCTGGGCCCGGTCTTTGCTGGCCTGCTTCAGGGCGTTTTCCAGCTTCTTGATCCGGCTGTCGTATGATTCCTTCTCCACGGGTTACACCTCCATCGAGAATGCTTACGAATAAACTAGAGTTAATATATTAAGACCGCTCTATTCCTTCGCTTCACCCCACCATGGCTCTCTTAAGTACAGCGATACTCTCCAGGCCAATCGACGTCAATCACCCAATAATACTTCCTGGCGGATACGGGTTATGGTATCCTGGTTAATCTCGGCAAAGCAGATGGGGCACCTGCCCACCCTCTGCAGCAGTTCGCCGTACTCATCGGCCAGGCTCCGAGCGCGGGAATCGATGTTCTTGATTTCCCCGGCGATTTCCTCCAGCCCCTGCTGCAGCTCCTGACGGCTGCGGAGAAGCGCGTCGTATGCATCCAATCGGGCTGTGAGGGCCGATAGATTATGGTACGCCTGCTCTGCTCGATCCACGCCTTGCAGCGATTCAATCACATCCCGGCAAGCAGCAAGCTCCCCGGTTTTTGTGCGGAGTTGTTGGAGTAGAGCCATCAGTTCCCGGCGGGTAGCCTGGAGCTCAAACCCTTCCTGCCGCAGGACTTTCATCTTTTCCAGCCGACCTTCGGCCCGCTCCAGCCCCTGGGTGGAATCGATTTTCCGGCTGCAGACCCCGAGCTCTTCCAGAGTCCGCCGCCTTTTTTCCTGTAATTCCTGTATCTCCTGCATTTCCCGCAGCAGCCGATTAAAGACAGCATAAGACTCATAGGCTTCATCAACTCGGGACAGTTCGGCCAGCACCTTCATGTTCTCCTCCATCTGCCGCCTGTTTTCCTCCAGGAGAGCTTTCGCTTCCTCCAGTTTTTCCAGGGTTCCTTCCAGTTCGGTTAACCTCTGCAGGAGGCCTTCCAGCTTCTGCAGCCTCCGCTCCTCCTCTTCCAGATCCGCGTATTCCTGCAGCTGCCTGTCAAGAGAGTCTATGTCACCCTCCAGGCGGCTTATCTCCTGTAACGCCTGACCGATATCGCGATTGGTGTCCCGCTGGGCGGCATCAATGATGTGCAGGTTGGCCATGCGCCCCAGAACCTTGGAGCGGGTGCTGCCGGTTTCTTCAAGCAGGAACGGGGCCTCCAGCTGACCGGCCAAATTTATCTCCAAGGCTTTATCACGGTCGATGACCAGCTTTTGTATTCCCAGGGCCTTTCTGACCTCCAACGGCACCTCCCGGTTAAACCGCTCAAACACCATGGCCTCTTCACCGGGTATCTCCAGGATGTAGCGGTTTATCCGTCCGCTCTCGTCGCGGATCCTTTCCACCGCCACCCCGTTGCTCAATTCCACCCTTACCTGACACCGGGTCTCTCCGACCCTGATAAACCCCGTGCCCCGGGGTTCATTATAAATCAGCCAGCGCAGGGCCCGAATGATGGCGGACTTCCCTTGATCGGAGGGACCGACAATTATGTTGAGTCCCGGGGTGAACTCCAAATCCGTCTCGCGGTGGGACTGAAAATTTCTTAGGCTCAGTTTCTTTATGTAAGTCCTCATCTCAACTCTCCTGACTCATAAGTGATTCCTCGGCTGCGGCAATTCGCCTTAACGCTTCATTACGTATCTCCTCACTGAGGTGTTCAGCCCGGGCCAGCTCGCTGATGATCTGGCTGACGTTCCAGCGCCGCAGCTCCGCAGCCTCCTTAACCTCCCGGGTGAATCTCTCCATGGCCAGCACGCGGGACTCAAGCTCCTCGGCCCGGGTACGGTCCAGGACCTCCTCTCCCGCCGGCGCCGACTGTAAGGCAATTAACCGGCAGTTGACCGCACCGCCGGTCAGATCGATCAAAGCCACCTGAACCTTCCGCTCTATCTCCCGGTGATGGTTGCTGAGGCGAGCCAGGGCTCCCGGGTTTACAAAATAGCGGTTACCCCGCTGCAGGGCCCCGAAACCCAGGTGATAGTGGCCGGCCAGGATCAAATCCGCGCCCGTGTCCTCCAAGTCGTCGATCAGGGTGTAATCCCCCGGGAACTGCTTCTTATCGAGCAGCATGCCGTGAATAAGATGTATGGTGATGTCGGATTCCGTGTCTTTTTCAATGCAGTAGTCCAGGTGGCGGGACCTGCGGTCGATATCCAGGTGATAAGGCCTTCCGGTGAGACTGGCCCTGATTCCCCGAGCCTCCAAGCGCACGCTCTCCTCGCCCAATAGGCGGATGAAGCCCATCCGAGCCGTAAACCCCAGAACCGTGCGCGGCAGCGTCTGCAGGTTGCCTCCAAAGATGTCGTGGTTGCCGGCGATTCCATAAAGCGGGCTCTTGAGCTGCCTCAGTATCTCGATGAAGTCTCCGACAACGGAAAGCGCCGGGTTGGGGGTATCAAAAAAATCTCCGCCATGCAGCACAAAATCAACCTGGTAGTCATTGGCCAGGTTGACCACCTCAGTCAGCTTGTCCTTTAAGGTCGACCAGAGGTTGTCCTTGCGGTTGGCGGGGGAACTGCCCCGAAAATGGGTATCCGTAAAGAACAAGATTTTCATCGCTCTCAACCTTCCAATTGCTCGCGAGTGTCTCGCAGTGTCACGCGGTAATTTTTACTGGCAGCCGGTGAATAGACCTGAATTACCGGGAAAAAGGAATATCCGGCATCGGATTTACTTAGTGCCAGCCGGTCGATAAACGGTTACGAAGGAGTTGTCATCCTTTATCAGTTCTCCCCTCTCCACCATCTGCCCGAGAATGCTCTCCAGTTCACTGCGGGTCATTCGAATTCCCCGGTGTTCCAGTTCCTGCAGCACATCGTTAAGGTAGGTCTCGTTGAGGGGCAAATACTTCTCCAGAACTGTTCGGAACTCACCGAGCCTGGTATCGGTTATTGCCTCCAACTCATCAAAGGGGTTATCCTGATGGGGACTGCGGGTTTTGGCGGCTCTAATCCTTACCGCCACGGTGCGCCCGACAATGGGTGACGATATAAAGCTGTAACCGGAGGGAAGGTACGGCAGGCGCCGTATCTCCTCTTGCCCCAGGTCAGTTTCTTCACGAATCACCGAAAGGTCCATGGACCTTACCGTGCGAAAGATGATCTTGGTATTCAGCTGAGCGTTTATAGTATCGTCAAGCAGGGCCGGCCTCTGACTGGCCAGGACCAGGAATACTCCATATTTTCTGCCTTCCTGTGCAATCTCCCGGAATTCCCTCAAAGACGGGGAGGAGTGATCTCCCTTGGGCGCAAAGTTGTGGGCTTCGTCAGTCACTACCAAAAACGGAGGAAAAGCGGCCGCCGACTGCCCCTTCTGCATGGCGTCCCGGTATTCGCGCCGCTTGCCGTAGAGATGTCGCAGCACATAGGATGCATAAACCCGCAGCATCCGTATGGTTCCCCGGACTACCACCACCTGCTGGTTGCGCAGGCCCTCTTCAATCCGGGCAATCCCGGCCTGGTTAAAAATCCCTTCCCGCTGCAGGCTGTAGAGCCTCCAGCGGATGGCCCGCAGACTGGCCGGCTGGCCCACCTGATTCTGCAGCACCTTGAGCCTTTTCCACTCACGCTCCCGGTCCGGTCCGCTGCCCCGGCTGAAAAACTCCTGCCGGTAGTCGGCCTCGTTGTTTTCCATCATCTCAATCAGATTATTGAGCCGTTCGGTATAGGTACCCAGGCTGTCGTTTTTCATGAGAATTGCCCGGGCCGTCGATTCCATAGCCTCACTGAGAGGGCTGACCGCTCCCAGCAGGTTGCACAGGTCCCCCTCATTAAGCATATCAAACCTGACCCCAACATCCTGCCCCACCGTCAGAATCCGAAAAGAGTTGTCAAACGACTCCCCAAAACCCGGTGGCAGGTCGGGCAGGAGCGGTTCGGAAAAACTCATCTCGAAATGGGGATCAAACACGATTACCGGCAGCCTTTTCTTCATGAACTCCTCAATCAGCACCCTGATCCCGAAGGACTTTCCGGAACCGGAGCCGCCAAAGATGCCGATATGGGGGTAGTCCTGCATGCGGCGATAATCAAGTAAAAAGGGCACCCCCTGTTGTTCCACCACTGCTCCGTCCTGGAACAGAGGAGCAAGGCCTCTCAGTTCATCAGGCAGCGTAGGATCCAGGGTATCCGTACCCAGAATGACCCCCAGAGCCATCGATTGTTCGGGTTTGGCCTGCACCAGGAGGTCTGCAACCTCCGAAAAATCAGGAACGCGGGCCTGGGAGCCGGTCTTTACCGGATAGAAAAGCTCACTTATAACCCTGATTTTGCCCAGATAAACAGTATCGCGTTCCAGTTCATATCCCAATTCCCGCAGGGTTGACACTATCTCATGACCCATAAGATAGGGAGAACCCTCGTCAACCAGAGGTACCAGCGGATTGAGCGAATAGGTTTCAACCACTTCCCCCACTGCGGTTTCAGGATGATGCCCTTCCACCACCAGCAGCTCATTCAGACGAAAAGGCCTGTCTTTACTGGCCACCCAGACATCTCGTTCATTGGTTTTCCCAACAACCTGCACTCAACAACAACTCCCCGTTTAAAGACCGCGTCGCTCGCGGTTGCTTTTAAAAAACCTCTCTCTCACCGCAGGGTCAAGCCCGTTCATGATCAGTGATTCCATAGACCTTTTGCTGAGCCTGACTTCCCGGTCCACCAGATCCAGCCAGGCGGGTATCCCCCTCCCCTGGGGAGGGGTTAAGGAATAGATGAGGTTCATGGCGGGAACCAGGTGCTTCCCCTGGCCGGCCAGGAAATCACAGGCCACTGCCTGGGGGGTGCTTCCCATGCGGGCAAACACCGTGTAATAATCCCGTTTGATAGCCTTTTCCCCGCCAACCACCGCCATTTCCCCCGGCTTGAGCAGTCCAAACAGGAATTCGCGATCATAAATCCGCATCCCCGGGACCTCAAGTCCCGTCAGGGAACAGAGGTCTGAAGTGGCGACTTCTTCAATTACTCCTACCAGGATACAATCGAGGTTTAGGGCTTCATCTGCCAGCTCGTTCCATTCGGGAAACTTGTCAAACAGCAAGAAGCCGCCATCCAGCATGATCATGTAGGGTTTGATTATCTGTAAGGCTTTGAGAGCCAGTTTGAGCTCCATATGAGCCATCTTCTCGCCCATCAGCTTTCGGTAGGCCTCACCCTCTTCGACCCCGTTCCGAGCGGCCGCTTCGCTTATCTCCTCATACACCTTTGGATCGAGGGGACAATAAACCGCAGCATCAGCCAGGCGTTCAGGCTCGTTTGCCGTACTTGCCCGGGCCAGCACCTGGATCGCACAGACGTTATAGGGATAGATACCCCCATAATCAGCCCGTGAACCGTCTACAGCCACCAAGGCCCGCCCCCGGGACGCTTCGAGGATCTCCTGCCGCTCGAGCCGCCGCAGGAAGCCAAATTGGGCACACTGCTGCAGGTTTTGGCGCCGGATTTCCAGAGAAGGATAGAGGGAATCACGATGGAGGAAGTAATCGTTCAGGCGTCGGGTGGCCGCCAGAATTTCATGGTTTAGCATTTTTATCCTCGCCCGGATTTTTCCTAAATTATATCTTAACCGGCAGGCCCTATCAACGATCCCCGAGAGCCCCGAAACTCCATCTCTGCGTGTTTGCAGTATGTCGCGGGTCTTTATCCCCCACGGCTCGGGGGGAGAGAACGGGAAATGAGTGCACTGAAATGCGTAATCATCGCCTATTGAAATGCTGTCCGGTTTCAAACGGTCTGCCGCAAGCACGGGGTTGATGCGGCAGACAAACGTTTAGGAGATTATTTCAGCATAATCCTGGTACCGACCGCCAAAAGAACCACTCCCAGGAGGTCAATCCACCGGAAAGGAACCTTTTCCACGCCCATAATCCCAAACCTGTCAATCATAACCGCCGTCAATATCTGGGCAAATATGATCCCGGTGGTTGCATTCCCGACTCCGATTTTCGGCATGCTTTTGACTACTCCAAAGATAATGATTACGTTCAGCAACCCTCCCAGGTAAACATACCATGGTGCCTGTCCGGCTTTGGCCAACCCGGCAAAGCCTATTCCGCCGGCCAGGATTATCCCCAAAACCGCAATCAGCCCGATTATGTGCACCACCAGGGTTGATTCCCACAAACCGATAACTTTTCCCAATACCGAGTTCATGGTACCCTGAACAGCCATCGCCGCCCCCGCCGCCATGGCAATGAGCAGATACGCCCAGTCCAGTTTCAATGGAGTCACCTCTTCAGGCAATATACCTTAGTGTTGCTTGGCGGGAGGGCGTTTATTCGTAGATTTCCTCATAGATTATCGGTTCTTCACCGTGTCAACCACTCTTTTGAAGGCTTCGGCAATCAGGGTGGAGTCAACCCCGATGGGGATGTACTTAAATCCTTGGTCGGCTTTTTGTCTCGCATCCTCGGGGGTGTTGCAGTAGATTCCCGGTATCTTTCCGTGCTCCCGGCAGACCTGGATAACCCGGGCTGCTGCCTCCTGCACCCGCATATCCTGCACCTGCCCGGGAATGCCAAATGATTGCGAGAGATCAAACGGCCCGAGAAAAATGACATCGATACCCGGAACAGCAGCAATCTCCTCCAGGTTGTTGAGCCCCTCCAGGTTTTCACACTGGACCACTACCAGGGTCTCATCATTCGCCTCTTTGAAGTAATCAAACAACGGGGAAAGGCCGTAATTGCTGGAACGCGGAAAGGCTACCCCGCGCATCCCCTCCGGGTAATACTTGGCCCGCCGCACCGCCAGCCTGGCGGCAGCGGCATCGTTAACCATCGGTACCTGTATTCCGTGGGCTCCCACATCCAGGCTGCGCAGGATGATTGCATCCGAATTCTCCGTTACGCGGGTAATGGGAGTCATCCCGGTTACCTCTGCCGCCCGAATCAGGTGTACCATGCTTTCCGGAGACATGTACCCGTGCTCGAGATCCATAATAACAAAGTCGAATCCCGCCAGACCGCAGATCTCAACAATATCGGGAGAATTGTTGCAGATGAGGGTGCCGTAGCAGGCTTGACCCTCATAGAGAGCCTTCTTCAGTTTGTTTTTAAACACGTTAAAATCCCCCTGCCTGGAATGAAATTAAACAATTGTGGCGGGCGGTGCTTCTTTGCTGTTCAAATCACACCGGACTATTACAATTCACGAGTCGTAACGACGCCGTTTTATCTTTTTTCAGGATATGCTGCAATCAAGCTCCGAGATCGTGCCCCTTTTAATATGGTACTCAATATTGTTTTTCTCACAGAATGCTATTACCCGGTTGCTTAATTCATTA